>CAMCDA010000142.1 GCA_945873195.1 Asaia bogorensis
CGCGGCAATGACGATGGCGTGTCTGTGTTCGGCCTGAAGCCGGAACAGCGCATGTCCGATTTCGTGGCCCGCACCCAGGGCACCCCGACCGCCGGCCTTTCCGTGGGCCGCACCATTCGCGGTGTTTTGACCGGAAAATGGGACGGGGCCGAGGCCGAACGCCGCGCGATGGGAACCACCATCGGAACGGCCGGCGGATATTTGATCCCGGACCCGATCGCGAGCAACGTGCTTGACTTGGCCCGCAATGCGAGCGTGATCGTCCGGGCCGGCGCTACCACGATCCCGATGGCAAACCAGAACCTCACCGTCGTCCGCGTCCTGACCGACCCGACCGCCGCGTTCCGTGGCGAGGGCGCGACGATCACCGAGAGCGACGGCTCTTTCGGCGCCATCAACCTTCGCGCCCATTCCCTGGCCGCGCTGGTCCGCGTGAACAATGAACTGCTGGACGATGCGCCGATGTTCGCCTCGGTGCTGGATCAGCAACTTGCGGCCGCGCTGGCGTTGAAGCTGGACTATGCCGCGCTGTATGGCACGGGCGCCGGCCAGCCCCTCGGCCTTCGCGGGACCGATGGCGTCAACCAGGTAAGCATGGGCGATAACGGGTTGGCGATGCCGGACTATGATGATGTTCTCGACCTGCTTCAGGAAATCGAGGAAGCCAACGGCACCGCAACGACTGCCGTCATGGCGCCGCGCACCCGCACGAAGCTGGCGAAGCTGGTGACGGGGATTGCGTCCGACCTGGGCAAGCTGACGCCGCCGGCCGAGTGGTCCGCGCTGCGCCGGCTGGTGTCCAATCAGGTTTCCATCACGGAAACGCAAGGTTCGTCCGGCGCGGCTTCCACCATGTTCGTCGGCGATTTCTCGCAGATGGCCGTTGCGATCCGGCAAGACATCACCATCGAGGCCACCCGCGTTGCGGACACGGCTTTCGCGAAAAATCAGACCCTCGTCCGCGCCATCATGCGGGCGGATGTTGCCGTGTTCCGGCCGAGCCATTTCGGCCGGCTGATCGGCATCCTGTAATGACCGCCGCCCGTTTCCCAGACGGAACGGAACGGCGGGCGGCGCGCGAAATGCGCGCCGCTGGCCGGCGGCTGGAAGGTTACGCCGCCGTGTTCAATTCCGAGGCTCGTATCGGCGGGTTCACCGAGACCATCATTCCGGGCGCCTTCCGGGCTTCCTTGCTGTCCGGCAAGGACGTGCTGGCCCTGGTGGACCATGACACGGGCCGGCTTCTTGGCCGCACCCGTGCGGGGACCCTCTCCCTGTCCGAGGATGGGCGAGGGCTGGCGTTCTCCATCGAGGTGCCCAACACCACCCTTGGCGCCGATATCCTGGCCCTGGCCGAACGTGGCGACCTCGGGGGCATGTCCTTTTCCTTCCGCGCGACGGATGAGGCTTGGCCGTCGGCAGGGCGCCGGGAATTGCGCGCGGTGGACCTGTTGGAGGTTTCCGTTGTCCAGGCGCACCCGGCCTATGACGCGACTTCGGTATCAGCGCGGGCGCGGATGCACGGGACAGAGGAAATGGTCCGCGCGCTACGGGTGCGCCGGATGCTGGCGGGGGTGATTTGATGAAGATCCTCGATCGCCTGTTCCGCCGGGAAAATCGCGCTGCCCAACGGTTCACCTATGGCGGGCCGGTGCCGGAATGGATCGGGCTGCGGACTGCTACCGGCGCGACCGTCAACGAGATCACGGCGGAAAATCTGGCGACGGTTTCGGCCTGTGTGTCCGCCATCGGCACCGCGTTGGGAAGCCTCCCCGCGCTGGTGTATCGGCCTGTCGGCGGCGGCCGGGAGGAACTGACCGGGCACCCCGTCAACCGCCTGATCCGGGCGCCCTGGGGGCTGCTGACGTGGCCGGACTGGGTTGAATGGACCATGGGCCAGGTGCTCTTGCACGGGAACGCGCTGGCCGAGATCAAGGCCGATGGACAGGGCCGGATTACGGGCTTGCGGCCGATCCCCTGGAAGCATGTGCAACCTGCGGTTCTTTCTGACGGCCGGCAATGCTTCAACGTTTCGCTGCCGGGAGAAGAACGCCGCCGGCTGTTTGGGGACCAGGTGTTCTACCTCAAGGACCGTTCCGACGACGGGCTTGTGGGCCGGTCCCGTATCAGCCGTGCGCCGGACGTGCTGGGCAACGCGATCGCCTTGCAGTCCTTCGCCGCTCACGCCTGGGAAAATCAGGCCAGACCGAGCGGGGCGCTTCAGATCGACCAGCGTTTGACCGAGGATCAATTCACTGCATTGCGGGCGCGGATGCGCGACTATGAGGGGCCGGAACGCGCGGCGGCTGTGATGATCCTCGATAACCACGTGAAATGGACCTCGATCAGCGTTTCACCCGAGGATGCGGAGGTATTGGCGTCGCGCCGGTTCTCTGTCGAGGAACTGTGCCGGTTGTTCCAGGTGCCGCCGCCGATCGTCCAGGACTACACGCACAACACGTTCACCAACAGCCAACAGGCTGCTCTTTGGTTCGCTCAATTCAGCCTGACGCCCTGGTGCCGAAAGATCGAGGCAGAATTTGCGCGCTCGGTCTTCCTCGACGATGCGGCGCTTGAAATCGACTTGTCCGGCCTGATGCGCGGCGACTTTCCGACCCGGTGGGCCGCGTGGAAAATTGCCGTAGATACGGGCGTGCTTACACGCGACGAAATCCGCGAGATTGAGGGCTGGGGACCGCGTGGGGATTTGGGGGTGACTGTATAGACATGGCGCGACATGATGCCCTTCCTGCAAGCCTACCGCCGCGCGGCCTGTGTCGCGTGGTGGCAGCGCAATATCTGGGGATCAGTCCGAACCATTTTGACAAGCAGGTGGCGGCGGGCGTGTTCCCCAAGCCCAAGCGCATGGATGGCCGGATAGTGTGGGACAGGCTCGCCTTGGACGTGGCTTTCTCGGCACTGCCGGACGATGGTGAAGAAACGCCGGCAAACCCGTGGGGCGCCGTATGACCAACATGAACCTGCCGTTCATTCATCGGTTCAAAGATCGGCATGGGCACGTGCGCCACTATTTCCGCCGGCCAGGGTTCGCGCGGATGGCGCTGCCAGGTGCGCCGGGTTCGGCCGAGTTTCTGGCGGCGTATCAGTTGGCCTTGTCCGGCTCCGCGCTGCCCATCGGCGCGTCCCGCACGGGCGCGGGCACTGTGTCGGCTATGGCCGTCCTCTACTACCAGTCGGCGGCGTGGAAGGCGCTGGCGCCCGCCACACAGGCGACCTACCGCAACATCATCGAGGTGTTCCGGGCCGAGCATGGTGACAAGCCCGTGGCGATGCTGAAGCCCGAGCATGTGCGCCGGCTGATCGCGGCGAAGGCGGCCACGCCATCGGCGGCGAACGCCATGTTGAAGATGTTGCGCCTCATGGTCCGCGAGGCGATCGAAGCCGGATGGCAGATACAGGACCCGACGACCGGGGTTCGCCGCGTGAAGACTGGCGGCGATGGCTGGCACGCTTGGACCGAGGCCGAGATAGCAAAATACGAAGCACACTGGCCGGCCGGATCACGCGAGCGGCTGGCGCTGTCGCTGCTGCTGTTTACATGCCAGCGAAAAGGCGACGTTGTCCGTATGGGCCGTCAGCATGTTCAAGGCGACGTTATCGCGGTGCGGCAGCAAAAGACGGGCGCCCGCCTGGCCATCCCGCTCCATCCCGTGCTGCGTGAGGAAATTGCGGCGTTGCCTTTGGGGCAACTCACGTTCCTGATGACACAGGCCGGGGCGCCGTTCACAAGCGCGGGGTTCGGGAACTGGTTTGTGGAACGTGCCCGCATGGCCGGGTTGCCCGCCGGTTGTTCGGCTCATGGCTTACGGAAGGCCGGCGCGCGGCGGCTGGCCGAGGCCGGATGCACGACACACGAGATCATGTCTATCGGAGGATGGAAGACCACCAAGGAAGTTGAACGCTACACCCGATCGGCAGATCAAGCGCGGCTTGCAACCGCCGCGATCCGCCGCATTGGTGGGAACGAAAACGGAAGTTGAGTGGCAACCCCCTGGCAGGGGTTGCCACTTAGTCAACTAAGCCACTGGAAAGGCTACGCTTATGAACCGTATGGAGGTCCGGGCCGGAATCGAACCGGCATACGCGGATTTGCAGTCCGATGCATCACCACTCTGCCACCGGACCCCGACGGCTCGGCGCGTTATATCGGCGCCGAACTCGGCTGGGTCAAGTCCGACGTCACGACCACTCACCCGGCGTGTCACAATTCAGCAATCCACGCTTGCGCCGCCCGGATGGCGCCCGCGTGCGTCGCGCTGTATGGTCCGGCCGATCCAACGAAGGGAATCGGGTATGCGCCGCCTTGCGATGTTGTTGCTGCTTGTCTGTGCCACCATCTCAGGTGCTCCCATGCCGGGAGCCCACGCGGCTGACCCGCCAGGGCGGAAGTTCGTGATCTTCTTCCAGGAATGGTCTGTCGCGATCGATGACGCCGCCGAGGCCGTCATCACCCAGGCCGCCCACCTGGCCCTGGAAAATCCCCGCGCCGCGGTGCAGGTGACCGGTTCCGCCGACCCCACCGGTAGCCGCAAATCCAACACGCTGCTGTCCGAACTCCGGGCGCAGCGCGTCGTTGACCACCTGCTCGAGAATGGCGTGACGCAGGGCCAGATCCGCCAATCCGGCCGGGGCTCGGTCAAGTTCGCCATCAGCGCGCTGGAAAGCCGCCGGGTGGAGATCTTCATCCCCGTGAAATAAGCCGAATCCCGTGGGCCACGATCACATTGGGGCGGACCCCGTCGAGGTTCTGCACCGCGTGTTCGGGTTCCCGGGCTTTCGCGGAGAGCAGGAAGCCGCCGTCCGGCATGTCGTCTCCGGAGAGGATGCGCTTGTCCTGATGCCGACGGGCGGCGGCAAGAGCATCTGCTACCAGATCCCCGCCCTCTGCCGCCCCGGCACCGGCGTGATCGTGTCGCCGCTGATCGCATTGATGGACGATCAGGTCGCCGCCCTGCGACAGGTGGGCGTCAACGCCGGCGCGCTCCATTCCGAACTCGACCCGGCCGAGGCCCGTTCCGTGGCCCGCGACTTGATCGAGGGACGACTCGATCTATTATACGTCTCGCCCGAACGCCTGCTGGGCAATGGCACCATCGACCGGCTCTCCCGCGTGCCGATCTCGGTCGTCGCCATTGATGAGGCGCATTGCGTCTCTCAATGGGGTCATGAATTCCGGCCGGAGTTCCGCGAACTCGCCCGCCTGCCGGACCTGTTCCCGGATGTGCCGCGCATCGCCCTGACCGCGACCGCGGACACGCGCACGCGGCAGGATATTCTCTCCGCCCTGCGACTCGACCACGCGCGGGTGTTTCTCTCCAGCTTCCACCGCCCGAACCTTCATCTGGCGGCGGCGGCGAAGCTGAGTGAAACCGCCCAGCTTCTGGACTTCATCGGCCGGCACAAGGGCGATTGCGGCATCGTCTATTGCGGCAGCCGAGCGAAGACGGAACGAATGGCGGAACGGTTGCGGGATAAGGGGTATCCGGCGGTGGCGTTCCATGCCGGCCTCGATCCGCAGCACAAGCGGGACGCGCTGGGTCGCTTCCGCTCCGGTGAGCCTGTCGTCGTCGTCGCGACAATCGCCTTCGGCATGGGCGTGGATCGGCCCGATGTCCGCTATGTCGTGCATCTGGACATGCCCGACAGCCCCGAGGCCTATTACCAGCAGATCGGCCGTGCCGGCCGCGATGGAGAGGTCTCCGAAACCCTGATGCTGTTCGGAGGGCAGGACATCGCCCAGGCTCGGCATTGGCTGGCCCAGTCCTCGGCGCCCGAGGCGCAGATTCGCGTCATGCGGACCAAGCTGGAAGAAATGGTCGCGCTGACCGAAGCCGTGTCCTGCCGCACGCGCACGCTGCTGTCCTGCTTTGGCGAGGTATTGGCGCAGGATTGCGGCCATTGCGACAATTGCGAGGTCCCGCCGGTTACCTCCGATGCCACGGTTGACGCGCAGAAGGTACTGTCAGCCGTCTATCGCACCGGTCAGATCTTCGGCGGCATCCACATCATCGCCGTGCTGCGCGGCGAATCGACCGAGGCCATTCTGCGGCACGGCCACGACCGTCTGCCGACCTTCGGGGTCGGGGCGGATCGTTCGGCGACCTATTGGCGCGGGCTGATCCGGCAGTTGATCGCCAATCGTGCGTTGGACGTCGATACCGCCGGCCATGGTGGATTGTTCCTCAATCAGGAGGAAGCCCGCCCCATCCTGCGCGGGGAAACGCGGGTCATCATGCGCCAGGACGCCACCGCGCGCGCTCGGAAGTCGGACCGATCCGAACGCCGCGCGTCGTCGGCATCCCCGGCGTTCGATGACGCGGCGTCGGGCGGCCTGTTCGAGACCTTGCGTGCCTGGCGGGCAACCGAGGCAAAGGCGCAGGGCGTGCCGCCCTATGTCATTTTCCATGACACGGTCCTGCGGGAAATCGCCGCGGTCCGGCCCGGCAGCCTGGACGACCTCAGTCAGATCAAGGGCGTCGGCGCGTCGAAGCTGGAACGCTATGGCGCCTCGGTCCTGGCGCTGACCGGAGCGTAGCGCGGCGCGTCACACCGCCGCCAACACAGGCATTCCCTTCCGCGGCAATCCGCCGTAGCCTTTCTCCTGGAAACTAAAATAGCCAGGGAGGCTTTCATGCCACGGACGATCAGCGGCATCGCGATTGCGGCGCTTGGGGCCATGTTGACATGGGTCGGCCCCGCCATCGCGCAGGATGCGACGAACTGGCCCAATCGACCGGTCCGGATCGTCGTCAACTATGCGCCCGGTGGTTCCAGCGACAACTCCATCCGCCCCTACAGCGGCCCGCTCGCGATCGCGCTGGGCCAGCAGGTGGTGATCGAGAACAAGGGCGGCGCGGCCGGCGCGATCGGCGCGGAAACTGTCCAGAAGTCGGCGCCGGATGGCTATACGTTCCTGGTGACACCCAACGCGGCGGTGACGATCCTGCCGCAGGTCCGCAAGACTCCCTATGACCCGTTCAGGGATTTCGTGCCGGTCATCAAGCATGCCGACTCGATCTCGCCGCTGACCGTGCATCCGTCCCTTGGCGTGAACTCGCTGAAAGAACTTGAGGCCTACGCCAAGAAGAACCCGGGCAAGCTCAGCTTCGGCGGTGTCGGGCTTGGGACATCCACCCAGTTGACCGCGCTGATCCTGAACGAAGCGATGGGCGTGGAGATTATGTACATCCCGTATCGTGGGGCAGGAGAGGCCCTACCCGACATTCTCGGTGGCACGGTGCAGGTGTTCGTGGACCCAAGCGGCATGCCGCATGTCTATGCGAACAAGCTGAAGCTGCTCGGCGTGTTCAACGCGCAGCGGCATCCTGATTTCCCTGATGTCCCGTCGGTCGGCGAAATCTATCCTGGCGCCAACACGTCTTCCTGGTTCGGTATGTTCGCGCCCGCCGGCACGCCGCCCGCGATCGTGAAGAAGATGAACGCGGCCATGGCAACGGTTGCGGCGACACCGGAATTGCAGGCGCAGCTTGTGAAGTTTGCCAGCCGAGCGACGCTCAACACGCCGGAGGAGTTCGCCGCGCTGATGAAGACGGAATATGAGCGGCTTGGCGGCCTGATCAAGAAATACAAACTGACGATGGAATGATCCGAAACGGATCTAGGAAGGTACCAATGAAAACAATATTCACCGCGATGATCCTGGCGGGCGCCGCCGCTTTGGGTTCGGCCGAACCCGCGCTCGCGCAGGCGTCGAACTGGCCGAACAAGCCCATTCGTATCATCGTCAACTACCAACCGGGTGGGTCCACCGACAACGCCACCCGCCCCTATCTGCCCCATCTGTCCGCCGCGCTGGGCCAGCAGGTGGTGATCGAGAACAAGGGCGGCGCGTCAGGCGCGATCGGGATGGAGGCGGTGGCGAAATCAGCGCCGGACGGCTATACCTTCGTCACAACGCCTGTCGCGACGCCTACCATCGTGCCGCAGGCGCGCCGGGTGGGGTTTGATCCGTTCAAGGATCTGGCCCCGGTTTCCAAGTTCTGCGACTACACTGTGATCCTGACGGCGCATCCCTCGATCGGGGTGAACACGGTCCAGGAACTGGCGGCGCTGTCAAAGAGCAAGCTAGGCACGCTGAACCTTGGCGGTGTCGGCGTCGGCACGCTGACCCAGTTGATCACCATCATGTTCAACAAGGAGTCCGGATCGGACCTGGCCTACGTCCCCTATCGCGGCGCCGGTGAGGCGTTGCCCGATCTGCTGGCCGGTGTGGTGCAGACCTATCTCGACCCCAACGCGCTGCCGCACGTCACCGCGGGCAAGCTGAAGCTGCTGGCGGTGATCGACCGCGTGCGGCATCCGGATTTCCCGAATGTGCCGATGTTGAGCGAGGTCTATCCGTCCCTGGATTTCGTCGGCTGGTTCGGGATGTTTGCCCCGGCCGGCACGCCGCCCGAAATCCTCAAGCGGATGTCGGATGAGTTGAACAAGATCTCAGCAACGCCCGAGATGCAGGCGCATATGCAGAAGTTCGCGATCCGTCCGACGCAAAGCTCCCCCGAGGGGTTGGCCCGCGACATGAAGAAGGATTGGGACCGCTACGGCGCCTTGATCCGGGAATCGAAGATCACGATGGAGTGACGACCCGGTGGTGGCGGGGCGCTATGTCATATAGGCCCCGCCATTCACATGCATGGATTGCCCGGTGATATAGCGGGCCTTGTCCGAACACAGATACGCAACCATTCCGGCGATTTCGTCCGGCTGCCCCCGTCGCCCCAACGGCGAGTCAGGCAATGCGGCGCGCCCCTGGTTGCCACCGGCCGCGAAGCCGCGAATCGTCTCGATGGAGCCCGGAACCACGGTGTTCACCGTGATGTTGTGGTGCGCCAGTTCCTTCGCCAGTGCCCGGGTCAGGCCGACCATGCCCGCCTTGGCGGCGATCGCATGCACACGCCCGACCGCGCCGACATGGGATGAAATCCCGCCCAGGTTGATGATCGTCCCACCCCCGGCGGCGATGATATGTGGCGCGGCGGCGTGCGCGCAGTAGAACGCCCCATCCAGCGTCGCGCCCATGATTTCCCGCCATTCCGCCGGAGTCATCTCCAGGAACGGTGTCTGCCGGCGGATCGAGGCATTGTTCACCAACACATCCAACCGGCCGAACCGGCGCGTGGTCGCCTCGACCAGGCCGACCGCCTGCGGGTGATCGGAGATATCGGCCATGTGCGTGTCCGCATCGCCCCCGGCGTCCCGGACCAGACGGGCGGTTTCCCGTGCCTCGGTTTCCGACGCGCGCGCGGTCGTCATGATCCGGAAACCATCCTCGGCCAGCGCGAGCGCGATCGCTCGGCCGATATTCAAGGCACTGCCCGTGACCAGTGCCACCTTGCGTTCATCGGCCATGTTCCGCTCCTCCTGCGTGACGATTGGACTCCCGATGCGGAGTGGTGTGCAATAGGGCATCGCCATCCATCAGGAGGAAACCATGGCAAAGGCCCCGTCGTCCGAGTCCCGTGATCGCGTGCGCGCGGTCGTTCCCAAGATGATCGACCTGACCGAGAAGGTCCTGTTCGGTGACGTGTGGGAGCGTCCGGATCTCTCCAAGCGCGACCGCAGCCTGATCGTGTGCGCCGTCCTGGTCGCGACCTACCGGCCGGAGCAGCTCAAGGGTCATCTTCAGCGCGCGCTGGACAACGGCCTGACCAAGGCCGAGATCTCCGAAATGATTACCCATGTCGCGTTCTATGCCGGCTGGCCCGCATCCATGTCGGCCGCGAACATCGCGCGTGAGGTTTTCGAGGCCAATCCGTAACAAGACCACGTTGCGCCCCCTCCCGTTGACGGAGGGGGCGTGTTTCGTTTTCCGGACCCCACAGGTGATTATATGAAAGCTGGCTTTATCGGCCTCGGTACCATGGGTGCCAGCATGGCCGCCAACCTGCAGACCGGCATCCAGAAGGATGGCCATATGGTTGTCGTGCACGATGTCCGCAAGGAATCCGCCGCGTCCCACATCAAGAACGGCGCCGTCTGGTCCGACAGCCCGGCCGCTTTGGCCGCCGAATGCGACGTGATCTTCTCCTCCCTGCCGGGCCCGGTTGAGTTCGACGCCGTTTCCTATGGCGACAAGGGCCTGCTGGCCGGCATCCGCAAGGGCGCGGCCTATTTCGACCTGACCACCAATTCGCCCTCGACCGTCCGCAAGGCCCATGCGGATTACGAAAAGAAGGGCGCCTACCTGTTCGACGCCCCGGTCAGCGGCGGCCCGCGCGGCGCGGCGACCGGCAAGCTTGCGATCTGGTGCGGCGGCGACGCCGATGTGTTCGAGAAGTGGTTCCCGGTCCTCGCCACCATCGGCGACCAGGCGAAGTATATCGGCCCGATCGGCGCCGGTTCCGTCGCGAAGCTGGTGCATAATTGCTACGGCTATATCGCGACCGCCGCGGCGGCCGAGGTGTTCAGCATGGGCGTCAAGGCCGGCATCGAGCCCTTGGCCATCTGGGAAGCCGTCCGCCAGGGCGCGCTGGGCCGGCGTGGCGCGTTCGACTCAATGGCTGATCAGTTCCTGCCCAACAAGTATGAGCCGCCGGCCTTCGCGCTGCGCCTGGCGCATAAGGACGTCTCGCTCGCGACCCAGTTGGGCCGTGAACTGAACGTGCCGATGCGTCTGGCCAACCTGGCGCTGGCGGATCTGTCCGAGGGCCTGAACCGTGGCTGGGGCAACCGCGACTCCCGCTCGATCATGCTGCTGCAGACCGAGCGTGCCGGCGTGGAAGTGAAGGTCGACCCGCAGCGCCTGGCCGAGGCGCTGGACAACAAGGCGAAGAACGGCTGACGGAACGGGGGCGGTGGATAGCCGCCCCCCGCACCTTATCGCCGGAAGCGCAGGTCCACCCCGCGCGCCTGCCACCCGGCCTCGATCGCCTCGAGGTCCGTGAACCCCGACGGGTTCCCCTTGGACGGCGCCATGCCGATCCGCGGCACGCCCTCGATTTTCCAGATACCCAGCAGCCTGCGCAGTTCCACCAGCGGTTCGGCGTGGTCATCGACGCGCAGGTTGAGGTCGGGGAAGTCCTCGGTCGTCACCATGACCATTGCCGCTGATTGCCTACCGCGCCGGTCACCGCCGGCGGCCTCCCCCGCCTCCATCGCCAGCATCAGCCGGTCGGGCATCGGCAGGGCCTGATTCGCCTTCAAGCTTGCCAGGGTTTCCGTGATCGTTGGCTCCCCCGCCAGCATGTTTCCGGCGACGCTGATGCCGCCGGCCGAGACGCTGCCGCACCACATCACGCAGTTCTCGCCGGTCCAGGCGGCGGTGCGGCCGTGGCGATCGACGGCATGGACCTGGCGGATGCCACGCCCGGTATCGCCGGCCAGCGCGCTCTCGATCGCGGCCGAGGGCGGCAGGCCGCGCGCCATCGCGTCCAGCACGGCCGGCCCCAGATAGCGGTTGGTCATCGATTGGGTGGATACGGCGCCCACCCCGGCGCGCACAAAGGGGCAGGAGGCGCCAACGGCGAACGCCTTGGTGGCGACCGCGACGGCAAACGCGTCGGCGTTCGGATCATGCGCGACAATGGACCAGGTCATGGGGGATTCTCCGGCTGAGGCGCGCAGAATACACCGCGCCCCAGCCGGATCGACTAGCCCCTGATCAGGCCTTCAGCACCTCGGGGTTGGTCACGCGCACCGGCTTGCCATCCATGAAGCCCAACGCGTTCTCGATCATCTGGGGATAGAACGTCTCCCACGTTTCCTTCGTGCCATAGCCCATGTGCGGCATCAGCACGGTGTTGGGGGCGTTCCGCAGCGGATGACCGGCGGGCAGGGGCTCCCTGTCATAGACATCCAGCGCCGCGGTGATCTTCCCGGCCTGCAGGGCGGACAGCATTGCGGCCTCATTCACGATCGGCCCGCGGGAGGTGTTGATCAGGATCGCCCCCTGCTTCATCCGCGCGATGTCGGACGCGCCGATCAGGCCGCGTGAGCGGTCCGACAGCACGAGATGGACCGAGATGGCGTCGGACGTCGCCATCAATTCGTCCTTGGAGACCAGCTTGACGCCCATTTCCGCGCAACGTTCGGCGGTCAGGTTTTGGCTCCAGGCGATGACGTTCATCCGCAGCGCCTTGCAATAGGTCGCCATATAGCCGCCGAGGCGCCCCAGCCCGACCACGCCCATGGTCTTGCCGGCCAGCCCCATGCCGATTGGCAGCCCCATCTGGAACGTGCCCGACTTCATGTTGGAATCGCCGCGCGGAATGCCCCGCGCCGCCGCGATCAGCAGGCCCAGGGACAGTTCGGCCGTCGCCGAATCCGAATAACCGCCGCCCTGGGTGTTGCACACGACCACGCCTCGCGCCAAGCAGGCGGGCGTGTCCAGCGACGCATTCCGCGCGCCCGTCATGCCCATCATCCGCAGCTTGGGCAGCCGGTTGATCAGGGAGGCGGGCAGGGGCGTCCGCTCGCGCATGGAGAGCACGATCTCGAAATCGGCGAGCTTCGCGGCCGCGTCGTTCTCATCCGCGAACGCCTCGGCGAAGAAGGTCACATCGGCCCGCGCCTGCAGGCGGGACCAGTCCGCGCTGCCTTGCGCGACCCCCTGCCAGTCGTCCAGCACCGCCACCTTGGTCATGTTGCCGCTCATGGGCGTTCTCCCCTGTTACCGATATCCAGGGTGGCGCGGAGGGCGAAACCTCGCAAGACCCGACGGGCGCGAGGTCGACGGGCGCGAGGTCCGTGGGATGGCTTCCCAGGGGAATCGGGTGAAGCCTTTTTCACCGAGCGATGATGCCCGCGAGAAAGTCATCATCCCATGCGGCGACTTTCCGCCGCAGGCGCAATGAGTCCTTGCCGCCGGCGGTTCGGAGCAAGTTGTGAGCCATATGCTTGATCGTCGT
>CAMCDA010000143.1 GCA_945873195.1 Asaia bogorensis
ACGACGGCGCCGGATCTCGGCAATCATATCCATGAACAACACCCCAGATTCTCCAGCGCAAATGCCGGATGATCGCACGGACCAGGGTGGAAACTATTGGACGCTGTTTACCCCCGGAATCTGGAAAGATTTGCACGCTGTTTTACACGTCCGCAGCCCGGAACACTGGCAAGTGCAGTCCCCGGCCGTGCCTGGCGCGAGCTATACGAACGTGAACCTCCGGCGCTCCAAGGGCTTCGAGGGCTTTGCCGCATCCAAGGACGGACGCTTCCTGTACGGCCTGCTCGAAGGCCCGCTGTGGGACGCGGAGAAGAAGGACTGGGAACGGGTGGACGGCAAGGAATCCGCGCGCATCCTGGAATTCGACGTCGCGGCCGAGAAGTGGACCGGGCGCTACTGGGCCTACCCGTTCGAGGCGAACGGCCATGCGATCGGCGACTTCAACATGATCGACGCCACGACGGCGCTGGTGATCGAGCGTGACAACGGCGAAGGCACACCGGACAAGGCCTGCCCGCAAGGCACGCGCGGCGCCGATTGCTTTCCGGACCTCGCGAAGTTCAAGCGGGTCTACAAGATCGAGATGGGTGACGCGCTGGCCGGCAAGCCGGTTCGCAAGATTGCCTATATCGACCTGATGCAGATCCAGGACCCGAACAAGAAGGCCCGCAAGCCCCTGAACGACGGCGTGCTGACGTTCCCGTTCTTCACGATCGAGAATGTCGATGTCGTCGATGACCGCCACATCGTGGTCGGCAACGACAACAACCTTCCGTTCTCGAGCAGCCGTGATCCGAACAAGGCTGACGACAACGAAATGGTTCTGCTGGAAGTCGAGGCCCTGCTGAAGGCGAAGTAAGCCATCGAAAGGCGGACCGTCCGGGCGGGCTTGATGCCCGGACGGTCCGCAACCGATGCCTAGCCGCCGATCAACCCGCCATCGAGACGCGTGATCGCCACGACAGCGGAACGGGGCGGCATGCCGTCCTTGAAGTCCGGCCAGCGCGTTGACGGCGTATCGTAATTCGATCCGGTGTCGTCGCCCGCCGGATGCTGCACGGCGACGAACAAGGTCCGACAATCCGGGGTGAACGCCGGCCCGCACATCTCCGCCCCCGTCGGCACCCGATAAAACATCCGCGTCACCGCTCGGCCTGGACCATCGACATCACAGGCCCAAATACCATCGCCGATGCCGAAGACCTGCTGCGCCTCGCCCTGGTCCGACGCGATCCACATCCGACCCAGCTTGTCGAAGGTGATGTTGTCGGGGCAAGCGAGCCAGCCGGACGGCGAAAGCGGGCCGCCATACCGCGCCTGATGGCTGGCATTTCCGGGATCGCCCGCGAGCAGGAAAATGTCCCAACCGAACCGGTCGGCCCCGTGATCCGGCTTGCCGTCCGCGCGCGGCGGGACAAGCTCCAGGATATGACCAACACGATTGCCGGGGCGGGGATTTGCCTTGTCAGCGACCTTGCGGTCGATGTTGTTCGTCAGCACGACGTAGACGTTGCCGTTGACCGGGTTCGTCTCAACATCCTCCGGCCTGTCCATCTGCGTGGCCTTCATCAGGTCGGCGGCTTTCCGGGCGTCGATCACCACGTCCGCGGCAGTGTTGAACCCGTTCGCCGGCGTCAGCGGCCCTTGCCCGAATACCAGCGGCTCCCAGACGACCGTCCCGTCATCCAGGAAGCGGGCCACCGACAGCGTGCCGTGGTCCAACAGGTCTCGGTTCGCGGCGCGGTCATTCAGATTGAAACGATCTCGGCTGACGAAGCGATACAGATACTCGTTGCGCGCATCGTCGCCGGAATACACGACCACGCGACCATCGGGAGTCAGCGTCGTCTCCGCCGCCTCGTGCTTGAAACGGCCCAGCGCGGTCCGCTTCACGGGGACCCAGGTCGGGTCATATGGGTCGATTTCCACGATCCAGCCGAATCGGTTGGCCTCGCGCGGCTCCTTCGAAACGTCGAAACGATCGTGGAAGCGTCCCCAGCCATACGAGGCCGCCGGCCGCATACCCAGGCGGCGGTGGTTCTCTCGTTCAGTATCGTCGGCCAGAACCCCCATGAAATACTGGTCGAAATTCTCCTCGGCGGTCAGGATCGTGCCCCAGGGCGTGGTCCCGCCACCGCAGTTTCCGACCATTCCCAGGACCTGCGTGCCCGCGGGATCAGCCGTCGTCCGCATGCGCGCGTCGCCGGCGGCCGGACCGGCGATGCGCATCGGCGTATCGGCCGTGATCCGGCGATTGAAGGCGCCGAGGACGACCGTCCAGTCCGCTCCGGATTTCCGAACCTCGACCAGGCTGCCGCCGATCGATTGAATTTCGACCTCCACCTGTTCCCGCGTGACCTTCGTGGCGGTGCCTTTGCCGCCCAGGCCGGGAAACATCATGTTCGATTGCGGGTACTCGTGGTTCAGCCACAACAGGCCGTGGTCGGAGGCATCCGCGCCCAGGGGAAGCGGCAGGAACGCTTGGTAGTCGTTGTTGATTCCGAACTGACGCGCCTGGGCCGAGGCCGTTTGTGCCAGCGGATCAAAGGCCGGCGCGTTCGGCAGGACCGGATCACCCCACCTGATCAGGACCTTCGCACCATAACCCTCGGACACCGCATGGTCCTTCTGCGGGCCGTGCGGGATTTCACGGAAGGTCAGGGTTGATACGCCGGAGGCCAACGCGGACCGCAACGGTGACGCGGTGGCCGCCACGACGGACAGGCCGAACAGACCGCCCAACACCCCGCGACGCGCGATGCGCGCCTGGATGATGGTGGCCAAATGAGGGGTCGGCGTCGGGTTCACCCCGACATCATCTGGATCGTCCACGCCTGGCGCTGATGCAACTGGTTTCATCTGATGATTACCCCGCCCGTTGATGAACAAGGACCCGAATCCCCCGAGACCGCTTGCCGCCACGGTCTCGGAGGATGCGTCGGTCCCGCGACGTCAGGCCGCGCGGCGCTTCTTCCCGCTCGGCGAACCGCTGCCGCGCTTGCCCGCCGCCCGCTTGGCCAGCCGCTGCTTCGCGGCTTCGACCTCGGCCCCGACAATCCGCAGTGGCGCGCAGCCAAAGGCTTCCCAGAACATCGGCGAGACGTTGTCTCCCGAGAAATCCGGGAACAGGCGGATCACCCCTTCGGCGTTGCTGAAGTTGCCGCGATCGCCGGCATCCAGATAGGATTCCGCCGGCAGGCCCTCGGCCAGCAGGATGTTGTGAACCGCGAGTTCCACGTGGAAGTAGGTCACCGAGTCGACTTCGACCTGTGCCACCGTGGTTCCGTTGATCAGATGCTTGATCGGGATAAGCACATCCTCAACGAAGACCGCGTGATCCGGCGAGAGATAGAGGTCGCGTGATGGCATCCGGGGACCAAAAGCGCCGACCTTGACCCGGATGGGCCAGACCTTCCGCGGTTCCGGGTGCCGCGCGCAATCCACCTGACGAGAGCCGATCCAGATGATGGATTTCGGCTCCGCGCCGAGCATGACGTTGACCCGGTCACCCTCGCGCAGGTCCTCGACGGCCACCGCGCCATCGGGCGTGGCGATCAGCGTGCCCGCGGCGAAGCAGATCACGGTGTCGCTGGCGACCGCGTTCAGGTTCTGGATGCGCACGTCCAGGGCGGCGGGCGTGTCGGCTTGGTTGTAGGCGGTTTCCTGCGTGCCGTGCCTCGCCTGCATGAAGTCTTGCAGGGCCTTCTGCTCACCCAGGGAATTCGCCGGCACGTTCGCCGCGGCGGTGAAGTCCAGCGTCTCACTGACCGGGGCGGATAATGTTCCGTCGGCCAGCACGTAGCGGAAGTTCTCGCCATTCGCCTTGATCGGATAACCGTCACCCCCGTTGGCGGTGAAGTTCAGGATCACCACGGGGATCATCGCCGGCGCGGCCGGGTTGATCACGCCGTCATTGACGATGATCGAGATGAAATTGCCGTCCAGGTCATACAGCGCGATGTCCTGCACCCGCGATCCGCTCGCCAGGTCCGGATCGTAGGAGAAGCGCAACCCGCCGACCTGCGGGAACCCGCCATTGCCCGGCGCGAGGCCGGCGGCAAAGTTCATGATGTTCAGCAGCCCCTGCGGGGTGGTGTCGAACACCATCAGGCGGTTGTCGAAGCGCAGAGCGTTCTCGACATCAAGCTGGGAGACGTTGCCGTTGGCGGTCAGTGGGTTACCAACCTTGTCGCCGTCGGCTTCCACCGATCCGATCGAGGCCCGCAGCCCGCCGCCGTTCTTCAGCGACACCATGGTTGCCCCG
This sequence comes from Asaia bogorensis, assembly GCA_945873195.1. Taxonomy (GTDB): domain Bacteria; phylum Pseudomonadota; class Alphaproteobacteria; order Acetobacterales; family Acetobacteraceae; genus Rhodopila; species Rhodopila bogorensis_A. Next base: position 4,265 of record CAMCDA010000143.1, read on the forward strand.
CCGCCGAGCGCCGCGATCGCCTTGAAGGCATTCGCATCCGCCGTCAGGTTGCCCAGGTTGACTTCCTGCGCCCGCCCGAACACCCGGTCGCCTTCCAGGTAGACGTCACTGAACCCGAACTTGGTGCCGTCCTTGGCGGTGACCACCGCGTCGATCGCATTCACGATCGCCTGCACCTTGGCGCCCGTCGTGCTGCCGGCAACGATCTGGTCCGCGGTCTGAGCGCTGCCATACACGGACTGCAACGTGCCCTCGGTCGCGGCGTAGGCGCCGTTGATGACGTTGTTGAGGGCGCTCGTGTTCAGCACGCCGACAGCGTTGAACTCGATCTGCAAGCGCCCGAGGTAGGTGTATTCGGTGTCCGTTGTGACGATCAGCGTTGGATTGCCGTCCTTGTCGGTGGCCATGATCGGGTAGTCGCCGACGAAGGTCGCGTCGTGGCCGTTGAAGCCCACGGCTGTGTCGTTCACGTCGCCCAGGCGTTCATGCCCGCCGCCCGCGACCATCACGTCGATGCCCGACACAAGGCCGGCCAGCGCCTGGTTGCGCGCCAGATCGTCCAACTGGTCGACCATGATGATCTTGTTGACGCCGGTGGCGCGCAGCGCGTCGACCGAGGCCTGCAGGTACACCGCCACTTCCTGAAGATCGGAGGTCGCGTCGTTGCCATCGTCCTTCGGCACCGTGCCGTTCGGGGAAGTCTTGGTCAGCAGATCGAACGTCGTCGAACCGACGATGCCGATCTTTTCCCCGTTCAGCGTCACCACCGTGTAGGGCGCGATCTTGCCCTTGATGGTGCTGGCTTCCTTGCCCGCGAAGTTGTTCGTCGCCGTGCCGCCCAATGTCGCGTCGGCCAGGCCGCGCAGCGAGGAGTCGGCCGAGAAGTCCAGGTTCGACGTGATCAGTGGGAACAGCGCGCCACCCCAGGCGCCCGATGCGTTGATTGCGCCCGAGACGATCGGGGAGCCGAGGTCGAACTCGTGATTGCCCAGCGCCGAGGCATTCACCCCAAAGGCGTTCATGATCGCAACGTCGGGGCGGGCCAACGCCGTGGACCCGATGCCAGGGACGGCATTGAGCGACGGATCGGCGCCGCCGACCAGCCACGGGCCGGGGATCCAGCTATCGCCTTCGCCCAGCACCAGCGTATTGGCGGTTGTGGTACGGAACCGGTCGATCATCGCGCCCATGATCGGCGCGGTATCGACACCCAGCGTCCCGGATTCACCGTAGAAGTGCAGTATCTGCAGCGTGTAGGGCGCCGCGATCGTGCCGTCGGTGAACTGGAAGTTCTCGACATCGACCAGCGTATCGATGCCGGTGGCGGTGCTGACGGTCCAGGTCTTGGCGCCCGTCTGGTTGATCGTCGCCGCCGACCGGGCGACGGTGAACACCGCGGTGTCGTTGCCGGTGCCTCCATCGATCGTGTCATTGCCGGCACCGGCGGCGATGGTGTCGTCGCCTTCCAGGGCGAACACCGCGTTGTTACCGCTCGTGCCGACCAGGTCGTCGGCTTCGGTGGTTCCCGTGATCGTGGTGTTCAGCGTCGCCTCGACCGTGAACTGGGACATGACCGTCGGGTTCAGCGCGGCGATGGCGGTCGGATTGGCCGCTGCCTGCGCCGCCGAGTAGTACGGCACGCCGTAGGTGGTGACGGTCAGGGCGCCACTGGTGGCGTCAACGTCGAACTTCGTCCAGCCATAGGAGTGCGTGACCAGGTAGTCGCCGCTGACCAGGGTGGAGGAAATCAGCCCGTTCGCTTGGCTCAGATTGGCATCGAGGCCAACCGGGTCGTAGCCCAGCGCGCCGGTCTGCTGGTTGATCAGCGATTCAAGGAAGTCGTCCTTGTCGTTGGGAATGTTGTCCGCATCCGGCGCCACCGGCAGGCTGTCGTAGAACGCCTTCTGGGCGCCGTTGATCAGGCCAGCCGCGGCGGCGATGCCGGCGACCGTCTGGCCGAACGGTGCGTCGAAGGCAACCGATCCGGTGGTGATTTCCCAGGCCGCCACCGCGGTCTGCGCGCCACCCACCGTATCCTGGTAGGTGAGGTTGTTGACCACCGTGCCGTGGATATCGGCGGCGACGAACACGACGCCGGTGATGCCCTCGGTGCGGATGAACTTCAGCAATTCGGTTCGTTCGGCCGCGTAACCCTCGAACCGGTCCTCGGCGCCCAGCACACCGAAGTTCTGGATCGGCTCCGGAACATTGACAAACTTCCAGAGGATGCCCTTCGCCTGCGCGTCGAGCAGGTCGGCCTTCATCTGATCGATCTGGCGAGCACCAAGCATGGTGCGGGTCGGATTGAAGGACTGCGCGAGGAAGGAGCCGACCTGGGCGGGGTTGGTGAGGTCCGCGACGGGGGCCAGTTCCTGATCGCGGAAGCTGCGCGCATCAAGCGAGATGACCGCGGCGTCCTGACCATGGATATTGTAGCGGTAGAGCTGCTTCTCGCCGTCGGTCAGCGGCGCGGAACCGGTGTTGGACCAGGTCCGGTCTTCCATCGCATTGTATTCGATGAAGGCTTGCAGGCCGATCTCGTAGAGCGGCGTGTCGTTGACCAGGCCGGTCGTGGTGTTGAAGCGCGGGTCCGACGAGGCCGGCGCGCCGCCGGCGAAGTCGTTGATGACCTCGTGGTCGTCGATGTTCGCCAGGATCGGGGTGGACCGGTGCAGGTCGCCCCAGGGGTCGATGCCGCCGGACGGGGTGTAAACCTCGTTGTGCTTAAGGCGGTATTCCTCCAGCGTCTCCGCCTGCGGCTTGTTGACCGCAGGGCTTGGGTAGTCGGCGTAGATGGTGTCGCCCAGCTTGACGAACAGGTCGAGATTGGAGCCGGCGACGTTCTTGATCGCCGGGTAGGGCGCGACTTCGCCGCGCCAATCCCCGGTGACGCCCATGCTGAAGCCGTTCCGGACGGTCGCCAGGTCGGACGTGCGCAACTGCGCGGTCACGATGTCGCCATCCGGACCGACCGCGCGCCAGAAATAGGCGGTGCCGGCGGTCAGCGTGCCGTTCGCGAGAACCAGCTTCGCCGGGATCGTCGCATCGGTCACGCTGACGGTCTGGTCGACGACCAAGGCGCCGAAGCCCGCGTCGGTGGAAACCTGGAAGGTGATGTTGCCGGCGCGGGACGCCTTTGCCAGCAGCACCGCGCTGTCCTGATCGACATCGCCCGAGGACACGAGCGAGACCGGCGCGACCGCCTGGGTGCCGCGGATATCAAGGCGCCCATCGTTGAATTCCAGCAACTCGACATCGCGGATGGTATCCGTGCCGCCACCGATGGAGGTCACGGTCCAGGAGCCGTCCGTGTTGCGCGTGGCCTGTGCCGCCAGGCGCGAGCCGGCGAGCACCGCCACGTCGGTTCCGTCACCGCCGTTGATCGTCTCGGCGATGAAGGTGCCGTTCAGCGTGTTGTCCGTCCCGTCGCCGTTGATGACGGTGTCGATCGTCATCAATTGCAACTGGCCGTGTTCCACCACCTCGGTCTGCAGCGGCCCGGTGAACGGCGCGTGTGCCTGGGTATCCACCAGGAAGGCGCGCTGCATCGTCAGGCCCAGGATGGCGGTCACGTCGATGACGCCGGAGGATTCTTCGTCCTGCGAGAACGGCGGGGCGGCCGGCGTGGTCTCATCGCCGAAGCGGGCCAGGTCATGGCGCGCGATTTCCGTCAGCGCATCGGTCTTGGGGTCGTAGTGCCAGGTCCGGCCAGAGCGTCCCTGGGGCCCCACGTCCTCCTGGATGATCAACGTGCCGTCCGGAGAGACGGTCATGTTGTCCATCATGATCTGACCTTCGGTTCCGTTCAGCAGCGCCGTGTAGGTGCCGCCCTTGGTCGGATCGGTCGGGTCCTCGAAGTCCAGCGCCCACAGCCGCGACGGGCCGGAGAAGCTGGCGGTCGTGACGAAGTAGAAGCGGTTGGCGTTGATCGTATCCCAGGCGCCGTCTTCCGGACGCAGCCAGCCGGTCACGCCGGCGGCGACGCTGTCGGCCTGCACATCGGCGCCGGAGCGGTTCGTTTCATCCGGCAACGCCGCCAGCGTGAACGCGCCCGACAGCGGCGTCGTCGTGTCGGTCTCGGTCGTGAAGTCGGCCTTGATCCCATACAGCGCGCCGTTGGTCAGGCCCGCCTTCTCGATCGCGTTGCCGGTGTTCTGCTTCTGGCCAACATACACATAGACCTGTCCGCCGGTCGTATCGTCGGTCCCGACGACCACCGTCGTGGCGCCGCTGTTCGGCCGAGCGATGAGGTTTTCCCAGCCGGCATTGCCGATTTTCGGAAGTTCGAAGGCCTTGCCAGCGTCGGCGCCGGTGACGATGTGCGCGATCGGTTTGCCTTCGGTATTGAGCTCCTCACCGTTCAGATAGATCAGGTCCTGTGTGCCCAGGCCGCTGGCCGAGTCATAGAACGCCGACATATCCGGCAGATCGGCCGAACAGTACCGCCCGAGCGGCGCCGTCGCCAGTTCATAGGCCTGCGTCGTGCCGTTCCACAGGAAGACCTGCTGATCGAGGTCGGAGGCCGAAACGACCGACAACGTGGCCTTGTCGATGACCAGCTTGGAGACGAACGTGCCTGCCAGCCCATGCTCGCGCACCACGCCGACGGCGTTGCCGATTTCGTGGTTCATCAAGACGGTGAAGGTGCCGTCGCCGTTGTCATAGGCACCCAGACCGTCGGGGATGCCGACCATCCGATACGGTGTGGTGCCGTCCGCCTTCACGCCCGCGACATCGCCCGCCGACAGGATCGAGGTGAAGTGCACATTCGACAGGGAGGGCGTCAGATAGGGGGTCTGGCTGGTTGTGTGCAGCGTGGAGTCGGTGAAGTTCAGGATTTCGACATTGGTGAACGTGTCGGTCCCGCCCGTGGCCGAGGTCACCGTCCAGCTACCGGGTCCCGAGCGGGTGATTGTCGCGGCGGACCGGGCGAACTCGAAGAACACCGTGTCGCTGCCGCCGAGACCATCGAACGTGTCGTTGAACTGAGAAGCGGTGACGAGATCGTCGCCCGTGGTGCCGGCGCCGCCGAGCGCGGTGAAGACGGCGTCGGTGGCGCGGACGTTCAGGTTCTCGATGCGCAGATCCTGCGAGGCCGGCGTGTCCGCCTCATTATACGCGGTCCCCTGCGTGGCGTGATTGGCCAGCATGAAGTCCTGCAAGGCCTTCTGCTCGCCGAGGGAATTGGCCGGCACGTTGGCGGCGGCGGTGAAGTCCAGGCTCTCGTCGACCGGACCCGACAGGGTGCCGTCATTCAGCAGATAGCGGAAGTTCTCGCCATTCGCCTTGATCGGATAGCCGTCGCCGCCATTCGCGGTGAAGTTCAGGATCACCACCGGGATCGTCGCCGGCGCGGTCATGCTGACGACGCCGTTGCTGACGATGGTCGCGACGAAGCGATCGTCCTCGTCATACAGCGCGACATTCAACACCCGCGATCCGGCGGCCAGGTCCGGATCGTAGGAGAAGCGCAGCCCGCCGACCTGCGGGAACCCGCCATTGCCCGGCGCGAGGCCGGCGGCGAAGTTCAGGATGTTCAGCAGGCCTTGCGCCGTGGTGTCGAACACCATCAGGCGGTTGTCGAAGCGCAGAGCGTTCTCGATGTCGAGTTGGGACACGTTGCCGTTGGCGGTCAGCGGGTTGCCGACCTTGTCGCCGTCGGCCTCCACCGATCCGATCGAGGCGCGCAGCCCGCCGCCGTTCTTCAGCGACACCATCATCCGGCCGCCACCCAGGGCGCTCAGCGCGGCTTCCGCATTCGCGTCGGCCGTCAGGTTGCCCAGGTTGACTTCCTGCGCCCGCCCGAAGACGCGATCGCCTTCCAGGTAGACGTTACTGAAGCCAAACTTGTTGCCGTCCTTCGTTGTGATGACCGCGTCGATCGCATTCACGATCGCCTGCACCTTGGCACCGGTCGTGCTGCCGGCGACGATCTGGTCCGCGGTCTGAGCGCTGCCATACACGGACTGCAACGTGCCCTCGGTCGCGGCGTAGGCGCCGTTGATCACGTTGTTCAGGGCGCTCGTGTTCAGCACGCCGACGGCGTTGAACTCAATCTGCAAGCGGCCGAGGTAGGTGTATTCGGTGTCCGTTGTAACGATCAAGGTCGGGTTGCCGTCCTTGTCGGTGGCCATGATCGGGTAGTCGCCGACGAAGTTCGCGTCGTGGCCGTTGAAGCCCACGGCTGTGTCGTTCGCATCACCCAGGCGCTCATGCCCGCCGCCCGCGACCATCACGTCGATGCCCGACACAAGGCCGGCCAGCGCCTGGTTGCGCGCCAGATCGTCCAACTGGTCGACCATGATGATCTTGTTGACGCCGGTGGCGCGCAGCGCGTCGACCGAGGCCTGCAAATACACCGCAACTTCCTGAAGATCGGACGTCGCGTCGTTGCCGTCGTCCTTCGGCACCGTGCCGTTGGGGGATGTCTTGGTCAGCAGATCGAAGGTCGTCGAACCGACGATGCCGATCTTCTCCCCGTTCAGCGTCACCACCGTGTAGGGCGCGATCTTGCCCTTGATGGTGCTGGCTTCCTTGCCCGCGAAGTTGTTCGTCGCCGTGCCGCCCAATGTCGCGTCGGCCAGGCCGCGCAGGGAATTGTCGGCCGAGAAGTCGAGGTTCGACGTGATCAGCGGGAACAGCGCGCCACCCCAGGCGCCCGAGGCGTTGATTGCGCCCGAAACGATCGGCGAGCCGAGGTCGAACTCATGATTGCCCAGGGCCGAGGCATTCACCCCGAAGGCGTTCATGATCGCGACGTCGGGACGGGCCAAAGCCGTGGACCCGATGCCAGGGACGGCGTTCAGCGACGGATCGGCGCCGCCGACCAGCCACGGGCCAGGGATCCAGCTATCGCCTTCGCCCAGCACCAGCGTATTGGCGGTTGTGGTGCGGAATTGGTCGATCATCGCGCCCATGATCGGCGCGGTATCGACACCCAATGTCCCGGATTCACCGTAGAAGTGCAGGATTTGCAGCGTGTAGGGCGGCGTCACGATGCGGCCAGGCGAGCCGACCTCGGTCGCCACCGCCGAGGACGCGAAGGCGCCGTTGGTGCCGATCACGCTAACCGTCGAGATCGTCGCTGCGTTCAGCGCCGCCGCGTTGTCGAAGGTCGGCAGGTTCGGCGGCGTGGGCGAGGTCCCGAAGGTCACGCTCGCCCGCAGCCCGTTGCCGGCGTCATACAGGTGGACGGCGTCGCCGCCCGAACCGAGACCGACACCGGAGCCGGAATAGGTGCCGATCTGGAGACCAGCGGGGACATTGGAACCGAACCAGTGGGTGCGGAACGCGTCGGCCTTGGTCGGATCGCTGTTCTCGATGAACACGACCGACTCACCCGCCGCGATGCTGGTGATGCCGTTCAGCGCCACCGCCGCGGCCGGCGAACCGGAGCTGTCATCCATCTTCCAGCCGGTGATATCGACGGCGAACGGGGAGGAATTAGTCACCTCGAACCAGTCGAAGCCGAACGGGCTGTCGCCGCTGGACCAGGGTGCCACTTCCGAGATGAAGATGCGCCCGATCGTGCCCGGAGAGCCGATCTCGGTGTTGCTGTTCAGCGCGGCGAAGGCGCCGTTGGTGCCGACCTTGCTCAGCGTCGTGATCGCGGTGTTGTTCAGGCCGGCGGCGTTGTTGAAGCTCTGGAACGGACCGATGGTGGACGCACCGAAGCTGATGCCGACCTGCCTGGTGCCGCTGGCATCGAACAGGTTGACCTGGTCGCCGCCGGTGCTCAGGCCGACGCCACCGCCGGTATAGGTGCCGATCTTCAGACCCGCGGGCGCGGCCCCGCCGAACCAGTTGTCGCGGAACGCCGTCGTGATTGCCGTCGGGTCGGCCGATTCGACGAAGATCACGGACTCGCCGGCGCCGATCGTCGTGATCCCGTTCAGGGCCACGGCCGAGGCGAACACCGCGGAACTGTCGTCGAATTTCCAGCCGGTGATGTCGATGGGGCTGGAGCTTGTGTTGGTCACCTCGAACCAGTCGGCGCCGACCGGACTGTTGCCGCTCGACCAGGGCGCGATTTCCGAGATGTAGAGCGTGCCGGCCGCCGGGTTTTCATTCACCACATCGGTGACCGACAGGCTGTAGTTCGCGGTCGCGTCGGGTGTGCCGCCGATCGAGCCGTCGTCGACCGTCACGGTCACGGAATAGGACGCCTTCGTCTCGAAATCGATGACGGTGCCGGCCTTGATGTAAAGCCCGGTCGTGTCGACCTGGAAGATGCTGGCATCGGCGCCGCTCAGTGCCAGCGTGTTGACGCCCAGCCCGTCATCCGTGATCGCGACATTGGCGACCTTGACGCGGCTGACCGTGCTGGCGTTCTCGACGATCGTGAGGATCGGGTTTTCGAGCGACAGCGCGGTGGGGGCGGCGTTCGGAACGGAAGACGGGGCATAGACCCAAAGCTGCGGATGGTCGAAGTCGCCGCCACCGTTCTCGCTGACGACATAGATCGTGCCGTCGGCGCCCATCGCCATGCCTTCATGCTGCTGATCGGCGGTCGAAAGCGGGTTGCCGGCGTCCGACAGGATGGTCAGCGTGCTGAACACGGTGCCGGAACGATCGACCTCGACGATCTT
>CAMCDA010000144.1 GCA_945873195.1 Asaia bogorensis
GCGGTCGGATTCATACTGGAAACCGAGAAGACCTTGCGCCAGCATCGCGCACCCCGTTGGTGATGGTTTCGGATTTACGAATGCAGAATATCTCTCTGATTCTGCAAGGTAAACGGGGAATTGAGCTTCTTTAGGCGCGGAATTCAGGGAAATCGCCGAGGTTGACTGTCGCGCGCGGTTCGGCAAGCTGTCGCCCCTCATCCTTTGCCGAACGGATATCCCGACCAGTGACCAGATCGCCCGCCGACGACATCCTGCTCGTGCACAGCTCCGACCTGCACGTGGACGACCACCCCGCCGAACCCAGCTATGGCGATGACGGCGCCACCGGCCTGCGCGTCGTGCTTGAGGCCGCGAAGGCCCACGACGCCCATTTCGTGCTGCTGGTGGGCGACATCTTCGACAACAACCGCCAGTCCAAGTCGATCCTGACCCGCACGGCCGACATGCTGAACGATGCCGGTCGGCATGTCGTGATCCTGCCGGGCAATCATGATCCGATTACCCCCGACTCCGCCTATATCCGCGGCGGGCTGGGGGACATCCCGCATGTCCACATCATCGGCGTGACGCATGACCTGGCGGTGCATTTCGCCGATCACGACCTGGAGTTCTGGGGCCACGCCCATACCGACTACGGCAACATGGTGCCGCTGCGCACGCCGCGGGCGCGCAGCAGCCGCTGGCAGATCGCGCTCGCGCATGGGCATTACGAGCCGCCGGGCGCGGTGCCGCTGCGTCCGTCCTGGCTGATCAGCGATGATGAGATCGACGCCACCCGGGCCGACTATCTGGCGCTGGGGCATTGGAACCGGTGGGAGAAAGTCGGCAGCGGCGCGGTGCCGGCGTATTATTCGGGGTCTCCCGACCTCGCGAAGACGGTCAATCTGGTGCGGTTGACCGGAAACGGCACGGTCCACGTGGATCGCGTGCCCGTCAGCTGGTGACCGATGCGGGGATGGCCAAGGCGATCCGCCCCGGCCATCCCTTGTTGGCTCAGAAGTTCAGCTTCAGGCCGGGTTCCGGCCAGTCCATCACGCCCAGGCAGCCGGTGTCGGACAGCGTGATATACGCCGTCTTCATGTCCGGCCCGCCGAAGCAGATATTGGTCGGATAGACATCCGGCATCTTCACCGCGCGGACGATTTCGCCGGCAGGGGAGATTTCGGTGATGTAGCCCGTCGTCAGGGTTGCCACCGCGATATTGCCGCTGGCCATCACCGCGAGGCTGTCGAACCGCGCATTCCCCGGCAGGCCTGCGATCACGCGCCCGCTATGCGGATGGTGCTGCTTCGGCTTGCGGAACACGCCCGGTGATTCGATGTCAAAGGCCCACAGGCGGGCGCCTTCGGTATCGGCGACATACAGCACCTTGCCGTCGGGCGAGAGGCCACAGCCGTTCGGGCTGAGGATCGGGTAGGCGATGCACTTGACGCTCGATCCGTCGGGCATGGCGTAATAGACGCCGCCGTGATCGCGATGGCGGGCGTAGCGCTTGCCCAGGTCGGTGAAATAGAACCCGCCATGCACGTCGAACACGAGATCGTTCGGCGCGGACAGGGTCTGGCCGTCGCATTCCGAATACAGCGTCGTGTACTGACCGTCCTTGCCGATGCGCTGGACGGAGCCGAACTTGTAGTCGGGGTGCGGGCCTTGGCCCATCGACGTGCCATCGACATAGCGGCTGCCGCCGTTGTTGCAGAGGTAGTACGCCCCGTCCGGCCCCACGGCCAGGCCGTTCGGCCCGCCGCCGGTGGCCGAGAAGGTGCTGACCTTGCCGTCGGCGGTGACGCGGGTCACGCGGTTGGCGCGGATTTCGGTCAGGATGACCGAGCCGTCGTCGCAGGCGACGGGGCCTTCGGGAAAGCCAAGGCCCGAGGCCAGGATTTTCACTTCGCTCATGGTGTCACGTTTCTTCCCTTGTGGCGGTTCGCTATCGTCACGCCTGGACGGCCGGCGTCAAGGGTTCGGGCTTTGCGGTCTGGGCTGATCCGGCTGTCACCGTCCCTCCGGCACCTTCCTTCCGGCACCGTCCTTCTGTCACGGTCCTTCAGTCACCGTCCTTCTGGCGAGTTTCATCGCGTTGCGCTATTCTGCCCACATGAACCGCTGTGATGCCCCCCGGACCCAGGTCCGCTTCGCCTCGATGCTCGCGTGCCTGGTGCTCGTCGGCGTTGGTTCCTTGCCTGGGTTGGCCCTGGCGCAGACCGATGCGCTTGGCGGCAGTGCGCTGGGGGCGGGCACCAATCGACGCACGCCCTCGGTTTTGCCGACCAAGACGCCCGCGCCGCCGGCCCTGCCGGGCGCGCAAAGCGGCGGGCCAGGCGCGCCATCCGGCCGCGTGGCGCTGGACATGCCGCCGACCGAGGCCTTGTTCGAGGGCGTCAACCGCGGCGACATCGAAACCGTGCGCGATGCCCTGAGCCGTGGCGCCGAACTGAACGCGCAGAACATCCTGGGGATCACCGCGACCGAACTCGCGATTGATCTCGGCCGCAACGACATCGCCTTCCTGCTGCTGTCGATGCGCGGCGCGCAGAAGCCCCGCGGCAGCCGGAGCCAGACGATGGAGACCGCGGCCCCGAAGCCCGCTCCGCGTCCGGGGCCCGCACCCCGCGTGGCGGCCACCCGCACGGAACGCAGCGAACAGCGGGTCTATGCCAATGATCCGGGCACGCCCGCGCCCAGCGCCGGCTTCCTGGGCTTTGATGAGCGGCACAGCGCGCGCTAAAGCGCGTTCAGCCTGGCCGGAAACGGAGAACGCGCTCCAGCACTTTGTTCGTTCGCATGATTCACGGCCTGTGACGCTTACGCTCAGGCCGATCATGCTCCAGCCCGTCAGTCCGCCGTCCGGTGATGGGATTTCAGGAAATCGAGGCCTTGCGGGGTCGCGGCCACGCATAGGCCGACGCCGTCGATCACGCGCCGCGTGACCAGATGTCGCTCCACCGCGTCTTCCCACACCGTCAGGCGCGGGCAGGAGGTGCGCCAAGCATCCATGACCTCGGCGTAGGGGCGGGGTTCCTGGGCGATCCAGGCCACGAGATCGAGCACAAGCGGATCGAGCGACATCGGTAGCCTCCTATCGGAGGGACGGTGCCGGCACGTGTCGTGGAAGGCGTTGGCTGGGGGACCTGGATTCGAACCAAGGATGCCCGGGTCAGAGCCGGGAGTTTTACCGCTAAACTATCCCCCATTGGGCGCGGGCCGGCGAAGTAGCATGGCCCCAACCGAACCGCAACCGACGTGATGGAAGTTCGGTGGTTTTTCCGCGATTGATCGATTTCTATCCCGCCGCGGCGAACACCGCGTCCACCGTCCGCGCCGTGCTGTCCCGCCACGCCGGCAGCCGGACGCCAAACACCGATTCGAGCTTCCCGCAATCCAGTCGGGAATTCGCCGGCCGCTTCGCCGGGGTGGGGTAGGCGGAGGTCGGGATCGGTTCCACCACCGGCACCTTGGCGCCATGCCGTTGGGCTTCCTGGAAGATCGCGCGGGCGAAGTCGCACCAGGAGGTCTCTCCGGTGCCAGCCGCGTGGTAGACGCCGCCGTAGCGGTCCTGCCAGCCGTCCTGGCCGATGCGGGCGGCAATCGCCAGGATTGCCGAGGCCAGGTCGGCCGCCGCCGTGGGGCAGCCATGCTGGTCGGCGACGACGGTCAGCTTGTCCCGCGTCTTGCCCAGGTTCAGCATCGTCAGGAGGAAGTTCTTGCCCGTCGGCCCATAGACCCAGGCCGTGCGGAGGATGATCGCCCGCGCGCCGGAGGCCAGCACCGCCTGTTCGCCGGCCAGCTTGGTCGCGCCATAGACGCCCTGCGGTCCGGTCGGATCGGTCTCGACATAGGCGGAGGTCTTGGCCCCGTCGAAGACATAGTCGGTGGAGACATGGATCAGCGGCACGCCCGCCCCGGCGCACAGGCGCGCCAGTTCAGCCGGCCCGTCGCGGTTGGCGCGATAGGCGGCGTCGGCGTCCGACTCCGCCGCATCAACGGCCGTATAGGCGGCGGCGTTGACGACCAGGGATGGGTTGGTGGCGCCGAAGCAGGCCGCGATCGTCTCCGGCCGGTCGAAATCGAAATCGGGACGGCCGACACGATGCACCGACGCGGCGACTGACAAAGCGGTCGCGAGTTGCCCCGCGCCGCCGGTGACCAGGATCGGGCGGGTCATCTCAGGCTCGGAACCAGACATCGCAATCACGCAACAGCGGAAGGACCTGATCCTTGTCGGACAGGATCGCCCGATCCGGGGGAATCGGCCATTGCACCGCCAGGTCGGGATCGTTCCAGATCACGCCGCGTTCGGCCGCCTTATCGTAGGGCCCGGTGACCTTGTAGATGACCTCGGTATCCGCTTCGAGCGTGCAGTACCCGTGCAGGAACCCAACCGGCACCCAAAGCTGCGACCAGTTCTCGGCGCTCAGGACCGCGCCGACATGCTGGCCATAGGTCGGCGATCCGTGGCGGACATCGACAGCCACATCCCAGATCGCGCCGCGCACGACCCGCACCAGCTTGCCCTGGGCGTTCGGCCCGACCTGCAAATGCAGGCCGCGCACCACGTAGCGGTCGGTCGAGACAGCGTGGTTGTCCTGGATGAACGGACCCGGAATGCCAACCTCGGCGTATTGCGCCTGTTTCCAGGTTTCCGAGAAGAAGCCGCGCGGATCGCGAAAGCGCGGCGGCGTCAGCAGCATCACATCGGGGATGGCGAGGCGTTCGACCTTCACTGGTGCTCTCCATCAGCCAGATCGAGCAGGACAGTGCCGAGTTCGGTCTTGCCCAGGCGCTGGGCCTGTTCCCGCAACTGGTCGGCGGTGATGTAGCCCATGCGGAAGGCAACTTCCTCGGGGCAGCCGACCAGCATGCCGGTGCGGCTTTGGATCGTCTGCACGAAGGTCGCGGCCTGCAGCAGGCTGTCCGGCGTGCCGGCGTCGAGCCAGGCGCAGCCGCGCGACAGTTTCTCGACATTCAGCGTGCCGGCTTCGAGGTAGACGCGGTTGAGGTCGGTGATCTCCAGCTCTCCGCGGGCCGAGGGCTTGATCGCGCGGGCGATGTCGGTGACCTGGCGGTCGTAGAAATAAAGCCCGGTGACGGCCCAGTTGGACTGCGGCTGGGACGGTTTCTCGACAATCGTCTGTGCCACGCCGGCTGCGTCGAAGGAAACGACGCCATAACGCTCCGGATCGCGGACCTGGTAGGCGAAGACGGTCGCGCCGCTTTCACGGGCGGCGGCGCCGCGCAGCAGGCGGGACAGATGATCGGCGTGGATCAGGTTGTCGCCGAGCGCGAGGGCGCAGGGCTGGCCGCCGATCCAGTCGGCGCCGATGTGGAAGGCCTGCGCGATGCCCTCGGGCTTCGGCTGCACGGCGTATTCGAACTTCATGCCCAGGCGCGCGCCGTCGCCCAGCAGGCGGCGGAACTGCGGCAGATCCTCGGGCGTGGAGATCAGCATCATTTCGCGGATGCCGGCCAGCATCAGCGTCGACAGCGGATAATAGACCATCGGCTTGTCATAGACCGGCAGCAACTGCTTTGACGCGGCGAGCGTCATGGGATGCAGGCGCGTGCCGGAGCCTCCGGCGAGCAGAATGCCCTTCATGGCTTGGTTCCTACTTGTGTTGTACCCAGGCGCTGGCCGGCATAGCGCGCGGCACGCACGCCCTCCCACCAGGCGCGGTTGGCGAGGTACCAGTCGATCGTCCGTGCCAGACCGGTTTCGAAATCATGCGGCGCTTTCCAGCCCAGTGCCGCCTCGGCCGCGCTGGGGTCGATCTCGTAACGGAAATCATGCCCGGGGCGATCGGTGACGAAGCGGATCAGGCGTTCGCGCGGGCCGGCGGGATCGGGGCTGACGCGGTCGAGATGGGCGCAGATCGCCTTGACCACCTGCAGGTTGGTGCGCGGCTGGCGGCCGCCGATCGCATAGGTCTCTCCAGGAAGGCCGCGTTCCACCACGGCGACCAGCGCGGAGGCGTGGTCGTCGACGTACAACCAGTCCCGCATGTTCGAGCCATCGCCGTAGACGGGCAGTTCCTTGCCCTCCAGCGCGTTCAGCGTGACCAGGGGGATCAGCTTTTCCGGGAACTGCCAGGGGCCGTAGTTGTTGCAGGTGTTGCTGACCAGCGTCGGCAGCCCATAGGTGTGGTGCCAGGCGCGGACCAGATGGTCGGACGCGGCCTTGGTCGCCGAATAGGGGCTGCGGGGATCATAGGGCGTCGTTTCGGTGAACGGCGGATCATCGTGTTCGAGCGCGCCGAACACCTCATCCGTTGAAACGTGATGGAAGCGGAACGCGGCCTTCTTCTCCCCGGACAGGCCCGCGTAATAGCCACGGGCGGCTTCCAGCAGGGTGAAGGTGCCGACGACGTTCGTCTGCACAAAGTCGGACGGCCCGTCGATCGAGCGATCCACATGGCTTTCGGCCGCGAGATGCATGACCGCGTCGGGGGCATGGGTGGCGAAGACCTGCCGCATGGCGGAGGCGTCGCAGATGTCCGCCCGGATCAGCAGGTGGCGGGGATCGGTGCGACCGGCCTCCAACGCGTCCTCGGACGCGGCATAGGTCATCTTGTCGACGTTGATCACCACGTGATCGGTGTGGCGAAGCAGATGGCGCACCACGGCGGAACCGATGAATCCACATCCACCGGTCATCAATAATTTCATCGGCTGGTCAGCCCCTTCATTCCGCGACAACGCATTCGGCGATGGGGCGTATCATTTCGGTCGGCCCAATCTCAATAACTTACTGATGGCGGTTCGTATCCGTCCCGCGTCGAGGGTCATGATCGCATGCATCAGGGCCGAGCCAATAGCCACCCGGCCCAGGTAAAGGCGAGGCATAGCGCGACCGAGGCCAGGATATACCCGAGCGCAGGCGCGATTTCACCGGATTGTATCAATTCCAGCGTTTGCAGGCTGAACGCCGAGAAGGTGGTGAAGCCGCCGCAGAACCCGGTCATCAGCAGGATGCGGATGCTCGGGTGCCAGCCCAGGCGCTCGGGCGTCAGGGTCAGTCCGGCCACCAGGCCGATCACGAAGGAACCGACGACGTTGATCAGCAGCGTGCCCCACGGGAAGCGCGGGCCCGTCAGGGCCGCCACGGCGCCGGTCAGCCAGAAGCGGGTGACGCTGCCGATCGCGCCGCCGATTGCGACGGCCAGATATGCGCTGATGGCGGGGCTCATGGGGCGGCGGGCCTTTTCCAGAGCGCGCGGTATAGCGGAACGGGTTCCGGGAGTCAGGAGGCGGGGAGGGCGCACGTGGCTGCGTCTCGTCTTGGGCGGGCATGACCCGCCCATCGCCAGGCACGCGGTTGTTGGGGATCCTACGCAAACACCATCAGCGGCGTCCTTGGCGATGGCCGGGTCGAGCGCGGCCAGGACGGAAGGCGGCGTCCCGACGCCGTATGCGGCAAGCGGGGGCTGGCGCGGTTATGATAACGGGGCTTATAATGACCGACATGGCTCTTGGACCCGCGAACCGACATGGCAACACCCTTGCCAGCGGATTGACCAGCCCGCCGGCAGGCGGACCGGAACGCGTGCCGCGCTTTCATCGCGACATCCTGTTCCTCCTGCACGACGTCGCTCGGCTTTTGCACGTCGAGGCCGATAAGCGCGCCCGGTCCCACGGCATGACCCGCGCGCAATGGGGCATCCTGATCTGGCTCGAACGCCAGCCCGGTATCTCGCAAAAGGAACTGGCGGAGCTGCTGGAGGTGGAGCCGATCACGGTCGCGCGCCTGATCGATCGGCTGGAAGCCCGGGCCATGGTTGAACGCCGCCCCGATCCCCGCGACCGCCGCATCTGGCGTCTGCATCTCTGCCCGCCCGCCCACGGCGTCCTGCATGAAATCGCCGAACAGCGCGCCGAGATGACCCGAGTGGTGTCCCAAGGCATCGAACCCGACACGCTGGACTTGATGATCGAGGCCTTGCTGCGCATGAAATCCACGATGACCTACGAATCACACGCCGCCCGCCGCGCCGCCCCGCCGGCCGAGATCGAACCGCGGGAGACCGTTTGATGTCGCAGACCACCGCCGGTGAAGCGCCACGGGTCAATGATCGGGTCACGGACACACCAACCCGCAGCCGAGGGTCGCTCAAGCGCATCCTGCGCCCCATCCTGACGCTGGGCGCGATCGCGATCGTCATTGTCGCCTCGGGCGCGTACTGGCTGTACGGCGGGCGCTTCGTCTCGGTGGACAATGCCTATATCCGGGCTGCGAAAGAGGTCATCGCCACCGATGTGTCGGGCATCGTCAAGGAAATCCTGGTCAAGGAAGGCCAGGTGGTGAAGCAGGGCGACGTGCTGGTCCGCCTCGATCCGCGCCCGTTCGAGATCGCGGTCGCCGGCGCCACCGCCGCGCTGAACGGGACGGTCTCGACGCTCAACGCCCTGAAGCTCGAATATAAACGCATGCTGCGCGAGGTCGAGGTCAAGCTCGCCCAGGTCGAGGCCGATCAGGCCAACCACGACCGCATGATCGGCCTGGTCCGCTCGGGCGGCGTCACGCGGGCTGAATTCGACAATATCCGCTTCCAGCTGGCCGCCAACCGGCAGTCGGTGGAAGCGCTGAAAGTGGCCGCCGAGGTGCATCTGGCCCGCCTGGGCGGTGACCCCGAGGTCAATGTCCGCACCATGTCCGATTACCTCCAGGCCAAGGCTCGGCTCGACGAAGCGCAGCGGCAGCTCGACCATACCGTCATGCGGGCGCCCTTCGCCGGCGTGGTGACGCAGGTGGAAAGCGTGCAGCCGGGGATGTACCTCGCGGCCTCCACCGCCGCGTTCGGTCTGGTGTCGCGGGATCGGATGTGGGTGGAGGCGAACCCGAAGGAAACCGAGCTGACCCATGTGCGGGCGGGGCAGCCGGTGACCATCACCGTCGATACCTATCCCGGCCGGCGCTGGACCGGGATCGTGGAAAGCATCGCGCCCAATAGCGGGTCCGAGTTCTCGATCCTGCCGGCGCAGAACACCTCGGGCAACTGGGTCAAGGTCGTGCAGCGCATCCCGGTCCGCATCCGGATCGACCGCAAGGAGGGCGACCCCGACCTGCGATCCGGCATGAGCGTGGTGGCCGAGATCGACACCGGACACCAGCGGCATTTCCGCGATCTGTTCCACTTCTGAGCCATCAGTGCCGGCCGAGGAACCCCGTCGCCGGCTGCTGATCGTCCATCACTCGCTTACCGGCGGTGCCCGCCAGATGGCCTGGGCGGCGCGGAACGGCGCGCGGACGGAGGACGCGGTCGTCACCACGATCCTGGCGGCCAGGGACGCGGATTCCGCGGATGTGCTGGCGGCGGATGGGTATCTGTTCGCCTGCCCGGAGAACCTGGCGAGCATGGCCGGGGTCATGAAGGACTTCTTCGACCGCTGCTATTACCCGGTGCTGGATCGGCTCAATGGCCGGCCCTATGCCGCGATGATCTGCGCCGGCAGCGACGGAGAAGGGGCCGCCCGCCAGATCGCCCGGATTGCCACCGGCTGGCGGCTGCGAGCGGTGGCCGATCCTCTGATCATATGCACCCATGCCCAGACGCCGGAGGCGATCCTGGCGCCGAAGGTGATTCCGCGGGCCGACCTGGCGCGGTGCGAGGACCTCGGTTCGGCCCTCGCGGCCGGGCTGGCGATGGGGGTCTTCTAGCCGCCCGCGCGCTTGACACGGCGTGCCGCCTGCCCGTTCATCCCCCCTCAGACGACAGGGGGAGGCAGCCCGGACGGGCGGACGATGGCACAAAAAAGCAAGGTGGTCGCGAGCTTCAAGGAAGCCGTGGCCGACGTCGCGGATGGCAGTGTGATCGCGTTTGGCGGCTTCGCCATGCCCGGCGTGCCGTTCAACCTCATCAGGGCGTTGAAGGAACAGGGGGCCAAGCGCCTGACCCTGATCGCCAACACCACCGGCGGCGCCCAGCAGCCGCGCATGCCCGATATCGGGATGCTGGTGGAGAACGGGCAGGTCGCCAAGGTCATCTGCGCCTTCACCGCCGCCACGCGGCCGACCGATGTCCTGCCCTTCACCAAGTACTATGAGTCCGGAGAGGTCGAGGCCGAACTGGTCCCGCAGGGCACGCTGGCCGAACGGATGCGCGCCGCGGGCGCCGGCGTTCCGGCCTTCTACACCCCGACCGCCGTGGGCACGGAACTCGCCGAAGGGCGGGAGACCCGGTTCATCAACGGCCGGGAGTACCTGCTGGAGTACGCCCTCCCCCTGGATTACGCCTTCATCCGGGCGCGCAAGGCCGACACCTTCGGGAACCTGCGGTTTCATCGGGCGCAGCGGAACTTCAACCCGGTCATGGCCACCGCCGCCCGCTGCACCATTGTCGAGGTCGATGACCCGATCCTGCCGGTCGGCTCGATCGACGCGGATGACGTCCATACCTCGGGCATCTTCGTGAAGCGGCTGGTCCAGGTGCCGCCCGAACCCGAGGGCATCTGGCCCACCAAGCGGCAGGAGCGCCGGCGATGAGCGACAAGAAAGGCCTGACCCGCCAGCAGATGGCGGACCGGATGGCGCTGGAATTCCAGGATGGCTGGATCGTCAACCTGGGCGTCGGCATCCCGACCATGTGCTCCAACACCGACATCGGCGACCGTGACATCACCTATCATTCCGAGAACGGGGTGATCGGGTATGGCGGCGTGGCCTCGCCGGAGGAGGAGGACCTGAACCTCGTCAATGCCGGGGGGCAGAACGTGACCCTGCGGCCCAACGCCTCGATCGTGAACCACGCCGACAGCTTCGCCATCATCCGGGGCGGGCATATCGATGTGACGGTGATGGGGGCGTATCAGGTCTCGATGACCGGGGACTTCGCCAACTGGAAGCTCAAGGGCCAGAAGGGCGGCGGGATCGGCGGGGCGATGGACCTGGCCGCCTGCGCCAAGCGGGTGTTCATCATCCAGGAGCATGTGACCCGGGACGGCAGCACGCGCCTGGTATCCGCCTGCGACCTGCCGGTGACGGCCCGCGGCGTGGTCAAGCTGGTCGCCACGAACTACGGGTTGTTCGAGCCGACGGGCGACGGGTTCCTGCTGCGGGAGATCGCGCCGGGCTTCACCGTGGACGAAATCCGGGCGAGCACCGCGGGCGTCCTGACTGTCGTGCCGGACCTCAAGACGGTCCGGTTGGTGGGGTAGAAACGACCAAGGGGGCTATGACCAGGGGGGCCATGTGGCCCCCCTTCGTTCGATCAGATCCGTGCCCAGCCGAGGGGCAGGTGTCCGCTATCAGGCCGCGCGACGGGTCGTCGCAGGCTTGCCGCCACGGAAGCGGCGCTTGGCGAAGGGCTTCACGACCGCGGCCGGCTTCGGACCGCGGGCCTGCTGCGGCTCGTAGGCCGGTTCACCGCCGATGACCGGGATCTTTTCCCCCGTCAGGCGTTCGATGGCGCGCAGGCAGGGACGCTCGGATGAGTCGCACAGAGAGATCGCGATGCCCTCATTCCCGGCGCGCGCGGTGCGGCCGATTCGGTGGACATAGCTTTCCGGCTCGACCGGCATGTCGAAGTTGATGACATGGCTGACCATGCTCACGTCGATGCCGCGGGCGGCCAAGTCGGTCGCAACCAGGACGCGAGCGCGACCAGAGCGGAAGTCACCCAAAGCGCGTTCGCGCTGCGACTGGCTCTTGTTGCCATGCAGGGCGTCGACCTGGATGCCATCACCCTCAAGCTGTTCGGCCACGCGGTTGGCGCCGCGCTTGGTGCGGGTGAAGACGATCACGCGCTTGAACGCCGGATCGCCCAGCAGTTCGCGCAGCAGGCCCAGCTTGCCGGACGTGGAGACGTGATACAGCGACTGGGTGATGCGCGGGGCGGTTTCCTCGACCCGCTCGATCTCGACGCGGACCGGATCGCGCAGCAGGCTCTGGGCGAGGCTCAGAACCTCATGCGGCATGGTGGCCGAGAACAAGGCGGAGTGGCGCGTGGCCGGCAGGCTGGCGACAACCCGCTTGATGTCCTTGATGAAACCCAGGTCGAGCATGCGATCCGCTTCATCGAGGATGAAGCCGCGCACGGCGCTCAGGTTCAGTTCGCGGGTGGTCATCAGGTCGCAGACGCGGCCCGGGGTGCCGATGACGATATCGGCGCCGCGGCGCATCATTTCGACCTGCCGGTGACGGCTGGCGCCACCGATGATGACAACCGAGCGGAGGCGCAGGTTGGCGGACAGGCGGCGAACGGTTTCGTCGATCTGCAGCGCGAGTTCACGGGTCGGCGCCAGGATCAAGGCGCGTGTCATGAACGAAGCGGCGCGGACGTTCTCCGCCGAGAGGTGCTGAAGAAGCGGCAGGCAGAAGGCGGCGGTCTTGCCGGAGCCGGTCTGAGCGACGCCCAAGACGTCACGGCCGGCGAGGAGGGGCGGAAGGGCCTGCGCCTGGATCGGCGTGGGCACGGTGAACTTGCACGCGGTCAGGGCGTGCAGCAGCGGTTCGGCCAAGCCGAACGCCGCGAAATTGGGGGTTGTCACGAGGACTGTATGCTCCGATTGTCGCCGGCCGGGACCATGATGTCCGCGAAATGGCCGGCGCCTGTGTCGCCGTAGCCCGGCGCGATCGGCGGGAACGGTTGGGATGTCTCAAATTTCCGGGAAAGCACGCCAAAAAAGGCGCCATCGCGCGGTCGCGGAAAGACGAGCCGTATATCGGGGATCGCGGTTCATATTGCAAGTGCGAAGTGCGGGAAGGGTGCGATTCAACGTTGTGGGGAGTACTTTGACGCCTCCTCGATAAGGGAATCGGACCCATGGCGACGGCGAGCCTCAGCGACGAAGCACTTTTGGCGTTCTTCCACTCCCATCCGAATTTACGCGACAGAGTGATCTCGATCTTG
>CAMCDA010000145.1 GCA_945873195.1 Asaia bogorensis
AACCATCCCGGACGGGTTCCTCGACGTGCTCCGCTACTCCCACACGCTGGAACACATGATCGACCCGGTCGACATGCTGCGCCGGCACGCGGCAAAGGTCCGGCCGGGGGGCCTGATCTATGTGACTCAGCCGAACTTCCCGGTCCTACGGTTCGGCGCCTCGGACGTGGAGCCGCATGACTCGACCTGGCCCGCGCATCTGCAGTTCTTCTGTCCGCTGTCGTTCCAGCGCCTGGCGGAGGCGGCCGGCCTGACTGTGGAGCGGTATTTCTCGGTCACCGATCCGGAACGGGGGGAGGCGCGCTATGCCGCCCAACTCGACCGCGCCTACGCCGAACAGATGCTGTCGGGATTGCGGGACAAGGGGGAGGATATTCGGGGTCCGTTGAACGATTTCCCGCTCTACACGGGGTTCGATGGGACCGCGCATCTGCGCAAGCCTGTCGTCGTCCCGCCGGCGCTTCCGGACCGTCTCACCCGCCTGCGAGCGGCCTGGCCCGAGCCGGAGGACCCGGGGCCACCGCCGGACCCGCGGACGGATGTCCTGGCGGTGATCGAGGCTTTGAACAAGCGGGCAAAGGGGATCGACGCCGGGGGATAGACGCCGTTGTGGCGCCATCCCCGACGGGCAACAGGGACATCCGTGGATGGCCGGCCTTCGCCGAGCACGACGGGTTTGCACCGTCCTTGTCCCGATCAGGGCGACCAGCGTCCCGCCGCCTGCCCCGCCCGCCCGTGCGTGCCCCTAAGCCCGCCCTTCTGTCACGATCCCGCCCAGCGCCCCCAGCGTGTCCTTCGCGAAACGCACCCGGGTCGCCACGTCCATGTCGCGGGAGATCGCCAGCTTATGATCCGGCCGCAGCCGCACCAGCCCGCCCTTGGTGCCCAGCCATTTGATCAGGCCGGCGGGATTGGAGAACTTGTTGCCCCGGAAGGTCAGGACCATGCCTTTCGGGCCCGCCTCCAGCTTCTCCACCCCGGCCACGCGGCAGGCGCGTTTCAGGGCGACGACGCCCAGCAAATTGTCGACCTCGTCCGGCATCTTGCCGAAGCGGTCGACCAGTTCGGCCGCCATCGCCTCGGTTTCCCCATCGGACGCCAGCGCGCCGATCCGGCGATACAGACCCAGGCGGACAGGCAGGTCGCGGACATAGGCCTCGGGGATCAGCACCGGCAGGCCCAGGGAGATATTGGGGGTCCAGTCGCGGCCGGATTCCTCGGACTTGCCGGCGCCGGCGCGGACATCGGCGACCGCGTCCTCCAGCATCTGCTGATAAAGCTCGATCCCAACTTCCCGGATATGGCCTGACTGTTCCTCGCCCAGCAGGTTGCCCGCGCCCCGGATGTCCAGGTCGTGGGAGGCCAGCGTGAACCCCGCCCCCAGCGTATCCAGCGTCTGCATGACGGTCAGCCGCTTCTCGGCGGCGACGGACAGGCGGTGGTTCGCCGGCCAGGTCAGATAGGCATAGCCGCGCTGCTTGCCCCGCCCGACGCGGCCGCGAAGCTGGTACAACTGCCCCAGCCCGAACATGTCGGCGCGGTAGATGATCAGCGTGTTCACGGCCGGCATGTCCAGCCCGCTCTCGACGATGTTGGTCGACAGCAGGATGTCGTACTTGCCATCGCCGAACTCGGTCATCACCCGTTCCAGGTCGGTGGGTGACAGCCGGCCATGCGCCTGCGCCATGCGGGCTTCCGGCACGATCTCGGCCAGGCGTTCGGCCATCCGGCCCAGATCCTCGACCCGCGGCACGACGCAGAAGATCTGCCCGCCCCGGAAGCGTTCGCGCTGGATCGCCTCCCGCACAACCACCGAATCGAAGGGCATGATGAAGGTGCGAACCGCCAACCGATCGACCGGAGGCGTGGCGATGATGCTCATCTCCCGCACGCCGGACAGCGACAATTGCAGGGTGCGCGGGATCGGCGTGGCGGTCAGGGTCAGGACATGGACATCGGCCCGCAGCGCCTTCAGCCGTTCCTTGTGCGAAACGCCGAAATGCTGCTCCTCGTCCACGACCAGCAGGCCCAGATGGGAGAACTGGATCGACTTCGCCAGCAGGGCATGGGTGCCGATGACGATGTTGATGTCGCCGCTGGCCAGGGCCTTCTTGACCTCGGTCGCATCCTTGGCCGTGACCATGCGCGACAACTGCCCGACCTTGATCGGCAATCCGGCGAAGCGGGCCGAGAAGGTGCGGAAATGCTGCCGCGACAGCAACGTCGTCGGCACCACGACGGCCACCTGCGCGCCGGACATGGCCGCGATGAAGGCCGCCCGCAGCGCGACCTCGGTCTTGCCGAAGCCCACGTCGCCGCAGATCAGCCGGTCCATCGGCTTGCCGGCGGCCAGGTCCTCCAGCACGTCGGCAATGGCGCGCGCCTGGTCCTCGGTTTCCGCGAAGGGGAAGCGGGCACAGAACTCGTCGAAGCTGCCCTCGGGCGGAGTCATCAGTTCGGCGTCGCGCACCTGGCGTTCGGCGGCGATGCGGATCAGTTCGCCGGCCATGTCGCGGATGCGCTGCTTCATCCGCGCCTTGCGCGACTGCCAGCCGGCCCCACCCAATTTGTCCAGCGCGACGCCGTTCTGCTCACTGCCGAAACGGGACAGGATTTCGATGTTCTCGACCGGCAGGAACAGCTTCTCGTCGCCGTCATAGATCAGGCGCAGGCAGTCATGCGCCGCGCCGGTGACGGTCAGGGTCACCAGCCCGTCATAGCGGCCGATGCCGTATTCCTGGTGGACGACCAGGTCGCCTTCCGCGATCTCGGTCGCCTCGGCGATGAACTGGTCGGCCCGCTTGCGCCTGCGCGCGGGGCGGGAGATGCGCTCGCCCAGCAGGTCCTGCTCACCCACCAAAGCCAGGCGGTCGGCGACGAAGCCGCGCTCGACCCCCAGCGTGACCAGGGACACCGATCCGGCGGGCTTGCGGCGGACGGCGACGAAATTGTCCTCCTGCGCCACGTCCTTGAAGCCGTGCTCGCGCAGCAGATGTTCCAGCCGTTCGCGCGAGCCGCGGGTCCAGGCGGCGAGGACGATCCGTCGCCCCTCGGCGCCCCAGCGTTCGGCCTGGGTTCGGAACTGGTCGAAGACGTTGATGCCGGGACCAGCGCCCGCCTGGGCGAAGACCGGGCCGGGGCGGCCGCCGCCCTCCACGCCGACGCCGCCATCCGCCTTGGCGAAGGGGCTGAAGGTCAGGACCGGCCCGAAGGCCAGCATCTCCTCCCACTCCGGCCGGGTCAGATAGAGCTGGGCCGCCGGCAGCGGACGATACGGCACTTCCCCGTCGCGCGGCGGCGCCTTCCGGGCCGCGGCGTGGTCGGCGATCATTTCCAGCCGAGCGCTCAGGACGTCGTCGGACTGGTGGTCAAAGGAGACGGAGGCGCCCGGCAGATAATCCAGCAGGTTTTCCATCGTCGGATGGAACAGCGGCACCCAATGCTCCATCCCCGGGTGGCGCCGGCCGTCGGAGATCGAGTGGTAGATCGGGTCGTTCGCTGCTTCCTGCCCGAACAATTCCCGCCAGCCCGTGCGGAAGCGGGAGATCGCCTCCTTGCCCAGCGGCACCTCGGAGACGGGGCGGAGTTGCAGGCTGGTCCGCTTGGCGGCGCTGCGCTGCGTGGTGGGATCGAAGGCGCGGATCGATTCGATGGTGTCGCCGAACAGATCGAGGCGGACGGGCTCCGCCTCCCCCGCCGGGAACAGGTCGATGATGCCGCCGCGCATGGCATATTCGCCTGGCTCCATGACGGTGCCGGCGCGGGTGTAGCCGTTGGCTTCGAGGAAGCCGGCCAGTTCCTCCGGCTTGACGACGCTGTTGACCTTGAGCGCGAGGGAGGATCCGGCGAGCGCGGCACGCGGCGGGATGCGCTGGACCAAAGCGTTGACGGTGGTGAGGACGATGCGCGGGCCGGTGGGGTCTTCGAGCAGGCGGGCGAGGGTGGCGACGCGTTCGGAGATGATGGCCGGGTTGGGCGACACGCGGTCGTAGGGGAGGCAGTCCCAGGCGGGGAAGCGGAGGATCTCGGCTTCCGGCATGATGAAGGCCAGGGTTTCCGCCATCCGCGCCATGCGCGCGTCGTCGCGGGCGACGTGGAGGACCGAGCCGGTGAATTCACGGCGGCGTTGGGCGAGGAGGAAGGCGTCCCAGCCTTCCGGGGCACCCCAGACCTGGAGGGTTTCAGTCATGGACGGGAGCGCCGGTTGGGGGGACGTGGGTCAAGCGGACGGTTGCCGCCAAGCCGAGGGCGGGCGCTTCCACACCAGGGGAGGGTGGAGCCGGGCTGCGGACCCGTGCTTCAACGCCCCCTCCCCCCTGGAGGGGGAGGGTTGGGGTGGGGGGTAGAAGCCTCCGGGTCCCCACGATGAGCGGGAAGGACCCATGCCGCACGCCCCAATCGTTGGTGCCGCGATGACCCCCCACCCCAGCCCTCCCCCTCAAGGGGGGAGGGGGCGAGAGGCAATCGCCCATGCGAACCCTCACCCCGCCACCGCCTTCCGGATTCGCACCAGCATCGGGGGGGCATCGTCCGGCATCGGGCGGCGGCCGGTCAGCCAGTCGGCCAGGTCCACGTCCGGCCAGTCCATCAGCGCCTCCAGCGCGTCCAGGTCCTCATCCGTGAACGCGGCGAGGTTTGCACGCACGAATCCTCCGATCATCAGATCGTTCTCGAAGGTTCCGCGATGGGTGGCCCGGAACAGAAGGCGACGGCGCCTCGTATCCAGCTCATTGGGTTCTGGTTGTGTCATCTGCGTGCTGTCATATAGCCACCCCAATCAAATCCTGTCAGCCCGTGGACACCGATCCCCTCGCCCCGCTTTTCGCGCCCCAGACATCCCTGCGCGGCATAGGACCCACCGTCGCCGCCCTGATGGCGCGCGCGACGGGGGGAGAGCGCGTGATCGACCTGTTGTTCCATATGCCGGAATCCTACCTCGACCGCTCCGCCCGCCCGACCATCCGCGACGCCCGGGCCGGCCAGATCGCCACCATGGAAGTCGAGGTCGTCCGCCACGAGCGCCCCGCCAATTCCCGCCAGCCGTGGCGAATCGTCGTCCGCGACGACACCGGGATCGCCGAACTCGCCTTCTTCAAGTTCACCCGGGAAGCCCAGATGCCCCCGGGCGCGCGCCTGCTCGTCTCCGGCAAGGTCGACATCTTCAACGGCCGGGTCACCATCGCCCATCCGGAACACGTGGTCCCCGCCGACCAGCCCGACCGTATCCCGGCGATCGAGCCGGTCTGGCCGCTGACCGCCGGCCTCTGGCCCCGGCAGGTCGCCAGCGGGATCGCCCAGGCGCTCGACCACGTGCCGGACTTCCCCGAATGGCACGACCCGGCGCTGATGCGGCGGGAGAAATGGCCGGCGTTCCTGGAATCCCTGCGCGCCGTCCAGACGCCCGACGGCGCCACGCCGGACAAGCGCATGCGGGCACGCCTGGCCTATGACGAGTTCCTCGCCGGCCAGGTGGCCCTCGCGGTCATCAAGGGTCGGGTCCGCGCCCGTCGCGGCCGGCCCCTGATCGGCGACTCCCACCTGCGCGACCAGGCCCTGGCCCGCTTCGGCCACACGCCCACCGAGTCCCAGGACAAGGCGCTGAAGGAAATCGACGCCGACCTCGCCGCCCCGCGCCGGATGCTGCGGCTGCTGCAGGGCGATGTCGGCTCCGGCAAGACCCTGGTCGCGATCCTCGCCATGCTGCGCGCGGTGGAAGCCGGCGCCCAGGCCGCGCTGATGGCGCCGACCGAGGTCCTGTCCAAGCAGCACCATCGCGTGCTGTCCCGTCTGTGTCCCCTGCCCGTCGCCCTCCTCACCGGCTCGGTCAAGGGCAAGGAACGTGCGAAGCTGCTGCGCGGGCTGAAGGACGGCTCGATCCAGATGGTCGTCGGCACCCATGCCCTGTTCCAGGACGCCGTCGAATACCGCGACCTCGCGCTGGCCGTGATCGACGAGCAGCACCGCTTCGGGGTCCGCCAGCGCCTGACCCTCGGCGGCAAGGGGGAACAGACGGACGTCCTGGTCATGACCGCCACGCCCATCCCCCGCACATTGCTGCTGACCCAGTGGGGGGAGATGGACATCAGCCGCCTGACCGGCAAACCCGCCGGCCGGCAGGTGATCAAGACCACGCTCCATTCCCTGGGCACCCTGCCCGACCTGGTCGACGCCATCGCCCGCAAGCTCGACGACGGCGCCCGCGTCTACTGGGTCTGCCCCCTGGTCGCGGAAAGCGAGGCGCTGGACCTCGCCGCGGCCGAGGACCGCTACGCCGCCCTGCATGCCCGCTTCGGCGATCGCGTCGGCCTCGCCCACGGCCAGCAGACGGCCGAAGTTCGCGACGCCGCTTTGGCCGCCTTCGCCGCCGGCACCACAAGCCTGCTGGTCGCGACCACCGTCGTGGAGGTCGGCGTCGACGTCCCCCAGGCCACGATCATGGTCATCGAGCACGCCGAACGCTTCGGCCTCGCGCAGCTCCACCAGCTCCGCGGCCGGGTCGGGCGCGGCACGGAACAAAGCTTCTGCCTGCTGCTGCACGAGGATTGGGTGAACGAAACCGCCCGCCGCCGCCTGACGCTGCTGCGCGACACCGATGACGGGTTCGAAATCGCCGACGAGGACTTCCGCCTTCGCGGCGGCGGCGACGCGCTCGGCACCCGCCAAGCCGGCGCGCCCGGCTTCAAGCTGGACGATCCGGTGGAGCACGAGCCGCTGCTGCACATGGCGCATCAGGACGCCGCCGTGCTGCTGTCGCGCGACCCGCGCCTCGACACCGAACGCGGGCGCGCCGTGCGCCTGCTGCTGCGATTGTTCGGACGGAACGAGGCGATGAAGACCCTCGCGGCCGGCTAGGCCGCCAGGCGGAACCGGTGCCGCCGCCACCCGGGTGGATGGCGGCGGGTTTGGTGACTAGGCCGCGATCTTGACCGCGCCCCAGGACTTCAGCACGGGCAGGACTTCCTTGGCGAACAGCTTGAGCCCGCGTTCCGAGACCTCCATCGGCGTGCCGCCGAAGCGGAATGCGACGTTCAGTTCGAAATCGCCCAGCAATGCCCGACGCGCTTCGAGGCCACGCAGGATCTTGTCGGGCGTGCCCCAGCTCGCGGCCTGCATGAAGCCGTTGACCGCGCCTTCCATGCCGGCCTTGCGCGCGATCTCGGCCTTTTGCTGGTAGGCGTCGTAGCCCTTGACCGTCTTGAAATGGTCACCCAGGAATTCGTAGTGGACGAAATTGCTTTCCACGAACTTGCCCTGGTACTTGCGGGCTTCTTCTTCCGTGTCCGCGAGATTTTCGCCGCAGACGCAGAATTCCGTCAGCATCAGATGCGGCTGTTCCTTGCCGTGCATTTCCCGGTGCAGCTTGCGGCCGTTCTCGATCACCGGCAGGCGCATTTCCCAGGGCCGATCGGCGAACATCACCATGTGGGCGCCGAGCTTGACGGCGGAGAGGACGGAGTCCTCGCTGGAGGCGACGGCGTAGATACGGCCGTCAAACGAATATTCCGGACGCGGACGGATTTCGACGCGCGGCTGCTTGTAGAACGGGCCGTCGCTTTCGATGAATCCGGTCTTGAGCGCGTTGATAATCATCGGCGCGGCTTCGTCGAAGCGGCCGCGGGATTCGTCCATGCTGAGGCGGAACGCCTCGAATTCGCGCCGCGCGAGGCCGCGGCCCATGCCGAAGCGGAACCGGCCCTTGGACAGCATGTCGAGCACGGCGGCCTGTTCGGCGACGCGCAGCGGATCGTGCCACGGCAGGATGACGGCGGCGGTGCCGACATCGATGTTCGGGCAGACGGCGGTCAGATAGGTCATCAACTGGATGTTATCTGGCACAAACGAATAGTCCGCGAAATGATGCTCCGCCGACCAGAGGCAGTCAAAGCCGGAGTCCGCGGCGACCTGGGCCAGGCGGATTTCCTCGTCCCATACGCGCCTGTCGGTGCAGTTTTCCCAGCCGTAGCTGGCAAACACCATCATCATGCCGACATCCATGCGTTTTCTCCTGCGTTTTTCGTGTTGGGGTAAGGGGTTTCATGGACCGATAGCGGGTGCGGGCCGGTTGGTCCAGCCTTGGGGGGACGCTGGCGGTGGGGTCGTTCCTTGTGCAAGATGGGGGGATGATGCGTGTGTTGCCCCTGTCGGTGGTTGCCTTGGGTCCTGGTCCGGTTCGCCGGGGTGGGGAGGTGGGGGTGTGAGGGGGTTTATTTCCTATGCGCATGATGACGTGGGATTTCTGGATCGATTCCGCGTCCACCTGACGGCGGTGGAGCAAGCGTTCGGCGTCACCTTCTGGTCCGACGACAGCCTGCGCGCCGGCCATCACTGGAACGACACCATCCGGGATGCGATCAACCAGGCCGACGTGTTCCTGCTGCTGGTCAGCCCATCCTGGATCGCCAGCAAATTCATCCGGGAGGATGAACGCCCCGCCATCGACGCGCGATGCGCGGCGATCAAGGGCCTGATCGTGCCGGTTATCCTGATGCCTTGCGACTGGGAACGCGTCGTCGGGCGGTTGCAGGTCGCGCCGATCCAGGGGCGACGCCCGTTGCCCGTTACGCAATGGGACCGCGACGACCACGGCTTCGACGCCGCGCGGGTGCAGATCCACGCCGCGATCCGTGACCATTTCAACGTGACCGATGCGCGCAATCCGGATACCGACGTGCTGGTCGGGCTGCCGCCGGAACACCCTGGGCCGGTGGTGATCGAGCGGGACGACCGCCTCGACCTGGATCTGTCCGGTGACGCGGCGGACATCGCCGCCACGAAAAACGCGATTACCCGCCAGCTTCACGTGCCGAACCGGCAAAAGGCGCTCGACCTCGTTGAGATGCTTGTGAGGGCAGGCAATCACCTCGATCCGTCATGGGACAGGTTCGTCGTGGCGGCGAAAGACCTCTCCGCCGCGCTGGATCGCCCGATTGAGGATATTCCGGCGCATCTGGGCACGGTGTGGGAAGCCTCGGTGCGCGTTGCGTCGTTCCTGCTGCGCGACAAGCGGCTGCGGGAGGCTGGTTCCACCGATCCGGCGCCCTTACCGGACGATATCCATGACTTGTTCGATGACACCGTAGGGTCGGTCGCCCCCTGGGTGCGACGGTTTCCAGGGGCGCGTGAACTGGACGACGACCGCGGCGCGTTCCTCACCAAGCCGGAGCTTTTTGCCAGGTCGGTGCGCGTGATCCAGCATGCGATTGCCTCGGACCTGCTGACGCCCGCCACCGCCCAAACTCTGCAAAACACCATCGAGACAGCGGGCCAGGCCGATCCCGTGCAGGCAGCGAAGGCCGGGACCTTCTCCATGAAAGCCGCGCGGGGCCTCCTGACGCGTGGCGCCAGCTATGCCGCCGGGTTCCTGGCGGGCGCGGTATCCTCGGGCTATGCGACCGAGTCACCCTTGATACAGCGGATCGGCCGGTTCCTGGCCGGGGTGGAGACGGATGGGATCGCGCTGGTGGCAGACCTGCCGCGCGATATCCAACATGGCATAGCCCGCACCTTCGAACGAGCCGCTAAACCCGGGTTCCCGGGGACGAGCGGGACAGGGGCGACGGTACCCCCCTTGCCGGGCAGTGACCCGCCCCCCGAAGCGTTTGTGCCACCGGATGGGTTCCTGGCTGAGGCCAAGGCCATGATCCTGCGCGGCGAAGCCCCGCCGGCCACGTGGCGCCCCTTCATCACCGCCCTGGATTTCAGGCCCGAGAATCGCACTCGAGACCGCTCGGACCTATCCGACCTGCGCCCCTTGGCCGCGCTGACCGCTCTCCAATCCCTCAATCTCAGGGACACGCGGGTGAGCGACGTGACGCCGCTCGGCGCGCTGACCGCTCTCCAATCCCTCACTCTCAACGACACGCAGGTGAGCGACGTGACGCCGCTCGGCGCGCTGACCGCTCTCCAATCCCTCGATCTCGACGGCACGCAGGTGAGCGACGTGACGCCGCTCGGCGCGCTGACCGCTCTCCAAACCCTCAATCTCATGGGCACGCAGGTGCGCGACGTGACGCCGCTCGGCGCGCTGACCGCTCTCCAATCCCTCACTCTCAACGACACGCAGGTGAGCGACGTGACGCCGCTCGGCGCGCTGACCGCTCTCCAATCCCTCGATCTCGGGCGCACACAGGTGAGCGACGTGACGTCGCTCGGCGCGCTGACCGCTCTCCAATCCCTAGATCTCGGGTTCACGCAGGTGAGCGACGTGACGCCGCTCGCCGCGCTAACCGCTCTCCAATCCCTCAATCTCTGGGGCACGCAGGTGAGGGACGTGACGCCGCTCGGCGCGCTGACCGCTCTCCAATCCCTCACTCTCTGGGGCACGCAGGTGAGCGACGTGACGCCGCTCGGCGCGCTGACCGCTCTCCGATCCCTCAATCTCGGGGGCACGAAGGTGAGCGACGTGACGCCGCTCGGCGTGCTGACGTCTCTCCAATCCCTCGGTCTCATGAACACGAAGGTGAGCAACGTGACGCCGCTTGGCGCGCTGACGTCTCTCCAATCCCTCAGTCTCATGAACACGAAGGTGAGCAACGTGACGCCGCTCGCCGCGCTCAAGGCGCTGACGAAGCTCGACCTGACCGGGATCACCCCCGCCGGAGTGGGCACCCTCCGGCGCCCGAGGCTGGAGATCATTGGGGGGGACGGAACCCGCCCCCGCCGACCCGGACGCCCATAACACCGCCGGGCGCCGAGCGGTCCCGCCCGCCGGGTTAATCCCACCTCGACGCACGGAGCCTTTGCCTCAGGCACGCACCCTGCGCTAGTGTGGGAACGAATGCCGAACACACTGCGCGTCCACCCCGCCAAACAGACCACCCGCGCGCCCTCACCCAGCGCCACCCAGCCCGAGCGGATTTTTCCCGGGTATGCCACCCCATGTCCGGTGAGAATTGCCCCCTCCGCGCCAGGTTCCCGCGCCCTTCCCGCCCCCGGTCCAGTCACCGGGCCGTCCCGCGCATCGACGTCCAGCCAGCCCCGGCCGCGCCGAACGCCGCCGGCCCCAGGCGCCTCTGTCCGGCGGGCCACCCCGGGGATTTTGCATCGACCAACACCCCATGCACCGTGAGGATCACCCGCCCCAGCCTCTCCCACCCCGCCGGCCGAGCGTTTTTTCAGATGGTGCGACCCCATGTCCGGTGAGCGGGCGGCCCGGGGGGATGGGGGTCGTGGCACCGGCATGGGGGTGGTTCCCCCTCACCCCGGCCCTCTCCCGCAAGGGGAGAGGGGGATTTTCTGGGCAGCGCCACCCCATGCCCGGTGAGAAACCGGCCCCCGCCCTCGGTCCATTCCAGTTGCATCGCCGCCGTGGCTCGCTTACCCACGTGTCTCTCGTAAGCACCCATCCGCCATCCCCCCCGGCCCCCTCGGGCGGGTCAGGCGGAGACGCAACAAGGAAGCCTCATGTTCCGGAAGACCCTCCTCCTCGCGACCGCCCTGATGGGCCTTGCCCCCGGCGCCATGGCACAGGCCTGGCCCAACAAGCCCGTGCGCGTGATCGTTCCCTTCCCCGCCGGCGGCGGCACCGACGCGACCGCCCGCGCCTATTCCGAGAAACTCTCCCAGATGCTCGGCCAGCAATTCGTGGTCGACAACCGCTCCGGCGCGTCCGGCATGATCGGGCATGAGGCCTGCGCGAAGTCCGCCCCCGACGGCTATACCCTGTGCGTCAATACGCTCGGCGCGATGGGCCTGCTGCCGCATGTGCGGAAGACGCCCTATGACCCGCTGAAGGACTTCACCCCGATCGGCCGCGTGACGGATGCGCTGTTCGGCTTCGCCGTCCACCACAGCTTCCCCTGGAAGACGATGGCGGAGTTCGCGGCCGACGCGAAGGCGAAGCCCGACACGCTGACGCTGGCGAACTCCGGCCCCGGCACGATCACCCATCTGGCGGGGGAGACGATGGCCTCCCTGTATAACATCAAGCTCGTGATGGTGCCCTACAAGGGGGGCGTGGAGCAGTTGCAGGACGCGCTCGCCGGCCATGTGTCGATGATGTATGAGGGCAATATCTTCCCCCACATCAAGGCGGGCAAGCTGCGCGGGCTGGCGGTGTCGACCCCGACCCGGCATCCGCATTTCCCCGATATTCCGTCGATGAAGGAACTCCAGCCGTCCTGGGACCTGCCGAGCTGGTTCGCGTTCATGGGACCGGCGGGGCTGCCGCCCGAGGTGGCGGTGAAGCTGTCTCCGCTGCTGAACCAGATCACGGACATGCCGGACGTGCAGGAGAGGGTGCTGGCCATGGGCCTGATCGCCATCAAGGACACGCCTCAGGGTCTGGCGGATGACCTGAAGAAGCAGCACACGAACTTCGGCGCCGCCGTGAAAAGGCTGAACATCAAGATCGATTAACCACCAGGATTCCCGAACAAAATCCCGGCAGCGTCGCCGGGCCGGTAGTCCGAGGCATAAATCGGAGATCCGGGCTGGCTATCGCATGGTGTTCACCGGTTTTTTCGCTGGCGTCGCACGGATCGCGAGTCGCCCCGGGGTGTTGTGCAACCGTCGCGAGTCACCGGCCTGCCATGCGAGCATAGGACCGCATCGGCAC
>CAMCDA010000146.1 GCA_945873195.1 Asaia bogorensis
GCGGTCGGATTCATACTGGAAACCGAGAAGACCTTGCGCCAGCATCGCGCACCCCGTTGGTGATGGTTTCGGATTTACGAATGCAGAATATCTCTCTGATTCTGCAAGGTAAACGGGGAATTGAGCTTCTTTAGGCGCGGAATTCAGGGGTCGCGACGTTGTCCCTGATCCGCTCCACCGCCTGGCGCACCGGCGGGTCGAGCGTCACCGCGTCCAGATGCGCCAGCAGGTCGCGGCGCATGCGGGGGTCCCAGAACTTGCGGATATGATCCTCGATCCCCGGCACGATCGTGTCCGGCTTCTGGGCCGAGAAGAACTTGCCAATCTGGTTGGCCATGTAGGCGAGTTTGTCAGGCGACATGCTGCACCGCTTGCGGCTGGATACGATGGGGATGGGTAAAGATTTCGAACCCGTCCGGGCGAGCGATGCCGATCAGGGTGATGTTGGCGCGTTCGGCGACGTCGATCGCCAGCGCCGTGGGCGCCGAGATGGCGACGATCACCGGCGCGCCCAGGATCGCGGCCTTCTGCACCATCTCAACCGAGATCCGGCTGCTGAGCAACAGCAGCCCGCCCCCGGCCGCGATCCCCTGGCGGACCAAGGTGCCCGAGAGCTTATCCAGCGCATTATGCCGCCCGATATCCTCGCGCAGCGCCACGATCCCGTCCCGCTCGGTCCAGAAGGCGGCGGCATGCACGGCGCGGGTCGCGTGGTGCAAATGCTGGCCGGGCGGCATGGCGTCCAGCGCGCGGGCCACGGCCTCGGGCGAGAAGCAGGGATCGGCGGTGACGGCAGGCACCGCCCGCGTCGCATCGGCCAGGCTGTCCATCCCGCACAGCCCGCAGCCGCTGGGGCCGGCGAGGCGGCGCTGGCGGTGGGTCAGAGCCTCCAGCCGGGGTATTGCCAGATCCATGCGGAGTTCGATCCCCTCCGGCAGCGCCACGATCTCCAGCGCCTCGATCTGGGCCGGGTCATCGATCACGCGTTCGGCGAGGCTGAAGCCGATCGCGAAATCCTCCAGATCGGAAGGTGTCGCCAGCATCACGGCATGGGTGGCGCGGTTGTAGGTGAAGGCGACAGGCGTTTCCTCCGGCACCATGCGGGCGGCACGCGTCATCGTGCCTCCCCGCCAGATGACGCGGGTGATGGACCGAGCGGCCCGCGGCACATCCATGCGCCGGTCCCGCTTCTACTTCGCCGGCACCGCCTCGATCCGCCGGCTTTGAGCGGACAACGCGCGATACTCGTCCTGCCAAGCGGACGGGCCGTTGGAGGGCGAAATCTGCACCGCCGTCACCTTGTATTCCGGGCAATTCGTGGCCCAGTCGGAGAACTCGGTGGTCACGACATTCGCCTGCGTTCCGGGGTGATGGAACGTCGTATAGACGACGCCCGGCGCGACACGGTCGGTCACTACCGCGCGCAGCGTGGTCTGACCGGTGCGGCTGGCCAGGCGCACCCAGTCGCCGGCACGGATGCCCCGCGCCTCGGCGTCGTTCGGATGGATTTCCAGCACGTCTTCGGAGTGCCAGACGACATTGCCGGTCCGCCTGGTCTGCGCGCCGACATTGTACTGCGACAGGATGCGGCCGGTGGTCAGCAGCAGCGGGAAGCGCGGCCCGACCTTCTCATCCGTCGGCACGTATTCCGTGACGACGAAGTTGCCCTTGCCGCGCGCAAAGCCGCCGATATGCATGACAGGCGTGCCCTGTGGCGCGGCGTCAGTCACCGGCCACTGCAACGATTCCTGGTCGAGCCGGTCATAGGTCACGCCCGAGAACACCGGCGTGGTGCGCGCGATCTCCGCCATGATCTCGGACGGATCGTTGTAGTGCATCTTGTATCCCATGGCATTGGCGATCGCCATGGTCACTTCCCAGTCCGCCATGCCGGCGCGCGGCGCCATGACCTTCCGGACGCGGTTGATGCGGCGTTCGGCGTTGATGAACGTGCCCTCCTTTTCCAGGAAGGTCGCGCCCGGCAGGAAGACATGCGCGTAGTTGGCCGTCTCGTTCAGGAACAGGTCGTGCACCACGACGCATTCCATCGCCGCGAGGCCGGCGGTCACGTGATGCGTGTCCGGATCGGACTGGCAGATATCCTCGCCCTGGATATAGATCCCACGGAACGATCCATCGACCGCCGCGTCGAGCATGTTGTTGATCCGCAATCCCGGCTCGGGGTCGAGCACGACGCCCCATTCCTGCTCGAAGATCGCGCGGACAGCGGGGTCGGAGACATGGCGGTAGCCCGGCAGTTCATGCGGGAAGCTGCCCATGTCGCAGGCGCCCTGCACGTTGTTCTGCCCACGCAGCGGGTTCACCCCCACGCCCGGACGGCCGAGATTGCCGGTCACCATCGCAAGATTGGCGATCGCCATGACGGCGGTGCTGCCCTGGCTGTGCTCGGTTACGCCCAACCCGTAGTAGATCGCGCCATTGCCGCCGGTCGCATACAGGCGCGCGGCCCCGCGCACGAGGGCGGCGGGGACGCCCGTGGTGGATTCCACCGCTTCCGGGCTGTGCTCGGGGCGGGAGACGAAGGCGGCCCAGTCGTCGAAGGTTTCCGTGTCGCAGCGTTCGGCCACGAAGTCGCGCGCGAACAGCCCCTCGGTCACGATCACATGCGCGAGTGAGGTCAGCATCGCGACGTTGGTGCCAGGGCGAAGCGGCAGATGGAACGACGCCTCCACATGCGGCGTACGGACCAGGTCGATGCGGCGGGGATCGATGACGATCAGCTTCGCCCCTTCCCGCAGCCGCTTCTTCATGCGGGAGGCGAACACCGGATGCCCGTCGGTCGGGTTGGCGCCGATCACGACGATGACGTCCGCGTGCTCGACACTGTCGAAATTCTGCGTGCCGGCCGAGGTCCCGAACGTTGCCCGCAGCCCGTAGCCGGTGGGGGAGTGGCAGACCCGCGCGCAGGTATCCGTGTTGTTGTTGCCGAAGGCGGCGCGGGCGAGTTTCTGGACAAGGAAGGTTTCCTCATCCGTGCAGCGCGACGACGTGATGACCCCGATCGCGCCGGTGCCGTGGGCCGCCTGAATGCGCTTGAATTCCGACGCCACGCGGCCGATCGCTTCCTCCCACGACACCTCGCGCCACGGGTCGGTGGTCTTCTCCCGCACCATCGGCTTCAGGATGCGGTCGGGGTGGCTGGCATAGCCCCAGGCGAAGCGGCCCTTGACGCAGGAATGGCCGTGGTTCGCCTGCCCGTCCTTCCAGGGCACCATGCGGACCACCTGATCGCCCCGCATCTCGGCCTTGAAGTTGCAGCCGACGCCGCAATAGGCGCAGGTCGTGATGACTGAGTGTTCCGGCTGGCCCATCTCGACGACGGATTTCTCCATCAGCGTCGCGGTCGGACACGCCTGCACGCAGGCCCCGCAGGAGACGCATTCGCTGGCCAGGAACGGCTCATCCATCCCGGCCGCGACCTTGGACTGGAAGCCCCTGCCCTCGATCGTCAGCGCGAAGGTGCCCTGCACTTCCTCACACGCGCGGACGCAGCGGGAACAGACGATGCATTTCGCCGCGTCGAACTGGAAATAGGGATTCGATCCGTCGACGACGGCGTCGAGGTGGTTGTCACCCTCATAGCCGTAGCGGACCTCCCGCAGGCCGACCTCGCCGGCGGTGTCCTGCAACTCGCAGTTCCCGTTGGCCGAACAGGTCAGGCAGTCGAGCGGGTGGTCGGAGATGTAAAGCTCCATCACCCCCCGGCGGAGCTTCCGCAGGTTGTCGGAGACGGTGTGGACCTTCATGCCCGGGGCGACGAGCGTGGTGCAGGAGGCCGGCGTGCCGCCCCTGCCCTCGACCTCCACCAGGCACATGCGGCAACTGCCGAAGCTGTTGAGGCTGTCGGTGGCGCAGAGCTTGGGGATCTTGATCCCGGCTTCCATCGAGGCGCGCATGATGGAGGTGCCGGCGGGAACGGTGATGTCGTGCCCGTCGATGGTGAGGGTCACGGCGGTGTCAGAGGAGACGACCGGCGTGCCGTAGTCGAGTTCCTGGATCAGAGGCATGGGACTCGGTCTCCTGAAACTTCGCTTGCCGTTGTTGGGGGCAGGATCGTTCTACTCCCCCTCCCCTTGAGGGCTTGGGCCGCGAAGCGGACCAAGGTTGGGGGGAGGGGTGACGCCCCCCAGTCCGTGCCGCGAGGCACCCCCACCCCAACCCTCCCCCTCAAGGGGGGAGGGGGCGATGTGATGGGGGCCGTCATTCGGCGGCCATCGCGTGGGGGCGGCGGAAGTCCTCGGGGTAGTAGGTCAATGCGCTCATGACCGGGTACGGAATGAAACCGCCCAGTGCGCAGAGCGACCCAAACTTCATCGTGTGGCAAAGATCGCGCAGCAGTTCCAGGTTCGCATCCACCCGCTCCCCGGCCAGGATCTTGTCCACCGTTTCCATCCCACGCACGGACCCGATCCGGCAGGGGGTGCACTTGCCGCAGGACTCCGCGGCACAGAATTCCATCGCGAACCGCGCTTGGCGCGCCATGTCGACCGTGTCATCGAACACGACCACCCCGCCATGCCCGATCAGTCCGTCCTTGGCGGCAAACGCCTCATAATCGAACGGCGTGTCGAACAAGGACGGCGGGAAATAGGCGCCCAGAGGCCCCCCCACCTGCACCGCCCGCACCGGCCGGCCGGACCGCGTGCCGCCCCCGATGTCGTTCACGATGTCGCCCAATGTCACGCCGAACCCGGCCTCGAACAGCCCGGCGAACCGCACGTTCCCGGCCAACTGGATCGGCATCGTCCCGCGGGAGCGGCCGAAGCCGATCATCTGATAGGTCTCGGCCCCATCACGCAGGATCATCGGCACGGTCGCCAGGGTGATGACGTTGTTCACCACCGTCGGGCGGGCGAACAGCCCCTTATGCGCCGGCAGAGGCGGCTTGGCGCGCACCTGCCCGCGCCGTCCCTCCAGGCTTTCCAGCAGGGCGGTTTCCTCCCCGCACACATAAGCCCCCGCGCCAACCCGCTGCGCGATGTCGAACGCCCGTCCGGAGCCCATCACATCCGGGCCCAGCAGCCCCACCGTCCGCGCCACCGCCAAAGCCGCATCAAACGTCGCGATCGCATGCGGGTATTCGGAGCGGGTATAGACGAACCCCTTCGTCGCGCCGACGGCGAGGCCGGCGATCACCATGCCCTCGATCAGGCCGAAGGGATCGCCTTCCATCAGCATGCGGTCGGCATAGGTGCCAGAGTCACCCTCATCCGCGTTGCAGACGATGTATTTCTGCCCGTCCGGGGTATCGGCGACGGTCTTCCACTTGATCCCTGTCGGGAACCCTGCCCCACCCCGGCCGCGCAGGCCGGATTTCAGCACGGTCTCGATCGTCGCCTCCGGCCCGATTTCCAGCGCCTTCCGTAGCCCGCCCAGGCCGCCATGGGCCTGGTAATCCTCGATCGACAGCGGATCGACCGCGCCACAACGCGTGAAGGTCACCCGGGTCTGGCGGGCGAGGAACGGGATTTCCTGCGTCAGCCCCTGCCGCAGCGCGTGCGCCGCCCCGGTCAGCAGCCCAGCCGCGAGCAGCCCCGGCACATCGGCGGCCGAGACCGGCCCATAGGCGATGCGCCCGGCCTCCGTCTCCACCTCGATCATCGGTTCCAGCCAGAACATCCCACGCGAACCGGTCCGGACCACGGTCGCATGGCCCTCCAGCGCCCGGGCGACCGCATCGGCGCCCAAGGCCAAAGCCGCCGCGTCGCGGGGGACGGAGACGCGGGTCACGACGCGTGCTCCAGCACCGCGTCCAGCTTCGCCGCGTCCAACCGGCCCAGCGGTTCACCGTCCAGCATCGCCGCCGGCCCGATCGCGCACAGCCCGAGGCAGAACACCGGCTCCAGCGTCACCGCCCCATCGGGCGTCGTACCGTGCCAATCCACACCCAGCCGGTCACGCGCATGGGCCACGATCTGGTCCCCGCCCAGCGCCTGGCAAGCCTCGGCGCGACAGACATGCAGGATGTGCCGCCCCGGCGGAGACTGGCGGAATTCATGGTAGAATGTGACGATGCCATGCACCTCCGCCCGGGTCAGATTCAGGGCCTTCGCCACCATCGGCACGGCATCGCGCGGCACACAGCCAAAGGCGCGCTGGATGGCGTGCAGGATCGGCAGGGCCGCACCCTCCATCCCCGCATGATCGGCGATGATCACCGCGGCTCGGTCCTCATTCCAGGCTTCGTAGACGGGCAATCGATCCTCCCGGACCCGCATGATTGTCAGCGCCAGCCCCTTCCGGCGCATCCAGCGCCGAGGGAGCCAGCGGCGCGGGCCTCGCGGTTGGTATTACATGGGCCACCGCCGCGAAAAGCAAGGCGGGGCGTCCCGGATAAGCGGCCTCCCCATGCCGCCGCGACAAACAGGGCGAGCCCTCCATCGCTCATTGCCGCGTGAGGATGTAGTTGATCGTCAGTTCCAGCGTCACCTGATCGTCCCGCGTATTCGGCGGAAACGGCGGCACCGTGGCGCCTCGGAACACGTCCTGCGCGCCCATGTTCAGCCACGGAGAACTGGAAGCGCCAAGCAGCTCGACGCTCCGCACCTTGCCGGACCGGTCAACCACGATCTGGATGCGGACCCGCCCAAATTGCTGCATGGCCACGGCCTGGGACGGATAATACCCGTTCCGCTGCCACCAATCATGCAGCGCGTTCATCCAGCTCGGCGCCACCTGCCCCGCGGTGAGCTTGGCGAACTGCCCGAATGACGACTCGCCGGTCACCGCCGATCCCAGCGCGCCAGCGGCCGCGGGCGGTCCCGCTTGACGCGGGGCGGTAGGGCCGCCGAACGAATAGGATTGCGGCATCGGAAAACTGGGCTCCGCGCGAGCGACCGGGGGGCGGGGCCGAACGGGCGCGGCATCGGGGCGCCGCGTCGGTGTGTCCCGAGGCGGGGGCGGTGCCAGGGGCGGCGGCGGTGGCGGGACCGGCAAGGGTTCCGCGGTCTCGGTGGGCGCCGGGGTGGCGGGCGGTCGAGCCAGTTGGGGTGGTTGATCGGGGGTGGGGGTCGGAACGGCGCGCTGGCCCTCGTTCGGTGGCTCAAACACCATCGCCACGGGGGATGGCAGGTCCGTCGGCGTTTCGGGCGGGTCGATGCCGGGCCACAGCAGGACCATCGCCGCCAACAGGAGATGCAGCGCCACCGAGACCAGGCCAACCAAAGCCAGCCGACGGCGCGTGGCATGGCGGGCGATCATCGCGCCAAGCCGGCGATGCGGCGGAAGGGGGCGCGGCGGCCGGTCCGAGGACCGTCGCGGCGCCAGGCCGCGTGTCCGCCATCCGACCGGGCGTCGTTTGCTGCTGGTCATCATGGCCATTCGCGTCGCTCAGACCCCGATCGGTCGAACCGAGGCATCCTACATCAGGGCGCGCGAACGCGTTAATCCTCCCTACGCGACAAATCCCCAAAGGAGGACAAGGGTCACGCCGCTTGATCCCGCGCGGACGCCACGGCCAGGCAACCGACCGCGCCTGCCATCAGACCGTCGATTCGCGCGTCATTGCAACCGGCCTGGATAAAGGCCCGCCCGTCCCCGAGCGTTGTGAAGGACCCGACGGCTCCGCTGACGACGTCGTATCCGTCTGGACCGATGTTCTTCAGCAGGCTGATGCCAGCGGCGGTGCCGTCGGTGCCCCATAATTCGATACCGGAGAAACCCTCGTTGGCGGAAAACAGGCTGAGACGGTGAATCGCCATAAGATACCTCGGGACCGTTTCGCGACCGCCTCGGGCCAGGACGGCGGCCCGAGGCAATGGATAGTCGCGATTTCGTCCAGGATTCCCGCCGGAGGCCGGTTGGGTCCTACTTCGGGCGCTTGGCCGTGTAGTTACCGCCCGCGGCGCGCACCTCGGCCGCGGTCGTCGCGGAGCGCAGGCGCGCCAGATGTTCCGCTTCCGCATCCAGCATCTTCCGCGCGTTCTCCAGCACCTGGTCGGCCTTGTCGGCGGGGAACTTCACGGCGCCGTTCTCATCCATGTGGATCAGGTCGCCCGGCGCCACATCCATGCCGCCCACCGAGACAGGCACGTTCACCGCGTGGACCGCCATTTCGCCATGGCCCGCCGTCACCCCGCCCAGCAGCATCTGGAAATCGAGCTTGCGAATCGCGTCCACGTCCCGCGACGGCCCGTTCGACAGCATGCCGATGCAGCCCACGGCCTTCATCGACGTCACCATGATCTCCCCGGCCAGGCCGGCCTTGGACATCAGCTCCGCAGGCCATTTCTGCTGGATGACCAGGATCGTCGGCTTCTTCATCGCGTCCAGCGCGTCGACCACGTCCATGAAGCTCAGCCGCCCGGTGTAGTTCGGGTCGGGCAGGCCGTAGACGCAGGTCACGGCGTGGCCAATGATCGCACCCTTCTCCGGGTAGATGCAGCGGATCGAGGTATCGGTGTACCAGTTCTCGGTCCACGGATTGTACAGCCCAAGGCAGAGCGGGCTTTTCGGATAGGTCGCGACCACATTGGTAATGGTCGGCGTATCGATCTTCCGCAGTTCGGTCAGCACGTCGGTCTTTGGCGCCTTGGCCATGGTTCATCATCCTTCCTGAAAGACCGCCATGGCGGTCGGGCGTTTCCCGCCAACACATCGGCCGAAGCGGCATGGTCTGGCAAGAGCCGAACATAGGATGCCGGGACCTGTTCGCGTGGCCGGGTGCTTGCTAGGTTGCGGCGACCATAGGGGGAAACAGCGATGCGACAGATCAGGATTGGCGACATCACCATTGATGCGGTGATCGAACGCGAAGGGCCGTGGCGCCGGCCGCAGGATTTCTTCCCGGCCTATGACG
The DNA here is from genome assembly GCA_945873195.1 of Asaia bogorensis. GTDB lineage: Bacteria > Pseudomonadota > Alphaproteobacteria > Acetobacterales > Acetobacteraceae > Rhodopila > Rhodopila bogorensis_A. The sequence goes on from CAMCDA010000146.1 coordinate 8,819, forward strand.
ACGCCGTCTTCAAGGGCCACCTGTCCTCGATGGAGCCCGAGGTCTTCGACGTCGCCGAAGGCAAGATGAACATCACCTACCAGACCTTCGTCGTGCGCTCGCCGCGCCACACGATCCTGGTGGACACCTGCACCGGAGAGGACAAGGGCCACGCCGCGCCGTTCGATTTCCCGGGCAAGGAACGCTGGCGGAACGAGCTGTTCGCCCTGGGCGTCAGCTACGAGCAGGTCGACTATGTGTTCTGCACGCACCTGCACATCGACCATACGGGCTGGAACACGACCCTGCGTGACGGGCGCTGGGTGCCGACGTTCCCGAACGCGAAATACATCTTCCACAAGAAGGAATACGCGGTCTGGGAAGCCGAACACGCCAAGGGCGCGAACCCGCCCGGCACCGTGTTCCGCGACAACTGCCTGCCCATCGTGGAAGCCGGACAGGCGCTGTTGGTCGATGATGACTACGCGCTGGACGACACCATCACCCTGACCCCGACGCCTGGGCACTCACCCTGCCATTGCTGCGTCAACATCTTCTCGAAGGGCCAGCGGGCGGTGGTGACCGGCGACATGATGCACCACGCGATCCAGACGCGGGAACTGCATTGGTCGCCCGGCGTCGACTGGGACGCGAAGCAGGCGGCGGAGTCCCGGAAGACCTTCCTGTCCTCGGTCGCCGACACGCCGACGCTGCTGCTGCCGATCCATTTCCCGGCGCCGACCGTGGGGCTGGTGACCGCGGACGGGGCGAACCGCTTCCACTACCGCTTCAAGCGGGACTGACCGTGTCCACCCGGCCGAACAGTGTTCGGCCGGGTGACATCGGTTACGTTGACGCGACCGGGCGCCTGATCAGCGGGACCAGCACCAGGGTCAACAGCGTCACGACCAACAGCAGCTTGAAGTCATTCAGATAGGCGATGATCGTCGCCTCCCCCGTCACCATCCGGTTCAGATAGGCCGCGCCGCGGGGCGTTTCCGGGGTCAGGAACCGCGCGATCGAGGGGTAGTGCTCCAGCATCCGGTTGAACGGGGTGATATAGGCGCCGATCTCCTCATGCAGGGCCTGGCTGTTGCGCACCAGGACCGCCGAGACCATCGACACGCCGAGCGCGGCACCGATATTGCGGAACAGGTTGATCAGCGCGGAACCCTGGGTTCGCAGGGCGGATGGCAGGGTCGTGAATGCGATCACCTGCAACGGGATGAAGGTCATCCCCAGGCCGAAGCCCTGCACCGACATCACCCAGGTCACCCAGCCGGGGGAGACATCCGGCGTCCAGCCGGTCATGTCCCAGAACGACCAGGACGTGCACAGCAGCCCGGCCGCCACCATGGCGCGCTGGTCAACCCGGGCGGACAGCTTGCCCACCAGCATCATCCCGAACATCGATGCCAGTCCGCGCGGCGCCAATAGCCAGCCGGCCTGCCCCACCGGATAGTTCGATACCGTCTGCAACCACGGGGCCGCGAGCGCGTTGGACGAAATCAGCACGACGCCAAAGCAGAACAGCATGAATGTCGCCGTCACGAAGTTCCGATCGGCGAACAACGCCGGATTGATGAAGGGATGTTCCGCCGTGACGATGTGCACAACAAACAGATAGAAACCCAGGCAGGCCAGCACCGCGAGGATGATGATCTGCTGGCTGTCGAACCAGTCCTCGGTCTGGCCGCGATCGAGCATGAGCTGAAAGCTGCCGATCCCGATCCCCAAGATTGCGAAGCCCGTCCAATCGAAGCGCAGCGCCGCCTGCGGGGCGGTGCGCGGCAGCAGGATCACAAGCCCGATGATCGCGGCGAGGGCGAACGGCACGCTGACCACGAATACCAGCCGCCAATGATACAGATCGGTCAGCAACCCTCCCAGCGGTGGGCCGACGATGGGGCCGATCATCAACCCCATGCCCCATACCGCCATGGCCGGGCCTCGCTGCTCCGCGGGGTAGATATCCAGCAGGATTGATTGCGCGAGCGGCACCAGGCCCGCGCCGAACATGCCCTGGAGCAGGCGGAAGGCGACGATCTGCTCCAGCGACTGCGCGACGGCGCAGAACAGGGAGAAAATCGCGAACCCCACCAGACACAGGATCAGCAATTGTTTGCGGCCAAACCGGTTGGCCAACCACCCCATCGGCGCCGTCATGATGGCGGTGGCGATGATGTAGGAGGTCAGGACCCAGGCCACCTGGTCGATGGTGGCGTTCAGGCTGCCCTGCATATACGGCAGCGCAAGGTTGGCGATCGTGGCGTCCAGGGCCTGGATCGTGGTAGAGAAGATCACCAGCACGGTGATCAGCCCCCGATGCCGGACCGTCTCGGTAGCGGCGGCCTCGCTCATGACAGGACGCCGGCGACGGGAGACGTCGCCGAACCTGCCCGAGCCCTCCCGCCAGTGCGCCGCTTGGTCATGGATCGTGCCCTCAACGTACCGGGCGCGCGGAACCGCGGCCGAACAACATGGCGGTCCCTTCCCCAGCGCCGGACGATTGGATCAACGGTCGCGGAATGCGCCGAGGGTCCTGGTCACCGCGGGGAGTGGTAGCACCACCGCCCCGCCCCGCCCAGGCGGCACCACAAGTGGCGGAACCCGTCATGCCAGCCGAGGCCGAACAGCCCAGGCGACCGGAGAGCGCCGCGTCCCCTCGGTGCTATCCTTGCCCGTTGGCGGCCGCGGGTTCGGGCGGCAGGCTGTCGCGCGCCAGGTAGTTTGTCTGGGACGGGAAGGCAAAGGCCGCGCCGGCGGCCAGCACGATCTCCATGACCCGCAGGTTCAATTCCTCCTGCACCAGCACGAAGTCGGGCAGCCGGCTCTCCTCCACATAGGCGAACACATCAAGATTGAGCGTGTAGTCGCCGAAGCTGGTGAAGCGCACCCGCGCGCCCTCGGTCACCACCTTCGGATGATCGGCCAGCATGGCCAGGATCGCGTCCTGGATGACCTTGATCTGCGCGCCCGTCGTCTCGTAGCGAAGGCCCAGCCGGGGGTTGAACAGGGATTTGCGGCGGCGGGTGACGTTTTCGATGCGGATCTGCGCCATCTCGGCGTTCGGGATCGTGACCAGCGTGTCGTCGAGCCGGCGTAGCTTGGTGGTGCGCAGGCCGATCTCCTCCACCGTCCCGGATTCGTTGCCGACACGGCAGAATTCCCCCACCCGCACCGGCCGGTCGGCGAACAGGGTCAGGCCGCCGATCACATTCTCCAGCGTGGATCGCACCGCGAGCGCGATGGCGAAGCCGCCGATGCCAAGGCCCGCGAGCAGCGGCCCCACCGGTATGCCAATGAAGTCCGCGATAAAAAGCGCCGAACACAGGCCGACGGCGATGCACAGCAACGTGCTGACCACGCGGATCAGATGGCTGTCGATGCTGGTCCCGCGCAGGCCGCGGATGATCACGATCGCGCTCGCGACACGTTGGATGACCGCGATCACCAGCCAGGTGATGCCGACATAGACCGCCAGCCGAAGGACCAGGATCAGCGCCATCATCACGTCGCCCCAGAGCTTGAGGGCCAAAAACGCCAGGAGCAGCGTCCCCGCGTTGATAGCTATCAGGGATAAGGCGGCGACGATATGCCAATAGCGGCGCAGTGGCCGGGTTTCCTCCGCGTCATGGCGCAAGCCCCAGCGCAGGATGCGGACAAACAGAAACCCGGCAATCGTCAACAGGATCGCAAATCCGATCCACTGCCATACCGCCTGCCCCGCGACCGGCGCGCGCAGCGGGG
>CAMCDA010000147.1 GCA_945873195.1 Asaia bogorensis
CGCCGGGCCATGGGGACCACCCTCGGCACGGCCGGCGGCTACCTGATCCCGGACCCGATCGCGTCCAACGTGCTTGATCTTGCCCGCAACGCGAGCGTGGTCATTCGGGCCGGCGCGTCAACCATTCCGATGCCGAGCCAGAACCTGACCGTGGTCCGCGTCATCACCGACCCGGCCGCCGCCTTCCGTGGCGAGGGCCAGACGATCACCGAGAGCGACGGCAGCTTCGGCGCCATCAATCTTCGCGCTCACTCCCTGGCCGCGCTGGTCCGGGTGAACAACGAACTGCTCGACGATGCGCCGAGTTTCGCCGCGACTCTGGATCAACAGCTTGCCGCCGCGCTGGCGCTGAAGCTGGATTACGCCGCGCTGTATGGCACCGGCGCGGGGCAGCCCCTCGGCCTTCGCGGGACCGATGGCGTCAATGAGGTCAGCATGGGCGGCAACGGATTGGCCATGCCGGACTATGACGACGTTCTCGACCTGCTACAGGAAATCGAGGAAGAAAACGGCAACGCAACGACCGCCGTCATGGCGCCTCGCACCCGCACGAAGCTGGCCAAGCTGGTGACGGGGATCGCGTCCGACCTGGGAAAATTGGTTCCGCCGGCCGAATGGACCGCGCTCCGGCGGCTGGTTTCCAATCAGGTTTCCGTGACGGAAACGCAAGGTTCCAGCAACGTGGCAAGCACGATGTTCGTCGGCGATTTCTCGCAGATGGCCGTTGCGATCCGGCAGGACGTCACGATTGAAGCAACCCGAGTTGCGGACACGGCTTTCGCAAAGAATCAAACACTGGTTCGCGCGATTATGCGGGCGGACGTGGCGGTATTCCGGCCCGGCCATTTCGGCCGCTTGATCGGTATCCTGTAAATGACCCCGGCCCGTTTCCCTGACGGAACGGAGCGGCGGGCGGCGTGCGAGATGCGCGCCGCTGGCCGGCGGCTGGAAGGTTACGCAGCCGTGTTCAATTCTGAGGCCCGGATTGGTGGTTTCACCGAGACCGTCCTTCCGGGTGCGTTCCGGGTTTCCTTGCTGACCGGCAAGGATATCCTCGCCCTTGTCGATCACGACACGGGCCGCCTGCTCGGCCGCACCCGTGCGGGAACGCTGTCCTTGTCCGAGGATGGCCGGGGGCTGGCGTTCTCCATCGAGGTGCCCAACACCACGCTCGGCGGCGATATATTGGCCCTGGCCGAACGTGGGGACCTGGGGGGCATGTCCTTTTCCTTCCGCGCGACCGATGAAGCCTGGCCATCGGCGGGCCGGCGGGAACTGCGGGCGGTGGACCTGTTGGAAGTCTCGGTTGTCCAGTCCTTCCCCGCCTACGATGCAACGACCGTTTCAGCACGGGCGCGGCTCCATGGCACCGAGGAAATGGGCCGCGTGCTGCGGGTGCGGCGGATGTTGGCGGGGGTGATATAATGGGTTTCCTTGACCGACTACTTCGCCGGGAAAATCGTGCCGCCGAACGTTTCACCCACGGCGGGCCGGTGCCGGAATGGCTCGGCCTGCGATCCGCTACCGGCGCGACCATAAACGAAATGACCGCCGAAAATCTGGCGACGGTTTCGGCGTGCGTGGGGGCAATCGGTTCGGCGATTGGTAGCCTTCCGGCGCTCGTATATCGGCCTGTCGGCGGCGGCCGGAAGGAACTGACAGGACACCCCGTCAATCGCCTGATACGGGCGCCCTGGGGGCTTCTGACGTGGCCCGACTGGATCGAGTGGGTGATGGGCCAAGTGCTCCTCCACGGGAATGCCTTGTGCGAGATCAAGAGCGACGGACAGGGACGGATCACAGGCTTGCGCCCGATCGCCTGGAAACACGTTCAACCTGCTGTTCTTCCCGATGGTCGGCAATGCTTCAACGTGTCGATGCCAGGCGAAGAACGGCGCCGGCTGTTCGGGGATCAAGTTTTTTTCCTCAAGGACAGAAGCGACGACGGGCTGGTGGGCCGGTCACGGATTAGCCGGGCACCCGACGTTCTGGGCAACGCCATCTCCCTGCAACGGTTCGCGGCATTTGCCTGGGACAATCAAGCCCGGCCGAGCGGCGTGCTCGAGGTGGACCAGCCCCTACAAGTGGCCCAATACGAATCGTTGAAAGCGAAGATGCGAGATTATGCGGGGCCGGAAAATGCGTCCCGCGTGATGATTCTCGACAATCGCGTGAAGTGGACCTCGATCAGCGTTTCACCCGAAGATGCTGAGGTTTTGGCGTCGCGGCGGTTCTCGGTCGAGGAACTGTGCCGGCTGTTCCAGGTGCCTCCCCCGATCGTCCAGGACTACACGCACAACACGTTTACCAATTCGCAACAAGCCGCGTTGTGGTTTGCTGGATTCTCGCTCACGCCCTGGTGCCGGAAGATCGAGGCAGAATTTGCGCGCTCCGTTTTTCTCGACGATGCGGCGCTGGAAATCGACCTAAGCGGGTTGATGCGCGGAGACTTCCCGACCCGGTGGGCCGCCTGGAAAATCGCCGTAGATACGGGCGTGCTTACACGCGACGAAATCCGCGAGATCGAGGGTTGGGGACCGCGCGGGGATGCGGGGGTGCCGGTTGGCTGATCCGATACCCTTCCCGGTGCTGCTGTCTGAGCGGACGGTTGCCGATCGGTTGGACGTGTCTATTGACACCATCCGCCGGGAGCGGCGCCGGAAGCGGATAAGCTACGTGCTGATAGGTGGACGGCCGAAATACCTACAGGCTCATATCGACGACTACCTAGCAGCCAGGACGGTGCACGCATGCCAGCCGACGAGCAACCAGGACGCATCGGGGACTATTGGCTCTCCCGCCGGCCCAACAGTGCCCACTGGTGCCGGACATGGTTTGACGCCGGGACCCGACAGACGCGCCGCGCATCACTTGGCATTGACGATTTTGACGCCGCCCGCGTCGCGCTTGCCCAATGGCTCACGCTGAATGTCACCCTCCGGCAACAGCATCCTCGGGATGTGCCCTTGGCTACCGTGTTCGCGCGGTATTACCAGAACCATGCTGCTGCTACCCGTAGCGCGGGGATCAACCGCCGCAACCTGTATCTCATGCTGACGGCGCTTCCTGAGGGCATCACGGTGGGGGAACTGACCCTCGACCAGCAGCACCGCGCCTCGGCCAAGATGCACGAGACGCACGGCGCCGGGACCGTCAAGCGGTGCTTCGCCATCGCCAAGGCGGCTGTGAACTGGGCCTGGCAGAATGGAGAACTGGACCGCCCGATCCCCTTCCTGGCCATTCGTGAGGGTGCGGGGCGGGAGCGGGTGCTCTCGGTCGAGGAACTGGCCCGCCTGTGGTCCACCGACATGCCGGACCATGTGCGCGTGTTCTTGGCTTTGATGACCGGAACAGCGGCGCGGCCGGAAGCGGTGCTGGAACTGACGCGGTTTCAGTGTGACCTGGATCGCGGGACCATCAACCTCAATCCGCCGAACCGCATCCAGACGAAGAAGCGCCGGCCGATCGTGCCCATGGCTTCATGGCTTCGCCCATGAATCGAGGCCGCCAAGGGACCGCTCGTTGACTACCAGGGGCGCGCGGTGCGGAAGATCGCGGGCGCGTTCCAGACCTTGCGCGACTCGGCCGGGTTCGGCCCGGACGTGACCAGCTACACGATACGCCACACGATCGGGACGGAGTTGATGGCGCGCGGCGTTCCCGAATTGGAGATCGCGGCCATCATGGGGCACCGCATGCCCAACAGCCGAACGACAGGGAGATACCTTCATGTAGCGCCGGAACGCTTCGCCAGTGCCCGAAAGGCGCTGGAAGACATAGGAAATGAGATCGGCCGGGAGGCAACCCGTCCGATCTCGATAGTGAGTGTGCGTGCTAATCGCGTGCCAGTGACTTATCAGTTGGAAGGCAATCCGGCTGATAAGCCTTTGTTTACTGGAGCGGGCGAAGGGATTCGAACCCTCGACCCCAACCTTGGCAAGGTTGTGCTCTACCCCTGAGCTACGCCCGCTCGGCGTGGCAGTTTCCTATCGCCCCTCCCCACCAAATGCAAGAGGCTCCGGAACGAGGTCCCATTTTTACCGGACCATGAAATTTTCGCGGTATCCCGCGCCTGAGCGATCCGCCGGGCCGCCCACGCGCGGACAATCCCCGCCGCTTGACCCAAAAATTTTCGACATTTCAGGCAACCAGGCCCAGCAAACGCCCGCCTGAGCGGGGTCCGACGATTCGGACCCCGCCCCGGTCGCTACCGATTCTTCCAGTCCGGCTTCCGCTTCTCGGCGAACGCCTTCGGCCCCTCGATATAGTCCTGGCTCTCGATATTCTCCTGCTGCGCCGGGTAAACCGTCCGCATCGCTGTTTCCAGCTTCTGCTCGTCCAATCCCATGTATGACGCCTGCTTCGACGCCCGAACGGCCTTGGGAGAGCATTCCAGGATCATCGCCGCCCAGCGCTTCGCGGCTTCCAGCGCCTGGCCTTCCGGCACGACCTCGGTCACAAAGCCGAGCTCATAGCCTTCCTTGGCCGGTACCCGCCGGCCGGTCAGGATCATCCCCATCGCCTTCTTGATCGGGATGGACCGCGGCAGTCGATGCACGCCGCCGCCGCCGGCGATCAGCCCGACCCGAGGCTCGGGCAGGGCGAAGATCGCATTCTCGGCCGCAATGATGATGTCGCAGGCCAAGGCGGTCTCAAACCCGCCGCCCATGGCGATGCCGTTCACCGCGGCGATCATCGGCTTGAAGTTGTCGAACCGGTGGCAGATGCCGGCGAAGCCACGCGGACCATTCGGCCGCCGCTTGCCCGCCGCCTGCACCTTAAGGTCGTTCCCAGCCGAGAAGGCCCGTCCGCCAGCGCCGGTGACGATGCCCACCCACAAGTCGTCGCGTTCGACGAATTCGTCCCAAACCCGCGCGAGTTCGTCGTTGGCGTCGGCGTGCAGCGCGTTGAGCACCTCCGGCCGGTTCAGCGTGACGATGCGAAGCCGGCCTTGATCCTCGACCGTGCAATATTCCGTTTTCATCCGGCAATCACCTTATCGTTGGCCAGGGTCCCGATCGTATCCTTGTCCAGCTTCAGCCAATCCTCGAGCACATTGGCGGAATGCTGCCCCAGCAGCGGAGCGGGGCCGACGGCCGGCGGCTCTCCGCCGAAACGAACGGGCCAGCCGCTCATGACATAGTCGCCGATCGCCGGGTGCTTCATGGTCTGGCGGATTTTGCGGTCCTGGAACGACTTGTCGTCCGCCAGTTCCCGCGTATCAAGCACCGCGCCGGATGGGATGGTGGCACCGCTGACCATCTGCATCGCGGTGTGCTTGTCGTGCTTGCGCGTCCACTCGGACACGATCGCATCGACTTCTTCCCGGTTGTCGGTCCGCGCGGCCGGGGTGGAATAGCGCGGATCGCCGAGCAGGTCTTCACGGCCCATCACCTTCAGCAGGCGCGTCCAGTGTTCCGGGTTCGCGGCGGAGGTGTAGATGTAGACGTAGTCGTTCGGCCCGCCGCCCTTGCAGGGATAGACACCGATCGGGGGATTGCCGCCGCCCACTGTCTTCGATCCGGCGCGTGGCGCGGGCGCGCCGTCGGTGCGCTCCATATAGGTGAACGCGTTACGGATGTAGTGCAGGATGGAATCCTGCATCGCGAGTTGCAGGTGCTCGCCTTGGCCGGTCCGCATGCGGCGGACATAGGCGCCCAGGATCGAGATTGCCATCAGCATGCCCGTGCCGGTGTCGCCGATTGTCGCACCCGGCTTGCAGGGCGGCCCGTCTTCCTCGCCGGTGATCGACATCAGGCCGCCGCAGGCCTGCGCGATCATGTCGAAGGCGAGGCCTTTCTCATACGGGCTGCCGGTGCCGAAGCCCTTGATCTGGCAGAAGATGATGCCCGGATTGATCGCCTTGATGACGTCATAGCCCAGGCCCAGCCGCTCGATCGCGCCGGGGGCGAAGTTCTCGATCATCACATCGGCGTGCTTGGCCAGGTTCTTGACCGTCTCCAGCCCGCGCGGGTCCTTCAGGTTGACCGCGATCGACCGCTTGTTGGAGTTGTATTGCAGAAAGTAGAACGCGTCCTTGTCGGGGCTGCTGCGGCCCGAGGAACGCCCGGGATCACCGGCGCCCGGGTTTTCCACCTTCACCACGTCGGCGCCGAGCCAGGCGAGGGATTCGGTGCAGGACGGGCCGGCCTCGAACTGGGTGAGGTCCAGTATTTTCAGACCGTTAAGGCAGTTTTCGCCGCTCATGATTTGTCTCCTCCAGGAAGTTTGATCAGAATCCTACGCCTGCTTTGCCTGCCGCGTCGAGGCTGGCCGCTACAGCCAGAACCGCTTGGCGAGCTTTTCGGCCGAATCGATGACTGACGTGGACGTGAGGCCCATGGTGTCGAGCAGGGTTTGCACGCCCATCGTTTCGAGCGACCATTCGTGCATTTCCTTGACGTAGTCGGCGTAATTGTCGTGGATCGCGGTCGATTGCGGGTCAAGGTTGGTGATGCAGACAAGGCCGGTCGGCTGTGAATCCAGAACCGTGATGTGAAGGTCGGGACGTTGCCGCAACAACAGCAGGACGGTCCGCCAGACATCGCCCGTCCACCAATTGTTGTGGATCTGATGAATGACGGATTTCGTGAAGGTCCGTTCGGCGATCGCGGATTCCACTGGCACGCAATCATGCAGCATGATGACGGAGTTCTGCTTGCACGACCGCTCGGTGTTGGCAAAATCCCGCAACAGGAATTCGCACAGGTGCATCCCGTCCAGGAAAGCCATGTCCAGCGGCCCGCCCAGGATGGCCTTCGGATCGAATGACTCAAAAAAACGGTCGCTTGCCATCTGATAGAAATGGCACTGCGATTTCGTGCCGATGACGTTGCGGGCGATCTCGAACTTCGGGTCGATGGAGATCGTCGGGCAGTCTGCCAGGATCAGGGAATCGCCGCGCAGGCTGCCGACCTCCAGATACCGCCGTGGCTTCAACTCTCGGTGCAGGGTCCGGAGAATGTCCAGATACGGCGCGCCGCGCAGATCTGGCACCGCGCTGCCGACGGTCGGTTGTGCAAACGTCATACTCACAAGCGAAGTTCTCCCGGTCGTGCGTCACGGGCGGCCAAGGGGAGGCCATGTCCCGTGATCATCCAGCATTGGCGTGGCTTACCCTACCCGCGCGGCCCCGGAAGGTGAAGCACGTCCGTTGGACACCGCCTGGCCCAGGCGGTAATCTGCGCCGGATAGAACGGAGGAACTTCCCATGCTGATCGTCGAACCAACCGGCGCGGTCCTCGGCGCCTCGATCCGCGGCGTCGATCTGTCCAAACCCGTCGCCACCCCAGAATTCGGCCATATCCTCAACGCGCTCGGCCGCCACGGACTGATCCGCTTTCCGGATCAACATATCGAGCTTGGGGATCTGAAGCGGTTTTCCGAGATGTTCGGCGAAATCCAGGGCAACCCGGTCAGCACGATCAACCGCGACCGCCCGTTCCCGGAAATCGGCATCCTGTCCAACGTCAAGGAAAACGGCGCCTATATCGGCAGCCCCGACGCCGGCCAGGATTGGCACACCGACATGTCGTATCGCGACGTGATGGGCTTCGTGAATGTGCTCTATGGCCTGAAAATCCCCCGCCGCGATGGCCGCGCCCTCGGCGGCACGGAATTCTCCAACATGCACATGGTCTACGACGCGCTGCCCGATACGCTGAAGCATCGGTTGGCCGGCATGACCGTGTCCCACAACTTCGAGAAGTTCTGGGAGAACATGCGTCAGAACCATGCCAGCAACCGCCCGGCCATGACCGACGAACAGCGCCGCCGCCGCCCCGCCGTGGTGCATTCGATCTTCCTGACGCATCCGATCACCGGCCGGAAGGTGTTGTATTGCAACCCCGGCTATGCGATGCGGATCAACGAGTTGTCGGACAAGGAAAGCCAGGAAACGCTCGATTTCCTGTTTGAATTCCAACTGCGGCCGGAGTTCCGCTACACCCATTCCTGGACCGAAAACGACCTGCTGGTCTGGGACAATCTCGGCACGATCCACCGTGCCATCGCTGACTACCGCCCGGATGAAATCCGCCTGATGCGGCGCTGCCAGGTGATGGCGACCAAGGTGTTTCGGCCCAACTTCCAACAGGTCGCACGCGACGCCCGACAGATCGCGGCATAAGGGGAAACGACGATGCGTTGGCTGCGCTTTTCCAAGGACGGCCGGACCGCCTACGGGTCGGTTTCTGGTGATACGGTGACCGAGATCAAGGGTGAGCCCTGGGGCGACGCGACCCCCACGGGCGCCACGCACACGCTGTCGAGCGTGAAGGTCGAGGTGCCGGTCATTCCCAAGACGTTCTATTGCGCCGGCATCAACTACGCCGCGCATATCCGGGAAATGGCGGAAAAGCGCGGCGTGAAGCCGGTGTTCCCGGAAAAGGCCGATATCGGCTACCGCGCCAACAATGCCTTGTGCGCGGATGGGGAGGACGTGGTGATCCCCGCACATGCGCCGCCCAAGATGAACTACGAGGGCGAACTCGTCGTCGTGATCGGCAAGCAGGCCAAGCATCTGACCGAGGACAACGCGATGTCCTGCGTGTTCGGTTACACGGTCGGCAATGACGTAAGCGAGCGGACCTGGCAACGCGGCGACCGCACGTTCTGGCGCGGCAAGAACACCGACACGTTCAAGCCGATGGGACCGTACATCGAAACCGATGTCGACCTGGACGCGATGGAGACGGTGATCCGCCTGAACGGCAAGGAGGATCTGCGTTTCAAGACAAACGACATGATCTTCGGCATCGCGCACTACATCGCCGCGATCACGAAATACATCACGCTGGTGCCGGGTGACGTGATCTGGATGGGCACGGACGGGACGTCTCCGGACCTGGTGCATGGCGACGTGGTTGAGGTTGAACTGACCGGGCTCGGCGTGCTGCGGAACCGGTTCGTCAAGGCAGCGGCGTAGCCCGAGAGGAATGGATCATGGGTAAACTGACCGGCAAGGTCGCCATCGTCACCGGTGCCAGCCGTGGCATCGGCCAGGAGATCGCCGAACTCTTCGCCTCGGAAGGCGCCAGGGTCGTCTGCGCCGCACGCACGATGAATGAGGGCGAGCACCGGATGCTCGAAGGCTCGCTCGCCCGCACGGTGGAGAACATCCGCAAGGCCGGCGGGGAAGCGATAGCCGTTACCGCCGACGTCTCCTCCGAAACCGAGTGCATCGCGTTGGTCGAGGCCGCGCGTCGGGCCTACGGAACGGTCGATATCCTCGTGAACAACGCGGCGCTGAACTACTATCTGCCGACGGAAACCTATCCGACCAGTCGCTGGATGCGCTGCTTTGCCGTGAACGTGCACGCGCCGTTCATGCTGGCGAAGGAAGTCATGAAGGACATGGGCCCGCGCGGCACCGGGGCGATCGTGAACATCAGTTCCGGCGCCGCGATCGGGCCGGGCCGCGGGCCGTATGAGGACCAGGAGGTCCGCGGCGGCGTGATGTACGGTGCCTCGAAGGCCGCGCTGGAACGGTTCACCCAGGGTCTGGCGCAGGAGGTCTCGCATTACGGCGGGATCAGCGTGACGGCGCTGTCTCCGTCCCAGGTGGTGCCGACGCCGGGCACCATCCACTTCAAGCTGGTCACCGGCAACGACGATCCGAAGGGGGAACCGCCGATCCTGATGGCGCGCGCCGCCCTGCTGCTGGCGAGTGAGCCGGCCGCCAAGATCAACGGCCGCGTGACCTACAGCCAGCAGATCCTCAAGGAATTCGGTTGGATCGAGAGCGGGCAGGGCCGGGGCGTGACAACCCGCGGGTCAGGCTATTCCGAGGTCTGACAGCCAACACCGTCATGCTCGGCGCGGGCCCTTCGGCCGAGAGCAGAGGGATCCGCTGAAATCCGCCGCGCGTTAACCTAGGGTTAAGCCCTTCCGCGTTACGCTTCCCCACGCCTCGGATAACCCGGGGCGCGGATCGATGCGGGAGGCCGGGATGGTCCTGTCGATACGGGGTGTGGGGACACGCCTCGCGGCGGCCCTGGATGGCGCGATGTGGTGGGGCCTGCGGCTGGCGGCGGCGCTGCGTCCGCGCGCGCCCTGGCTGGCCTAGTTGGTGCGGCGATCCGTGCTGGTGGTGTGGTGGACGCTCACCGGGCAGCTTCGGGTCCAGTATCATGCCTGGCGCAGGGCGGGGCGGATGCGGGCCGTCGCACCGCCTGCGCCGGCCTTCGCGCTGGTCCAGGCGGTCGACGCTGAACGGATATGGGTGCCCGGGTCCGACCAGCCGGTCGTGTCGGTCATCATCCCCACCCACGGGCAGGTGGATTTCACGCTGCGCTGCCTAGCCTCGATCGCCGAACACGCGCCGGCCACGCCCATCGAGGTGATCGTTGTCGATGACGCCTTCCCGGGGCCCGAGGTCGCGGCTCTTGCCCAGGTGCGCGGCATCCATTTGATCCGCAACGAAACCAACCTCGGCTTCATCGGCACCTGCAACGCCGCGGCGAAAACCGCGCGCGGCGAGTTCCTGCTGTTCCTCAACAACGACACGCAGGTGCTGGCGGATTGGCTGGAGCCCCTGGTGTCCCTGTTCCGCGCCCGTCCCGATGCCGGCGCGGTGGGATCGAAGCTGTTGTATCCCGACGGGCGGTTGCAGGAAGCCGGGGGCATCATCTGGCGGGATGGTTCCGGGTGGAATTTTGGCCGCCTGGGAGATCCCGCCGCCCCTGTCTACAACTACGTGCGTGAGGTCGATTACTGTTCCGGTGCCGCCCTGATGGTGGCGCGGGCGGTGTTCCTCGGCCTGGATGGGTTCGATCCGCGCTACGCGCCGGCCTATTTCGAGGACGCGGACCTGTCCTTTCGCCTGCGCGCGTTGGGGCTGCGGACGTACTTCCAGCCTCGGTCCGGGGTGGTGCATCACGAAGGCGTGTCGCATGGCACCGACCTGGCCGTGGGGGTGAAGTCCGCCCAGGTCCGCAACCGCGCGACCTTCACGCGGGTCTGGGTCGATGTGCTGGCGCGGGATCATTTCGCCAACGGCACGCAGGTGTTGCGCGCGCGCGACCGGGCCGCGCACCGGCCGGTCGTGCTGGTGGTGGATCATTACGTGCCCCAGCCCGATCGGGATGCCGGGTCACGCACCATGATGGCCTTCATCCGCGCCTTGCTGGGTGCGGGGATGGTGGTGAAGTTCTGGCCGCATAACCTCTGCCACGTGCCGGTCCATACCGAGGCCTTGCAGGACATGGGCGTGGAAGTGTTCCACGGTCCCGACCACCCGAGCCTGTCGGCTTGGCTGCGGGAGAATGGGGCGGCGGTGGACCGCGTGCTGCTCAGCCGGCCGGATGTCGCCGAGGACTGCCTGCCCACGCTGCGCGCCCATACAAAGGCCCGGATCAGCTATTACGGCCACGATCTGCATTTCCGCCGCATGCGCCAGCAGGGCGAGCATCTGCGCGATGAGGCGATGCTGCGCGCCGCCGACCGGATGGAGGAGCGGGAGCGCGCGATCTGGCGGCAGGTCGACGCGGTACTGTACCCGTCCGAGGAAGAAGCGCGCGTCGTCCGCCTGATGGCGCCGGCGGCGAACGCGCGGGCCGTGCTGCCCTATGGCTTCGACCGCTTCGTCGCGAACCGTCCGCCGCCCACGGGCAAGACGATCCTGTTCGTGGCCGGCTTCGCCCATCCGCCGAATGAGGAAGCGGCGTGCTGGTTCGTGGCCTCGATCCTGCCCTTGGTGCTGGCGCGAAACCCCGCTGCCCGCCTCGCCATTGTCGGATCGAACCCGACCCCGCGGGTGCGGGCGCTGGCCGGGGCGTCTGTGTCGGTGCATGCGGATGTTTCGGATACCGAACTGGCGGACTGGTATGCGCGGGCTCGGGTGGCCGCGGTGCCGTTGCTGTTTGGGGCGGGCGTCAAGCTCAAGGTGGTGGAGGCGATGGTGGCCGGCTTGCCGCTGGTCACCACCCCGATCGGCGCGCAGGGGTTGGAGGGGCTGGAGAACGTGGCCGCCGTCAAGCGCGATGCCGCCGCCTTTGCCGCGAGCCTCGTGCATCTGCTGGCCGACGATCGCGGCTGGGAACACCAGGCCGCGGTGCAGACCGCCTATGCCGAGGCTCGGTTTTCGACCCGTGCCCTGGCGGCGTCCCTGTTGGAGGCGATGACGGAACGGGTGAAGGCGGACGCCGAGGCGCCCGCCGCCTAATACCCCATCAACCCCGCGTAACGATCGCGATGGAAGGGCGCGGCGCCGAAGGTGGCCTGGGCGACGCGGGCGCGCTTCATGAAGAAGCCGATCTCGTGCTCGTCCGTCATGCCGATGCCGCCATGCATCTGCACGCCCTCGTTCCCGCATAGGTACAGCGTGTCGCTCGCCTTGGCCTTGGCCAGGGTAATAGGGGCAAAACCACGGGCACCGCCGCATTTTTCTCTTGCACCGATTCGGCGTCGTGGACTCTCTGCATCATGTGCCGCCGCCGCCCGCCCTTTCCGCGCTGAGCCGTCCGGATCTTGAAGCTCTTCTGATTGAACTATTCGG
>CAMCDA010000148.1 GCA_945873195.1 Asaia bogorensis
GCCTGCTCTGCCGCACCGACCGCCTGCCAGAGGAGAAAGCGCGGCGGCGGCGCATGAAACAGAAGGCAACGCGGCCTGTCGATCGGATCCCGATCGCAAAGGATCGCGAGCTGCGTTTGATCCATGGCATCTGGTACCAGGTGCATTTGGCCGCCCTGCCCGAGCCCGCCTACAGGGTTTGCCACGAGAGACAGAAACGCCCGCTGAAGCCGTACGACCGGCGCAGTCCCGTCATCGAGGTGGAGGTCACCGTGCAGCGGCTGGTCACGGCGGCGGTGCATGACGTGGTGGCGGGCGCCCTTGTCGAGGCGGGGCCGCCAGTCAATGACGAGCGTCACTGGCGGGATTACCGAAAGGCACACCCGGATCGGCGCTATGCCGTAGCCAAGCAGGCGCTTTCCCGCCGGGAGCTGCGACGGCACGATTTGGCCAATGACGCGCCTCGCGGGTAAGCCCGCCGATGATTTGTCTTGAGACTCGGCACGCCCAGGAACACGATCGTCCGTGGCTATAACCGGCAGCGGAGTGTCTACCCGAGGCACAGCCGGCATGTCCCCGTGAACCCGCGGCGGGGTTATAGCCGCCCTCTTTCTCAAATCAGGAATGGCTACCGCTCGCGCCCGGCGCGCCACAAGGGTGCGTCGCGCTTTGCGCTCCCGTGCGGTGCACGCCCTTGTCCCGCGCGGGCTTCGCGCTCGCCCGGGGACAGGCCGGAGCAGAGAGAAAGGGAAGGCGTGATGCCCTCCCGGCCCTGCTCCGCCGGTCCGAGAGGAGGGCAAAGCAATGCATGGGTATGACGAGGACATCCAGCGGCTGAAGGACCGCGTGGATTGCGGCATGGTGCTGGAACGGCTGGCGCCGGGCTGGCGGCTGGACGCGCGGGAGAGCACACGCCGCGCCCGCAAATACCGCCGCGGTCCCGGCGAGGTCCTGATCGTGAGCCATGAGGGCCGCGGCTGGTGGGACCCGACGAGCGAGCGCAAGGGCGACATCTTCACCCTCGCCCGGCTGCTGGAGCCCGGGCTGGATTTCGGCGGGGCGAAGCGCCTGCTGCGCGACATCGCCGGAATCGCGCCCACACCACCCGGCCCGCGGCGCGGCAGTGACCAACCGCCTCCGGTTCCCCCCGTCCTGCGCTGGGAACGGCGATCACGCCTGTCGCAAGGCTCGCCGGCCTGGCGCTACCTCACCCGGCAACGCGGACTCCCCGCGCCCCTGCTGCTCGCCGCGCGCGCGGCCGATGTGATCCGCGACGGTCCGTATGGCAGCGCCTGGTTCGCGCATCGCGACGCGGCGGGCGGGGTGACCGGCATGGAGATGCGCGGCCCCGCCTGGCGCGGCTTTTCGGCCGGAGGCGGCAAGACGCTGTTCCGGTTTCCGGGCGGCGCGGGTCCCCTGCCCCGCCTGGCGGTCTGCGAGGCGGCGATCGACGCGCTCAGCCTGGCCGCGATCGAGCACAGGCGCGACGACACGCTCTACGCCGCCACGGCCGGCGGCATCGGACCGGGCACCGTCGCGGCCCTGCATGCGCTGCTGGGCGGTCGGGCCGCCGATCCCGCCGGCATGCTGATCGCCGCGACGGACGCCGATGGTCCGGGCCGTCGCCTCGCCGCCCGGCTGGCGACCCTGGCCGCGGTATCCGGCGTCCGGTTCGAGGCGATCCTGCCTCCCGAGGGCCTGAACGACTGGAACGACGCGCTGCGCGCAAGGGAGATGATCCCATGAACTCGAAAGTCATCAATCAGGAGAAGGAAGAACCGGAATCGAGAGACCTGCCGCATCGCCGCCCGCCCGCCGCAAGGGAACGGCCTTTGGCCGCGCGCGATGCGCGCCCTTGCCCCGGACAGCCGGGATGCGGGGCGGGAGGGGTGTTCCAGCAACCCATGAAGGAAGGACACCCCGATGAACAGAACCAAGGAGAGAACCCGCCCCACGCCTGGCCCCGGCCCGCGCCGCGACCACTACCAGGAGGTCACCGACCGCATCATCGCCGCACTCGAAGCCGGCACCCCGCCCTGGCGCAAGCCCTGGGACCCCGACAAGAGCGGCGGCCCGGCGATGCCCTGCAACGCGGCGACCGGACAGCGCTATCGCGGCATCAACGTCCTGACGCTCGGGATGTCGGCGATGGCGTTCGGCACCGGCGACCCGCGCTGGGCCACCTACAAGCAGGCGGAGGACCGCGGCTGGCAGGTGAGGAAGGGATCGCGCGGCGCGACCGGGTATTTCTTCAAGCGGCTGGAGCTGCGCGAGGACGCACGCGGCGGGTCCGGCCCGGCGGACGGTGAGGACGCGGTGCGGCGCATTCCGATCCTGCGCGCCTTCACCCTGTTCCATGCCAGCCAGATCGAAGGCATCCCGGATTATGCTCCGCCGACGATCGAGGAGGCCCCGTGGCGTGCGCCGGAGGCGGCGGAGATCATCCTCGCCAACAGCGGCGCCGTCGTCCGTTTCGGCGGTGACCGGGCGTTCTATTCGCCGGGGACGGATCACATCCAGATGCCGCCGCAAGCCGCCTTCCCCACGGCGGAGAAATTCTGCGGGACGCTGCTGCATGAAGCATCGCATTGGACGGGCGCACCGACACGGTTGAACCGCGACCTGCGCAATGCCTTCGGCTCGCACGACTACGCGCGCGAGGAGCTGCGCGCGGAGATCGGCCAGGTGATGGTCTGTTCCGAGCTCGGGATCGGCGACTGCGATTTCTCCAACAACGCCGCCTATATCGGGTCCTGGCTGGAGAAGCTGCGGTCCGACCGCCGGGAGATCTTCCGCGCGGCGGCGGACGCGCAGCGCATCGCCGACTACCTGCTCGCCTTCCACCCCGACTATGCGCACCGCGCGGCCGGGCCGCCGGAGGACGCCTCCGCCGAGGATGACGGCGACGCGGCGGAGGCCCCTGCCCCGCGACCGGCGTCCCAGCCGGTCCCCGTGCCGGTCGCGGCGTGAGCCGCCGCTGACCGCCGCCCGGTCAGCTTTTTCCGATCAACCCGAACCGCCGGTTGCCCGACCCGAACGCCCGCCCCGGCGAACGGAGACGCGCGGCCGGCCAGGAGACCCCCCATGACGATCACCGACAGTTTCACCCTCGGCCTGTTCGACAGCACTGCCTTGTCCGGCTGGAGTCCCGCCGGTCCGACTCCGGCCTGGGATTCGGACGCATCCGACGAACAGGACGCGAACCCGGCCGAACACGCCGCGAACGGCGACACACCCGCGTCCGTACCCCGTGCCGGTCCGGTCCGGCGCGGCCGCAACCTGCATCTGTCCGGCGACCGCGCCCTGGCGCGCGGCTGGCCGGCGCGGGCCCGCGACAACATCGCCGCGATCCGGCTGTCGAAGACCCTGGAACAGACGGATCGCGCCCCGACGCCGGACGAGCAGGCGCGGCTGCTGCGCTTTATCGGCTTTGGTGCCACGGACCTGGCGCAGAACTGCTTCCGCCGCCCCGGGGAGGAAGCGTTCCGTCCCGGCTGGGAGGATATCGGCGCGGACCTCGAAGCCGCGGTCACCCCGGCGGAATACGCCGCCCTGCAACGTGCGACGCAGTACGCCCATTACACCCCGGAGCCGATCATCCGTGCCCTCTGGCACGCCGCCGCGCGGCTCGGTTTCAGCGGCGGGCGCGTGCTGGAACCCGGCATGGGCACCGGCCTGTTCTTCGCCCTGCTGCCAGAGCCCCTGCGCGCCTCCTGCCGCCTGACCGGCATCGAATACGACCCGGTTACCGCCCGCATCGCCGGGCTGGTGCATCCGGAGGCGCGGGTGCGCTGCGAGGACTACACGCGCAGCCCGCTCGGCGGGTCGTTCGACCTGGTAATCGGCAATCCGCCCTTCTCCGACCGCATCGTGCGCGCCGATCCGACAATGCGCGCGCTCGGCCCGCGGCTGCATGATTACTTCATCGCCCGCTCGATCGCCCGGCTTCGCCCCGGCGGGATCGCGCTGTTCGTCACCAGCACCGGCACGATGGACAAGGCGAACCCGACGGTGCGGGACCATATCGCCGGCATGGCCGACCTTATCGGCGCGGTACGGCTGCCGGAAGACAGCATGCGCGCGACGGCCGGGACCGGTGTCGTGGCGGATATCCTGGTGTTCCAGCGCCGCGCCGGGGACCAGCCCCAGGCCAGCGCGACGTGGCGCGATCTCGTGACCGTCGCCAATGCGGAGACGGATGACGACGACACGGACGAAGCCGCCGTCATCCAGGTGAACCGGTATTTCGCGGAACATCCGGAGCGGGTGCTGGGCGCGCATGTTCTGAAGCGCGGCATCTACGGTCCGGGCCTCGCCTATACCTGCCGCGCCCGCCCAGGTGACGACCTGGCGGTGTCACTGGCCGCCGCGCTCGACCGGCTACCCGCCGGTATTGTCCCCGCGCCGGCGGAAGCGGGCGACGACAGCGCGGACCCGGACATCGATGTGGACATGCCACCCGTTGCCGGCACCGCCGCCGAGGGCGCGACGGTCAAGGAAGGCTCCTATCTGGTCGGCGTCTGCGGCCGGCTGCTGCAGGTGGTGAACGGCGCGGCGCATCCCGTCGCCGTGAAGACCGGCCGGAGCGGCGACGGCATCCCGCCCCGCGACGCGAAGACCATCCGCGCCCTGCTGCCGGTCCGCGACGCGATCCGTGACGTGCTGCGCGCGCAGGCGGCCGACCGGCCCTGGGCGGAGGCGCAAACGCGGCTGCGCATCGCCTACGGCAATTTCGTCCGCGCGCACGGGCCGATCAACCACACCGTCATCGCGGTCACGACCGATCCCGAGACCGGCGAGGAACGCGAGACGCACCGGCGGCCGAACCTGTCCCCCTTCGCCGACGATCCCGATTGCTGGCTGGTCGCGAGCATCGAGGACCATGACCTGGAGACCGATCTCGCCCGCATGGGGGCGATCTTCCGCGAACGGGTGATCGCGCCCCCTGCCCCGCCGCTGATCGCGACGGCCGCCGATGCTCTCGCCGTGACCTTGAATGAAACCGGCCGGGTCGATCCCGACCATCTCGCCGAACTGCTGGACTGCGATCACGACACCGCGCTCGCCCGTCTCGGCGAGACGGTGTTCCGCGATCCGGTGACCGGCGCCTGGGAGACCGACGACGCCTATCTCTCCGGTGCCGTCCGCACGAAACTCACGATCGCCGAGGCGGTCGCCGCGCGCGATGCCAGCTTCGCCCGCAACGTGGCCGCGCTACGGCGGGTGCAGCCGGAGGACCTGCCGCCGTCGGATATCACCGCGCGTCTCGGCGCGCCGTGGATTCCGGCGGCCGACGTGGAAGCCTTCGCCGCCGCGGTGATGCAAACCGACACCACGATCCGCCACACGGTCGAGATCGCGTCCTGGTCCGTCGATGCGACCCCGTTCGCCTACACCGCCGCCGGCACCTCCGAATGGGGTACGGCGCGGCGCAATGCCGGGTGGCTGCTGCATGACGCGCTGAACAGCGTCACCCCGCAGATCTTCGACACCGTCATCGAGGACGGCGTTGAGAAGCGGGTGCTGAACGGCGAGGCGACGGAAGCGGCGAAGGAGAAGCTGGCGGGCATCAAGGACGCCTTCACCGCCTGGGTCTGGACCGATCCCGACCGCACCGACCGGCTGGCGCGGCTCTACAACGACCGGTTCAACAACCTGGTGCCGCGCTGTTTCGACGGGATGCACCTTACTCTGCCCGGCGCGAGCACGATCATCCGCCTCTACCCGCACCAGAAGCGGGTGATCTGGCGGATCGTCTCGGCCGGCTCGACCTACATCGCGCACTCGGTCGGGGCCGGGAAATCCTATGCGATCGCCGCCGCCATCATGGAGCAGAAGCGGCTGGGCCTGATCGGCAAGGCCATGCTGGTGGTGCCCGGCCACTGCCTCGCACAGGTGTCGCGCGAGTTCCTGCAGCTGTATCCGGGGGCGCGCATCCTGGTTGCCGATGAAACCAACTTCGTGAAGGCGAAGCGCGCCCGCTTCCTCGCCCGCGCGGCGACGGCGAACTGGGACGCGGTGATCATCACCCATGCCGCCTTCCGCTTCATTCCCGTGCCGGCGGACTTCGAGCGCGACCTGATCCGTGACCAGATCGAGGCCTGCGCTGAGCTTGCGACCGGCCACGCAGGGGAGGACCGCGTCACCCGCAAGCGGATCGAGGCGATGAAGGAGAAGCTGGGCGAGAGGCTGGCGGCGCTGAGGGGTCGGCAGGACGACATGGTGACGCTGGAGGAGATCGGCATCGACCAGATCATCGTCGACGAGGCGCAGGAGTTCCGCAAGCTCAGCTTCACCACCAACCAGGTGAACCTGAAGGGCGTCGATCCGGACGGTTCGCAGCGGGCCTGGGACCTGTTCGTCAAGGCACGCTTCCTCGACCGCAAGCGCCCCGGCCGCGCGCTGGTTCAGGCCTCGGGCACGCCGATCACCAACACGCTCGGCGAGATGTACACGCTGCTGCGGTTCCAGGCGCCGGAGGCGTTGCGCGAACGTGGCATCCATGAATTCGATGCCTGGGCGTCGGCCTTCGGCGACACCACGACCGAGCTCGAATTGCAGCCGAGCGGGGCGTACAAGCCGGTGACGCGGTTTGCCTCGTTCATCAATGTCGCCGACCTGATGATGATGTTCCGTTCCGTCGCCGACGTGGTGCAGAAATCCGACCTGCGCGGGCTGCTGACGCTGCCGCGTATCCGCACCGGGCAGCGCCAGCTCATCACCGCCGAGGCGAGCCCCGCCTTCCGGGACTACCAGCAGCATCTGGCGGCCCGGATCGCGGTGATCGAGAACCGCAAGGGCAAGGCACAGAAGGGCGACGACATCCTGCTGTCGGTGATCACCGACGGGCGGCACGCCGCGATCGACATGCGTCTGGTCTGGAACGGCAGCGCGGACGAACCGGACAACAAGCTCAACCGGCTGATCGATAACGTGCACCGCATCTGGGTGGAGACGGCGGATGAGGCCTATCTGCGGCCTGACGGCACGCCGTGGCCGAACTCCGGGGCCGGGCAGATGATCTTCTCCGACCTGGGCACGCTCAGCGTCGAGGCGACGCGGGGCTTCTCGGCCTATCGCTGGATCAGGCAGCAGCTGGTCGCCCGCGGCGTGCCCGCCGGGCAGATCGCCTTCATGCAGGACTATCGGAAATCGGCCGACAAGCAGCGGCTGTTCGCCGACTTCCGGGCGGGGCGGGTGCGCATCCTGATCGGCTCATCCGACACGATGGGCACCGGGGTGAACGTGCAGCAGAGGCTGAAGGCGCTGCATCATCTGGATGTGCCGTGGCTGCCAAGCCAGATCGAGCAGCGCGAGGGGCGGATCGAGCGGCAGGGCAACCAGCACGGGGAGATCGACATCCTCGCCTATGCCACGCTCGGCTCGATGGACGCGACGATGTGGCAGAACAACGAGCGCAAGGCGCGGTTCATCGAGGCGGCGCTGTCCGGCGACCGCACGATCCGGCGGATCGAGGATGCCGGCAGTCAGGCGAACCAGTTCGCCATGGCGAAGGCGATCGCCTCGGGTGACAGCCGGCTGATGCGCAAGGCGGGGCTGGAGAGCGAGATCGCCCGGCTGCAACGCCAGCGCGCGGCGCATGTCGATGACCAGCATGCGATCCGCCGGCAGATCCGTGACGCACGGCGCGACCAGGCGCAGGCCGAGGCGCGGATCGCGGCGATCACCGCCGATCTGGCCCGGCGGGAACCGACGCGCGGGGAGCAGTTCGCCATGGTGGTCGAGGGCCGGGCGATCGCGCAGCGCAAGGCGGCGGGATCAGCCTTGCTGACGAAAATCCGCCTCGCCCTCCGGGAACGCAGCGGGCGGTGCTGTACGGTCGGACGCATCGGCGGGTTTGACCTGGCCTGCGACATCCGCCCTGGCGGGCCTGACGGCCGGCCGGAACCGACCTTGACGCTGGAGCGGACGGATTTGTCGCAGCCGATCAGCCTCGATCGGGCAACGACGGCGGCCGGGATCATCGCCCGGCTGGAACACGCGCTCGACCGCATGGAGGGTGAACTGGAGGAGCAGCGTCGCCGCGCCGCCGATGCGAAGGCCCGGCTGGCCGGATACAAGCCGCGCCTCGGCGAGGCCTTCCCGTTGCAGGGGGAACTGGACAGCAAGCGCGCCCAGCTTGCCGGGATCGAGGCGGACCTTGCCGGCACGGACAGCGGGGACAACGGGAGCCGTCCGGCCCCCGCACTGGCACGGGCCGCGGCCTGACAGGCCCCGGCCCTCTTCCTGCGCCCCCCGCCCTCCCCTTCCCTGCCCCGATCATCTCCGTTCCCTCTCCGTTCGAGTCCGAGGTTATGGGCAGTGAGGGAACGAATGACGAACCAGGGGCGGTGTCACCGGGAGAGGATGAACGAATGGGAGGAAGAACCACAAAAGCCAGGGAATGGCTGCCGCATCGCCGTCCGCCGCCGCAAGGGACCGGCCACAGGGGCCTCGCGCTGCGCGCGCCCTTGCCCCGGCGGGCCGGGATGCGCCGCGCGGGAGGGGTCTTCCCGAGATCAAAGGGAAGAGAAACCCCAACCAGAGGAGCCAGTCATGGCCGAACTACGCAGTGTCGATCCCCGCACCCTTCATCTCAACCCGAACAATCCCCGCCGCACGCCGGTGCCCCCGGCGATGGACGAGCAGCTCGTTGCCTCGATCCGTGCGGTCGGCATCATCCAGCCGCCTTCCGTCACGTTGAGGGATAACGGGCTGACCGTCGTCGTCGGCAACCGCCGCGTGAAGGCCGCGATCATGGCGGACTTGCCGGTCATCGACGTCATGGTCTGCGACGCCGACGAGGCGGCCGACGCCATGCGCGCGGTCGCGGAAAACCTGATCCGGGCCTCGATGTCGAGCGTCGATATCTGGCGGGCGATCGAACGGCTGGAAGCGCAACACTGGAACGAACAGGCGATCGCCGACGCGCTCGCTCTGCCCGTCCGTACCGTCAGACGCCTGAAGCTGCTGGCGCATCTGCCGCCGGCCATGCTGGACGTGATGGCGCTCGGCAGCATGCCGAACGAGGATCAGCTGCGCACGATCGCCGCCGCCTCATCCGAGGAGCAGGCCCAGGTCTGGAAGAAGCACAAGCCGAAGAAGGGCCAGGCCGAGGTCGCCTGGTACGAGATCGCCCGCGCCCTTGCCAAACGCCGCATGCCGGCCTCGGCCGCCTGCTTCGGCGACGAACTGGCGAAGGCCTACGGCATCGTGTGGGAGGACGATCTGTTCGCGCCGCCCGGCGAGGACAGCCGCTACACCACCAATGTCGAGGGCTTCTTCGGCGCGCAGCAGGAATGGCTGAGCAACAACCTGCCCGAGCGCGGCACGCTGCTGACGGTCGACGACTACGGCAGCGCGAAGCTGCCGAAGAAGGCGCAGCAGGTATGGGGCAAGCCCGGCAAGGACGCGGTTGTCGGGCATTACGTCGATACCCGCACCGGCAAGGTGCAGGCCATCGCCTACCGGATGCCCGAAGTGAAGAAGGCTGGGAACACGGCAACCGGCGGCAAGGGCGCAGCCGGTGCAACGGGCGGCACGGATGACAGCGGCGACAGCCCGGTCGCGCGGACCCGCCCGGACGTGACACAGAAGGGCGTCGCCATGATCGGCGACCTGCGCACGGAGGCACTGCATCAGGCGCTCGCCGGGGCGCCGATTGAGGACGACACGCTGTTCGGGATGCTGATCCTCGCCTTCGGCGGCGACAACGTCACCGTCGGCAGCGGCAGCGACCAGCGCGATCACGATCGCCGGGCGCTCTGCCGCACGCTGACGGAAGGCGGCGTGCTGACGGGTGATCGCGATCTGCTGCGCCAGGCGGCGCGGAAGATGCTGATCGGGGTGCTGTCCTGCCGGGAGAACCGGTCGCAGAGCGGCCCATTCGCCCGGATCGCCGGCGAGGCGGTCGGTGCCTCGCTGCTGCTGCCGAACATGGCGACGGAGGAATTTCTCGAATGCCTGTCGCGTGGAGCGCTGGAGGCTGCCGCCAGGGCCGAAGGGGTGAACGTCGCTCCGCGCGCGAAGGACACGCGGGCGCGCATGGTCGACCGCTTCAAGGAGGGCACCTTCGTCTATCCCGGCGCGCTGTTCCGGCTGGCACCGGAGGAGCAGGTCGCGGCCGGGGAGCAACGGCAGGACCACACCGATGCGGACCGGAGCGATCCGGCGGATAGTGATGGCGGCGAAGACGGCGGTGTTTTCGACCCGGATGCCGGGGCCGACGATGCCGGCTTCCAACGCGAGGCCGCCTGATCCGACAGCGGCGCCTGTCCTGGTATCGGGGCAGGCGCGCTTTGTCCCGAGGATACCGTCATGACCATCGATCCCTCTTCTACCGATGGCGGAGGCATGCCCGCGCCGCCATCCTCGCCCGGCCGCCAGGTGCTCGATCGCAAGATCGCTCTGCGCCGCGCGCGTCTTGCCGCACTCGAAACCGGAATGATCGCCGCCTTCGCCAGGAGATCGCCCAGCTCGAACGGCTGACAGCCCTGCCCATCGCCGCCTGATCCGGCTCCGAAGGGGCCTGTAAGGGGCCCCCTGCCCTGCCCGTGCGCCACAGAGGCCGTGACGATGCCCCCGGATTGTCCGAATGCGGGACCTGGAGGCCATTCCCGAACGTCAAGTGGGTGAGCCTGCCCTGGCTCCCTGCCAGCGTACCGGGCCTGCCGGCGCGATCGTGGTGGGCCGCTGCATCCGTGTGTATCAGCCCGCCATCTGGCGCGAGACCGGCGGACCGGCGGCAGGCAGGGCACGACGGCACGGAGACCCGGGGATGGTGAGGCACGCGTCTTGTCCCGGCCATTCCTTCAACCTGGCGCATGTGGCGGACTCCCCCTCGTGCGGATGCCGGCGGACGCACCGGGATCGGCCAGGACGGAACGGTTCGGTGCCGAGGGCAAGCGCCGAACGGGCAACCAGCCTGTGTCGGTACAGGGCGATCCAGTCCGGGACGGGCGGGAAACCGTGCGGCCGCGCGTTCCCGGGTGTGGACAGGCCATGGATCACGCGATCCTTCCCCGGCGGGGGAAAGCCGGTGTGGCGTGTCGGCGTCACCCCCTCGGATGCGTGCGGTTTGGGCCGGGCGTCGCTTGCTGCAAGCCCCGCTCCGTCTCTGACGGAGCGCCTGCGGTTCGGACGGCACCGGGTCGCTCTGCTCCCGCACCACTGCCGTCCTCAGGGCTTTCCGCGCCCGCCTGTGCCCGTCCCCGGGAAACCGCACCCGAGGGGGCGGACGCCGGCACGACGCCGGCGGGACCTCCCGGGCAGAGAAAGGACCGCACTCATGACCCGCAAATCCCCCCCGACCGCCGCGAAGCCCGGCCCGAAGACCACCACCCTGCCCCGCACCAGGACGGACCGCCATGCCATCACCTTCGAACTGGTGGCCCGCATCGCCCCGCATCAGGGGCTGGTCGACAACCTCATCCGCACCTTCGCGCTCGAACCGGTCGATTACGACAGCATCCGTGACGCGACCGGGGAGCACATCACCCGCGCCGCCCAGGTCTTCGGGGCGGCGTTGAACGAGACGGCCCTGCGCATCCACCTGCAACGAGTTACCGGCGCCTTCGTCAGCTCCGCCTTCGGCGCGGCGCAGTTCTACGGCACCAAGAAATCGGCGGCGCTGGAACTCACGAGCAAGCTGCTGAACGACGAACGCGACGAGGACCGCGCGGGTCCGTCCGGCTTCGAGAGCAAGGCCGAACGGGCCCGCCTGTTCGCCGCGGAGATGGCGTTGCAGTCGTTCGCACTGCTGGCCGCCGCCGAGGGGGCGATCGCGGCCTACGCTGAACTCACCGGCGAGACCTGGAAGCCCTATGAGGCGCCCACGGCACCGGCCGCAAGCGTGGCCCGCAAATCCGCCGCCGTCGAAATGGCCGCCTTCGGGGCGGCCTGACCGGCCCGACGGGGCGGAGCCACGCGGTTCCGTCCCGCCAGGACCGCAAGGCCGGAGCGCGGGTCGCGGGTTCGGTGCCCGCGCCTGTGTTCCCCGGGTGCGGAGAGCGGAGGCCGGCGGCCTGTGTGCGTCGTCCCGGACGGCAGCCACGTAAGACAGGGAGGAAAACCCCCTCACTGGTTCTTCCATTCTACCGCCGGCCAAGGTCGCGCCGCCTCAACACCACACCGCGCGCGGTGTGCCGCGCAAGCGCGGCTCCGGTCCGTCCGGCTGCACGGAGCCGGCCCGCTTGTACGCAAGGCAGGCCTTGCGTCCCGCGCAAGCCGGCTCCGCTGGCGCGCGGACCTCCGGTGCTGACCCGCCCCGAGGGCCGTCGGTTCCGCTGGCCACCAGCGATTGGCTGGGCGAGCAGAGGAGCACCGCATCATGACCATCATCCGCACCGCCACCGGCCTGACGCGCCATGACGTCCGCCGCCTGCAACGGGGCCGCTACGAGATACTGGCGATCGAGACACGGTTCCTGGACCAGGGCGAAGTGACCGAGATCGTCTGGCACCGCGACGACGGGCCGGGCGCGATCAGCGAAGCGGAGCTGCCGTTCTGACGCGCC
>CAMCDA010000149.1 GCA_945873195.1 Asaia bogorensis
CCCGCCACCTGCAACGGGAAGCTGGGCCAGCTGACCGGGTCACACCCCGAGTCACGTAACCCAGCCTGATACAAAAAGCGGTGTCCAGGAGAGTCGCGGCCTGCATGGACATAGTAATGCGGGAATCAAAAATGAGGGGAGTCATGAGCTCTCGCCCAAGAAAATAGCACCATGCACGTTACGTCGGAAGCGAAAAGCAGAGCTTCCAGGCTTTGAAACGTGCGTACTACGTGCTTCGACACACCGCTGTATTCAATGAAACCGGTGAATACATGCAGGATTACTACCGCAACGCCAATCAGCCGAAACAGGCTCACGCCAACCAGGGTGTGCACGGCGAAGCGGGTGACATGACACAGATCGCGCATGCCCCGGCTTTACCTGACAAACCCCAAGAAAGGGTTAACGCGCCTGGGCGCTCGCTTCCGACCGTGTGGTGCCGGAACGTGCCGCCAGCGCGGCTGCCATGAAATCATCCAGCCCGCCATCCAGCACCGCGTCCGGATTGCCTTTCTCGACGCCCGTCCGGAGGTCCTTCACCAACTGGTAGGGCGCCAGGACGTAGTTTCGGATCTGGTGTCCCCAGCCGATGTCGGTCTTGGAGTCCTCAACCGCCGCGGACGCTGCTTCCCGCTTCTGCAATTCCATTTCGTACAGCCGGGACTTCAGCATCCCCATCGCGTTGGCGCGATTGCGATGCTGGCTGCGATCGGTCTGGCATGCGACGATGATTCCGGATGGCACATGCGTGATCCGGATCGCGCTTTCCGTCTTGTTCACGTGCTGCCCGCCGGCGCCCGACGCGCGGAACGTATCGACCTTCAGGTCGGCCGGGTTGATTTCAATCTCGATCGCGTCATCCACCACCGGCGATACATAAACCGACGCAAAGCTGGTTTGCCGCCGAGCGTTTGAGTCGAAGGGGGATATGCGGACAAGGCGGTGGACACCGGCCTCGGTCTTCAGCCAGCCATAGGCGTTCGGGCCGGTGATTTGCAGCGTCGCCGACTTGATGCCGGCCTGTTCGCCCTCGCTCTGGTCTAGCAGTTCTACCTTGTACTCATGCCGTTCGGCCCAGCGCATGTACATGCGCATCAGCATCTCGGCCCAATCCTGCGCCTCGGTCCCGCCGGCGCCGGCGTTCAGTTCGATAAAGCAGTCGTTGCCATCGGCTTCACCCGACAGCAGGCTTTCGATTTCCCGCCGCTTGGCTTCCTCGGCGATCGCGCGCAGCGACGTCAGTGCGTCGGCCACCATCGCGGCGTCGCCGTCGCCCTCGGCGAGTTCGATCAGTTCCATCGCATCGGCGACGTCGGCTTCCATCTTGCGCACCCCATCCATCTGGGAGGCAATCTGGTTCCGCTCACGCATCAATTTCTGCGCGGCGGCGGCGTCATTCCACAGCGCCGGATCTTCGGAGCGGTGATTCAGTTCCGCGAGTCGGGCTTCGGCGACATCCCAGTCAAAGATGCCTCCTCAGCAGCGCGACGGACTGCTTGATCTGTTCGTTCAGGGCTTCGGATTCAGCTGGCATGGTCTCGGACCGGATCGGGATCGGGCGCGGTCAATACAGCCCCCCAAGCGAACTGTCGACTCCGCCGTGCACGGTGCCGCCGCCGCCGGGTGCATCCGACATCACCGTGCCGCCGCCGCCGGGTGCATCCGACATCACCGTGCCGCCGCCGCCGCCAATCGTGCCGGACGACGCGCCGGGCACCTGGCCGGGCTTGAACGCGTCAGTCACCGTGCCGTTGCTGCTGTCCCAACTGACGACCGAGATGCCCTCCGGCTGCGGGAATTGCAGCACCGGCCTGTCGCGCAGGGCCACCGCCATGAACTCCCGGAAGATAGGGGCCGCGACCGACCCGCCGGTTTCGTTGTTGCCGAGGGACGCGGGCGTGTCGAAGCCAACCCAGACGGCGGTGACAAGATCCGGGGTAAAGCCGCTGAACCAGACGTCGGAGAAATCCTGCGTCGTGCCGGTCTTGCCGGCGATCGGCCGGCCGAGACCCTGTGCCGCGCGGGTGCCAGTGCCGCGCGCCACGGCGCCCTGCATCATGGTCACGAGCTGAAAGACGCTGGCAGGATCAGCGATCTGCTTGCGCGTATCCTCCAGCACCGGCGAGGCGGACGCTTCATCGCAGGCGGGGCAGGCGATGCTGGGCGCCCGCCAGACGACATGGCCGTTGCGGTCCTGCACGCTGTCGATCAGCGTCGGCACGACTTCCCGCCCCCCGGCGGCGAGCGCGGCGAACGCGCCGGCTTCCCGCAGCACCGTGGTTTCGACGGCGCCCAGCGCGGCGGGCAGCACCCGGGGCATGGAATCGACCATGTGGAAGGCGATCGCGGTATCCGCCACGGCCTGCATCCCGACCTGCTGGGCGATCCGCAGCGTGACAAGGTTCAGGGACTTCTCCAGCGCGTTCCGCATTGAGACGGGGCCGTTGAACGTGCCTTCATAGTTGCCCGGCCGCCATCTTCCCGCCGGCGTATCCACAACGATCGGCGCGTCCAGGAACTTCTGGCTCGGCGAAATGCCCTTCTGCAGCGCGGTCAGGTAGACGAACGGCTTGAAGCTGGAGCCCGGCTGGCGCTGGGCCTGCGTCGCGCGATTGAACTGGCTTTGCTCGAAGCTCCAGCCGCCGACCATGGCCACGACGCGGCCGGTGGTCGGCTCGATCGACACCAGAGCGCCCTGCACCAGCGGTATCTGGCGCAACGAGGCGCGCGGTTCGGAGGGCGCCTGGGCAGGACGCCCGCGCGCCGCGGCCGTCGGGGGGGGGGCCTGTGCGGCTACGGCTGGCACGACGCCGCGTGGGTCGATCATCACGACGTCCCCGAGCTGCACCAGCTCCGCCATGCGCCGAGGCGCCGCGCCGGGCTTGCCGTCGCGCACCGGTCGCGCCCAGGCGTGATCGGACAGCAGCAGCGGGGCGGTCTTGCGCGCGCCGGCCTCCTGCCAGCCAACCCGCGCCTCGGCGTCGGTGACACTGGTGACGACCGCAAGGCGCCAGTCGCCCGGCATGCCGGCGGGGCGGCCGACCTGCGCCAGGGCCGCGGGCCAGTCGCGGTCGATGTTGGTGGTCGTCTCAATCCGGGTCACCGGGCCGCGCCAGCCGCCATGCCGGCGATCGTATGCGACCAACCCATCGCGCAGCACGCGTTCGGCGGTGAGCTGCAAGGCCGGGTCCAGGCTGGTGCGGACCATCAGCCCGCCCTGGGTCGCGACTTCCTGGCCGAACTGGGCGATCAACTGGCGGCGCACTTCCTCGGCGTACCAGTCACCCGCGGGGATCGGCGGCGGGCGGCGGAATTCATGCGGGGCGATCGGTTCGGCCTTGGCCGACGCCGCCTGAGCCGGGGTGATAGCCCGGTCCTCCGCCATGCGGTCCAGCACCCAGTCCCGGCGCGCCTTGGCGGCATCGGGGTAACGGAACGGGTTGTAGTTGTTCGGCGCCTTCGGCAGAGCCGCCAGGAACGCCGCTTCCTGGAGGTTCAGCTCTTCCAGCGACTTGTTGAAATACGCATGTCCGGCGGCGGCCACGCCATAGGCGCTCAGCCCCAGATAGATCTCGTTCAGGTACAGTTCGAGGATGCGCTCCTTGGACAGATGCTCCTCGATGCGCAATGCCAGGATCGCCTCCCGCGCCTTGCGGGCGATCGAGAGTTCGTTGTCCAGCAGCATGTTCTTCGCGACCTGCTGGGTGATGGTGGACGCGCCGACCGGGCGCTTGCCCTGGCCGGCCTGCATCGCGTTGAACATGGCGGCGCGCGCGATCGCGAGCGGATCGACGCCGCGATGGGTCCAGAAGTTCTGATCCTCGGCCGAAAGGAACGCTTGGCGCACAAGCTCGGGGATCGAGTCGATCGGCACGAAGATGCGCCGTTCGGTCGCGAGTTCCGACAACAGGCGGCCGTCGCCGGCGTAGACCCTGCTCATGACCGCCGGCTGGTAGTTCCGCAGTCCTTCCACATCCGGCAGGCCGGCGCTGAAATGCTGATAGGCCATCCAGCCGCCGACACCGCCCACGACCCCGACCAGCGTCAGAATGCCGAACAGGGCGCCGAACAGACCGCGCAGCACGCGCACGAACAGGTTGGCGCGCCGAGGTGGCGCTGCCTTGGGCTTGGGCGCGGCGGGCTGGTGGCGCGGGTCGGGCGTGGGAACGAGCGGATCGCCCGCAGTCAACGGTTTGGTCATGTCAACGAATGCTCATTATCGTACGCATATGCGCTCTCGTGGGACAATTCACCAGACTGGCCTGGCGGAAAAGGCTGAATCCGGCCGGTTTCGTCAGCCGGTTCGTGTGGAGGCCGGGGCGGTTTCCTGCGTGCGGTTGCTATTGGCGAAATACCCGTCGATGGCGCGCTTCATCGCCGCCGCCACGACGCGCCGGTGTTCGGGCTTTCGCAGCGCGGCTTCGTCCTTGGCATTCGACATGAAGCCCATTTCGACCAGGACGCTGGGGATATCGGCGGCTTTCAGCACCGCGAATCCGGCGTGGCGGGCGGGGTTCGGCAGCATCGGCAGGTCACGGTCCAGTTGCCCGACCAGCGTGCGCGCGATCTTAATGGAGCCCGCGCGGGTTTCCCGACGCACGAGGCTGCCCAGGATTTGCGCGACCTCGGGCGGGGCGTCGCGCCAGGCGGCGCCGATGAAGCGGTCGGCGCTGTTCTCTCGCTTGGCCAGCGCGGCGCTTTGGGCGTCGGACGCGGTGGTGCCGAGTGTATAGACGGATGCGCCGCGGACGGAGTGATCGGAGAGGGCATCGGCGTGCAGGGAGACGAACAGGGCCGCATTGCGTGCTCGCGCCCGTGCCACGCGATCATCCAGCGGAATGAACACGTCCCGCGTGCGGGTCATTTCAACCCGATACTTGCCATCGGCTTCCAGCAGGCGGCGGAGTTCCTGCGCGGCCGCGAGGGTAACGATCTTTTCATGGGTGCCGGATATGCCGATCGCGCCGGGATCACGACCGCCATGGCCTGGGTCCAGCATCACGATGGGCTTGTTGGCCGCCTGGGAGGGGGTGGTGGACGGCTTTGGCGCGGCCAATGCTGGAAGGGCCCAGGTCAGGGTGCCCAGCACGGCGGTGCCGGCGCCAAGACGGCCCAGCAATAGGCGACGGGTGATCGGGGACGGGGCGATCATGGGTTCCACTTAACACATCGGATACGGGAATGCAGCTTCCTCGTTGATTAAGGCTGGTTCATGGCCGAGAAAATGAGACGCTTGCGATCGAGGGCGGTTTGCTTCATGGTCCGGACGCTCCGATGACACGAATGGAGGCAGCCGGTTTCCGGCGCTTCCTGCCTGCTACGGGCGACCGCGTGACTCCGCGACCTGTCGGACCAGACCCTGGCGGCTTACCAGCCGGAATCTGGACGATAGACGAAGGGGGAAGGGTCCGCGCCGCCCAGGCTGTGTCACCGTCCGAGTCGCGCCCGCCGCCGATACGGCCCTGGTTTCATCAACCAAGGCTCATTGGGGCCGAGGCGCGCCGGGGCCAATCCGTCGCGGACGTCCATCGTGGATGGCCGCCGGGAATGGCAGGCAGCCGACCTCACCAACGGGTGGCGTTCCCTGTCGGGGATGCAGCGCCCTTCTGCCAGGGACAGATGAACCAGACCGCACTTCCGCCGCATTGGCTATTCGCATCATGTTTTTCCCCCGGGTCCCCCTTGGGCGGCCCCTTGGGCAATGACGCGAACGCGTGCCGCGGCTGGCTTCGGTGGTTCCTGACACGGGACGTGCCCTTCCTCACAAACCAATTCAGCCGCCGTCCGGTGCGCGCCCCGCTTTGGGCGGCCCCCGGATGCCGTTCGGCTTTTCGGAGTTTCGCACTTTATGACGAAGCGCATGTTGATCGACGCCACGCACGCGGAAGAAACCCGCGTCGTGGTGCTGGACGGTACCCGGCTTGAGGATTTCGACGTTGAGACATCCGCCAAGCGGCATCTGAAAGGCAATATCTACCTCGCCAAGGTTGTCCGCGTTGAACCAAGCCTTCAGGCCGCGTTCGTCGAATACGGCGGAAACCGACACGGCTTCCTGGCCTTCAGCGAAATCCACCCCGACTACTACCAGATCCCTGTCGCCGACCGCCAACGGCTCATGGAAATGGAAGCCGAGGAAGCGCGCCGGGAAGAAGAGGAAGACGATCTCGAACTCGCGCTGAGCGAGGCCACCGTTGCCAAATCTGCTCCGGCACCCGTCGCGGCGCCACGGGCGGCCCCGCGGTCAACCACCCGAGGTTCGTCGGGCCGTTCCGGCCGAGGGCGCCGGGAACGCGGGAATGGATCACGCGGGGAGCCGGCACAGCCCGAGACCGCCGTCGTTCACGCGCTGCGGGCCGAGGCCTGGGCGCGTCCGGACATGCCGCCGCTGATCGTCACCGCCCGGCCGGCGCCGCCGGTGGTGGAAAGCGCGCCGGAAGCCTGGGCCAAGGCGGGCCTGCCAGCGCTGACCCTGCCGATCCCGGAGGCGCCCGTTGCCGAGGAACCTGTTGCCGAAGACGTGGTGGCGCCCGAGACCACGCCAACCGAGTCGTGGGCACTGCCCGGCGTGCCGGCGATCGCCAGCGCCGCCGAGGAGGCCGACCCCAGCCCCCCCATCGAATCACCCGACCCCGAACCCTGGGCCTACCCCGCTCGGCCGGCCCTTTATGTGGTCCCGTCGGACTCCGCCCGCGCCGAGACGGATGACGAGGCTGGCTATGCCGAGGACGACTCCCGCCGTGGCCAGGACGACGGCCAGTACATGGCCAATGGCCAGGACAACGGCGACGGATACGCCAACGGCTCGGACAGCGACGAGGACGAAGGCCCGCCGCCGGAAACCCTGGGCGGCGACCCCGACAGCGTCGATGAGCCCGGCGAACGCCGCATGCCGTCGCGCTTTCTGCGCAGCTACAAGATCCAGGAAGTCATCCGCCGCCGCCAGATCATGCTGGTGCAGGTTGTCAAGGAAGAGCGCGGCACCAAGGGCGCGGCGCTGACCACCTATCTGTCGCTCGCCGGCCGGTTCAGCGTGCTGATGCCGAACTCCCCGCGCGGGGGCGGGATTTCCCGCAAGATCACCTCCGCCACCGATCGCCGCCGCCTGAAGGAGGTGATGACCGAGCTGGATATCCCCCGCGGCATGGGCCTGATCATCCGCACCGCCGGCGCGGCGCGCCCGAAGCCGGAGATCAAGCGCGACTGCGAATACCTGTTGCGGATGTGGGACGACATCCGCGACCACACGATGAAATCCATCGCACCGGCGATGATCTATGAGGAAGCGAGCCTCATCAAGCGGACCATCCGCGACGTCTATGCTCGCGACATCGATGAGGTCCAGGTCGATGGCGTCGACGGCTGGCGCGCGGCCCATGAGTTCATGCGGATGCTCATGCCCGCCCATGCGCGCAAGGTGCAGCTCTGGCGCGACCAGTCGCAGCCGTTGTTCGCCCGCTATCAGGTGGAGGCGCAGCTCGACGCGATGCTCAGCCCGACGGTGCAGTTGCGCTCGGGTGGGTATCTGGTGATCAACCAGGCGGAAGCGCTGGTCGCGATCGATGTGAACTCCGGCCGGTCGACGCGGGAACGCAACATCGAGGAAACCGCGCTGCGGACGAACCTGGAGGCGGCCGATGAGGTCGCGCGCCAGTTGCGCCTGCGGGATCTGGCCGGGCTGATCGTCATCGACTTCATCGACATGGAGTCGCGCCGGCACAACGCGATGGTGGAACGCCGCCTGAAGGACGCGCTGCGCAACGACCGCGCGCGCATCCAGATCGGCAGCATCAGCCATTTCGGCCTGCTGGAAATGAGCCGGCAGCGCCTGCGCCCGTCCTTGGCGGAGACCAGCTTCGTCGCATGCCCGCATTGTGGCGGCACTGGCCATGTCCGCAGCACGGAAAGTGCCGCGATCCATGTCCTGCGCGGGATCGAGGAAGAAGGCAGCAAGCGCCGTTCGGCCGAGATCATCGTGCATGTCCCGACCCCGATCGCGCTGTATCTGCTGAACCACAAGCGCGACCGGTTGCGCGAGATCGAGCAGCGCTACGGCATGCGGGTGATCATCGCGGCCGATGACTCGCAGATTTCCCCGGCCTTCCGGATCGAGCGCGCGCGGGCCCAGGTGCCCGGTGAGACGCCATCCTTCATTACCCCCGATTTCCAGCAGCCGATCCTGCCGCCGCATCCCGCCGATGACATTGGCGAGGATGACGAGGTTCCGGACGAACCCACGGACACGGTGGAGGAGGTGCGGCACGAGCCGCGCCGGGATCAGCGCGGGTCGTATCGCGGCGAAGCGCGTGGGGATCAACGCGGCGAAGCGCGTGGGGATCAACGCGGCGAAGCGCGTGGCGAGCCGCGCGCGGAGGCCTCTGAGGAAGCCCGTGGCGATGCTCGCGTGGAAGCGCGCGAGATGCCGGTGGCGGACGAAGCTTCGACCGACATCACCGCCGAATCGACCGAGGAGACCCGCGCCGCGGCGTCCGAGGCGGAGGAGCAGGAACGCCGCCGTCGCCGTCGCCGTCGGCGCCGGGGCCGGCGCGAGGATGGGACGGCCATCGCCGGCGAGGAAGGCGACGAGTCACAGGACTCCGATGGCCCCGAAACGACAGCGGGTGACGTCGTGGTGGCCGAGGCCGTCATGACCGAGACGGTGGCAACCGAGACCGTCGAAGCGGGCGCCCCCGAGGCTGGGGGAACCGAAGTTCCCTCGGCCGAGGAAGCCGCGGCCGATGGCGATGACGACGGCAAGGGTCGTCGGCGCGGACGGCGCGGCGGGCGGCGGCGGCGGCGGGATGAAGGCGAGTTGCTGCCGGTGGCCGAACCCGGCGCTGACCAACCCGAACTGCCTCCGGTCTACACTGGTCCCACGCCGGCCAATCCGTTCGGCGGCCAAGTGTTCGACATATTCGACGTCATGGACCAGGTGGAACGTGTCGCCGAGGCGCGTGCCCTGATCCCGACCGTTCGCCCGCGGGAGCCAGCGCAGGCCCAGGCTGACGCCCTGACACCATCAGTCGCTGATGAAGCGGTGGCGGAAACCACGGCGCCGGAACCGGTCGCCGTGGAGATGCCAGCCGAGCCGGTCGTAGCCGAAGCGGAAGTGGTCTCGCCTATGGAACCCGTGGCCGACGCGCCGGTGCCGGCGGAACCGATCGTGGCGGCGCCGGTTGTGGAACCGCTCGCCCCCGAAGTGGCCACCCCGGAACCGCCCACCCCGGAACCGCCCACCCCGGAACCGCCCACCCCGGAAGTGGCCATCCCGGAAGTGGCCATCCCGGAACTGTCCCCCTTGGCGGCATCAGCGCCGGAACCTGCCGTGGTGAGTGCCGAGGCGGTAGCCACCCCTGCACCAGCGGAACCGGCCCCGGCCGCGCCGGAACCAACGTCTGAATCGGTGATCAAGCCGATCGTCATCGGTCAGGACGCGACGGCGCCGGCGGAACGCAAACGCGGTTGGTGGCGTCGGTCCTAGGGACAGGCCGGCGGCTGGCCTTGCGCCAGCCGCCGATCCTTTCACCCAGCGCGCGCGTTCGGGTCCGACCCGGCGCGTGGGGTCGCCCGTCAGGGGCCGCGCAGGGCGAGCAGCACCCGGTTCACCCGCTCCATCGCCGTGAATGTCGCCTGCCAGGCTCGGCGGAACACGTCTTCCTTGATCCCTCGGCCGGCGAGTTCGGTCCCGATGTCCCGCACCGTCCGGGTTCCATCGATCAAGCGCAGGATCGCGCCCGCCTGAGGTGGAACCGCGACGGGGATACGTAGGCCGTCCACGCCCAGGATCATGGTCCCGTCGGCACCGATGCCGCGGGCCAGGGTCTCGCCCGTCACCTCCCGGCAGATCGGTACCGCATCATCGGCCAGTGGGTCGGCGCGCGTCGGTTCCTCTCCGGCGCGGGTGACGTAGACGATATGGACGGACATGTTGCCGGCCAGGGCCTCGGCCAGGGTGGCACGGGCGAGGGGGTCCATGGCCTCCACCCGGGCGCGCAGGCGGGGATCGGGCAGCAGGGGGATCGGGTCGTAGCGGATCGGCTCCACCCAGCAGGCGACGGACAGGCCGGCATCGGACAACAGCGCGTGGAAGTCGGGCACGGTGAAGGCCCGGTCGCGCGGGTTCAGCAGCAGGTCATACAGCCCCGCGTCGCCCCCGTTCACGTGGTCGTCGAAGTTGCGGTTGTTCCGCAGCCAGGCGGTGTCCGGCAGGTGTTTCATCACCCGGCGCGCGACATCCAGCCGTTCGGCCGGCGGCCGGTCGGGTGGGGCGAGCAGGCGCAGCGCCTCCTGGATCATGTAGACGCCGGTGCGGCCATGCGGGGCATAGACCATCAGCCCCATGCCGCCGCCGGGGGCCAGCACCGAGGTCAACGCCCGCAGCCCCGCGGCCGGGTCGGGCAGATGGTGCAGCACGCCGCAGCAGTCGATGTAGTCGAACGGCTC
Source organism: Asaia bogorensis (assembly GCA_945873195.1). GTDB lineage: Bacteria > Pseudomonadota > Alphaproteobacteria > Acetobacterales > Acetobacteraceae > Rhodopila > Rhodopila bogorensis_A. The sequence goes on from CAMCDA010000149.1 coordinate 10,441, forward strand.
AAGGCCGGAACTGGCCAGGTCGAGGATGGAACGCTGCTCCCAGATCACGTTGGTCAGCTTGCGCGCCTCCACCCGCGATCGGGCGATGGCGAGGGACGCGGACGACCGGTCGAGCCAGGTCACCGTTCCGGGCCGGTTCCGCTGCGCCATCTGCTGGGCGAGCATGATCGTGCCGTCCCCGGTGCCGCCGCCGGCGAACAGGGCGCGCAGCGGGCGGTCGGCGGGGCGGGTCGCGCCGAAGACCCAGTGGTCGATCTCGACCAGATGGCTGGGGCTGCCGACGATCAGGCGCTTGGCCTCATCCTTCGGGTCGCGGCGGGGATAGGGATAGGTCTCGTACTGATCGGCGAGACGGGCATCGGTTGCGTCGGACATAGGTTCGGCCATAGACCGGTTGGATGGTTGAAGCCAGGGTTCGCGGATATTTCGGCATCGGGGTGGAGGGCGTGTCGAAATCGGCGAACGCTGGCGCCCTGCTGCGCACGGCGCATGCCTTTGGGGCGTCGTTCTGTTTTACGATCGGGCGAGGCTGGGATTCGCGGGCCTCACGCCTCGCGGATACCGCCGACACGCCCGCGCATGTGCCGATGTGGGGGTTCGATGATGTCGAGTCGCTGCGTCTGCCCAAGGGCTGCGTGCTGGTGGGGGTGGAACGGCTGGACGACGCGGTGGAACTCCCGTCCTTCCGCCATCCGCTGAGCGCCGCCTATGTTCTGGGGCCGGAGCGGTCCGGCCTGTCCCCCGCGTTGCAGGCGAGATGCCGGCACGTCATCCAGATCCCGACTCGGTTTTCGCTGAACCTGGCGGTGGCGGGGGCGATCGTCCTGTATGACCGGCTGCTGCAGCACGGCCGCTTCGCCGAACGCCCGGTCGGTAGCATGGGCCCGGTCGAGACCCTGGCCGCGTCAGAAGGGCACGGAAACCCCAAGTTCCGCCGCACCATCCCCGACTGGCTCGCCCGCGAAGGTGAAGCCGCTGGTGGTCGAGGTGGAGAGAGGGACAATCCCCCCTCGACTCCCCTCCCCTTGAGGGAGGGGCTGGGGGAGGGGTAGCGCCCCCACCGACCCATCAAGCCGCCTTCGGCAAGACAACCCCCGAAGCATCAAACGCGGTGAACAGCGAAGCCTTCTGCGCCCCTGTCAGCTTCATATGCGGCGGCCGGATGTTCTCCCAAGCCGGATTGCCCGTGTTCCGCGCCACCAGCGCCTTCAACCCCGAGATCAACGGCACCGAAATCACCGCCTTGCGCGTCGCCGCCAAGATCTCATGCGCCGCCGCCCCGGTCTCATTATTCCAGTTCGAATAGACGATCTGCCCCGTCGCGCAGTTCACGTTCGACGCCGCCGTGATGCACCCGGCGCTGCCCTTTTCCAGCAGCGGCTTCAGCAGGGTGTCGTCGCCGGCATAGACCTCGAACCCATCCCGGGCGAAGTTCCGCACATAGGCCAGGCCGTTCTCATAGTCGCCGGAGCTGTCCTTCAGCCCCTTCACCTTGCCCGGATAGGCCTTCAACAGCCGCCCGATCAGGTCGACACTGAACGGGATCGCCGACTGCTGCGGGAAATTATATAGATACAACTTGATGTTGCCGCCAACCCGCTGAATCACCTCACTGAAATAGGCGAACAGCCCGTCCTCGGAGGGGTTCTTGTAGTAGAACGGCGGCAGCAGCAGGGCGCCGGGGCAGCCAGCGGCCTCGGCATGGCGGGTCAGAAGCACGGTGTCGGTCAGGGCCGCCGTGCCGGTGCCGGGCATCATCCGGGCCGCCGGGATGCCACGCGCGACCAGGCCATCGAGGACCGTCATCCGCTCCTGGATTCCCAGGCTGGCGGCCTCTCCGGTCGTGCCCAGGATGCCCAGGCCATTGCAGCCATTGGCCAGCAGCCAGCGGGAATGGGCGGCCATGCGATCCAGGTCGATCGACAGGTCGTCATTCATCGCCGTCACCACCGCGGCGTTCACGCCACCGTAGATCGCGTCCTTCATCATGGCTTGGTCTCCTTTTTCGGTCGGACCGGCTTGGGCATTTGGCCCGGCCAAT
>CAMCDA010000150.1 GCA_945873195.1 Asaia bogorensis
GTGTGCCGCGGAGCCGTCACGGGCCAGTTCGATCAGGTCACGCCGTGATTCGGCGTCAAGGAAGCCAGCGAGGATCATGAGCAGAGCAGAATCGCCTCGCCGCCGGTTGGCAAGAGGTTTTTCGGATTTCCGGGGAGTCGGAGTATACCTTGGAATCACAGAATAAAAAATGAGGGGATGGCTGAGACGGCGGGGAGAAGAATACTCCCCTCCCCTTGAGGGCTTGGGCCGCGAAGCGGACCGAGGCCGGGGGGAGGGGTAAGCCTCCCCCCGGAACCTACTTCAGGGTTTAATGAATCTCCGCCGCACTCTTCAAAGCCGCCCGCAACTTCGCGGGCGAAAAGTCCGGAGCCCGGCAGACATCCAAAATCACCTTCTCCCGCCGCGACACCAAATCAATCGCCGCCGGAAGTTTCCTGACTGCATCAGCCGGAATCACAACAGCCCCATGGAAATCGGCATGAATCACATCATCATGCCCCACCTGCATCCCGAAAACATTCACGGGCTTTCCATAATCAACCATATGCACCCAAGCATGGCTCGGCCCCACCCGACCACCGATCATCTGGAACCCAGGCGCCCAGGCATCCAGGTCGCGGAACGATCCGTTGGTGACACAACCGGCGCAGCCCAGTGACTTGTGGATGGTCGACTGGACCTCTCCCCAATAGGCGCCATACCCAACCCGGCCATCGATGTCCTGCAACACCGCGATCGTCGGGATCTCGGTCGTCTTGGCTACGTAGTCATACCAATTAGCCCGGTCGGTCACCTTGCCGCGCGGCGGCTCGGTCGATCGGATCATGCCCACCCGCGCCACGCCAACGATTGGCTTGGCCTTCGGGTCGATGCACACCATCGGCTCCGTCGTGAAGCCGATCGCGCGCCGTTCCGGGACCACGACTTCCAGCCCGTTGCAGATCGTGGGCGTGTCCCACTGTTGCAGCACTTCAAGGTCCGCGAGTGTATAGGGCCGGTCGGCCATGGGTCGTCTCCTTCCTGGATCAGGTGCGGCGCGGCATGGCCCATAACGCCCGCCGCGGCAAGGGTGCCCCACCCGGCGCAACGCCGGATGGGCCCCAAGCAGAGCGCTACTTCGGCGGCGTGGTGCCGAAGCCCGACGGCCCGCCGGAGACCTTGATCGCCCCGGCCGGCTTCAACGACTTGCCGTCGAACTTGAGCATCTGGATCTCCTGCTCCGCCATGCACTGCACCAGGACGAGGGTAGAGGTCTTGTTCCACGCCGCGCCCTGGCACCAGACGCCGACCTTGGCATCCGCCACCTTCCGGAACTTCATCTTCTCCACGGCATACACCGGCGCCCGTCCGTTCGCGTTGAGGAACGGCGACCCCGGCACCTTGTTCGACCCGTTCATCACCGTCACGACCACGTGCTTGCCGTCGGGGGCGACGGTCAGGCTCTCGGGTGTCTGACCGACGCTGATGGTGTCCACCACCCGCGGCGGATCGAGCGTCAGGTCGATCAGCGCGATCGTATCGGAATCACCGCTGCCCATGCCGACATTGGCGATCGCGGCCCAGTCACCCTTCGGGCTGATGCCGAGCGGATAGGGCTTGAGGCCGGAATGAATGTCACGCTTCGAATGCTCGACCGTGTTGCCGTTGACCGTCAGGACCGAGATCTTGTGGTCTCCGTCCCGCGTCACCAAGGCCCGCTTGCCGTCCGGCGTGAACGCCACCGAGCTTGGCCCCGACTTGGCGTCGCCCAGTGTGATCTTGCCAGCCGGGGTCAGCGTCTTGCCGGCGATGGTGAAGACGGAGACCGTGCCCTCGTTCCGGTTCGTCACCAGCGCCAGGGTGGCGGTCTTGTTGATGGCGACGTTGGTCGCGCCCAACCCGGCCTCGACCGTCTGCACCACCGCGGGCGGCTTGGCCTTCAGGTCCACGACGCTGACGATGTTGTGGGGAACGACCTTCTTCTTGTCGTTCGGGTCCAGCTTGGTGGCCGCGGTGATCAGCGCGAAGGACTCGTCGGGCGCGATGGCGACGCTCTGCGGCGGCCCGACCAGGCTGACCGGCATGTTGACCGTGGCCAGCACCTTGGGCGGGGAGACGTTGAGGTCGATGATCGTGATGTTGTCGGGCACCGGATTGTCCGGGACCGTGTTGACGCCCTTGATCAGGACGCCCTTGCCGTCGTTGGAGGAAATGGCCAGTTGCGCGCTGGCATCAGGCGCGATGGCAAGGCCGGCGAGCATGCTCGCGGCCAGCCAGGCATGGCGATGTTTCATACCGTTTCTCCCGTTATCTTGATCGGCCCTGAGGGCCGATCCCGGGAGCTTAGCTCAGGACCCGTCGCGAGTGATATTCCAGAATGTGTGGACCCCGGTCCGCAGCACGCCATTCAGATTTGCGCGATAGGCGGTGGGCGGGGCGAACTGGCCCAGGAACATCTGCGGCGCCTGGTCCAGCACCCGCAACTGCATCTCGGTCGCCAGGGCCTTGCGCTTTGCCGGATCGGCCTCAACCTCGAACTTCGCGACCAACTCCGGCATGCCGGGGTCGCAGTTCCAGCCGGGGTAGTTGCCCGTGCAGCTATAGGCCGTGGCGTAATGCGACAGCGGGTTGATCATGTCGTAGCCGCTCCAGACCACCGGCATCAGGCTCCAGCCGCCCTTGTCGAGCGGTTCCTTCTTCAGCCGCCGCTGCGCCATGGAGCTGTAGTCGGACGAGATGACCTCCAGGTTGAAGCCCGCCCGCTTGATCTGGTCGATCAGCACCATCGAGATCGGGTTGATCATCGCCGAGTCCGTGCTGTGCAGCAGCACGATCGGCTCATTCTTGTAGCCCGAGTCCTTCAGCATCGCCCGGGCCTTGTCGGGGCTGGCATCCCTCAGCGCCGCGGTGCCGGCATCCGACTCGTAGGGGCCGCCGCACAGGAAGACCGACTGGCAGAACGGCACTGACATATCGGCTGGCAGCCCGATCCCGCCCAGGATCTCCTTCTGGTCCAGCGCCATCTGCAGGGCGCGTCGGACCTTGACGTTGTCCAGCGGCGGCTGGGTGTTGTTGACCGACAGCCCGCCCATGATGTGGGCCATCGGCGGCTGGATCACGACCTTGACGTTCTTGTCTTTCCGCATCAGGTCGATGTAGTCGAACGGGAGGACTTCCAGGTAATCCACAGACCCGGTCTGCAACGCGGTCACCCGCGTGGACGGGTCGGGCATGCTGACCAGTTCCACCGTTTCCATCCCCGGCTTCTTGCCGCCGGCCAGCCCGTCCGCTGGTTCGTTGCGCGGCTGGTAGGCCGCGTTGCGCCGGAAGATGGCGCGGTCGCCCGGCCGCCACTCATCCCGCTTGAACGTATAGGGGCCGGAGCCGATCGTTTCGGTGTTCTGCTTGTTTGGCGGCAGCGCCGCCATCCGCGCCGGCATGATGAAGGGCACGAGCATGTTGGGCTTGCCGATCGCCTCGATCACGAAGGCGAAGGGCCGGTTCAGCTTCAGCTCAAACGTCCGGGCGTCGATCGCCCGCAGATCGGACGCCGCGGCCATCATCCGCTTGCCGAAGGCATCCGCCTTGGCCCAGCGTTGCAGGGAGGCGATGCAATCCTCGGCCGTCACCGGCGCGCCGTCGTGGAAGACCAGGCCCGGGCGCAGCGTAAAGGTCCAGGTCAGGCGGTCGTCGCTGACCTTCCAGCCTTCCAGCATCTGCGGCTTGAACTCGCCCTTGGAGTCCATCGAGACCAGCGTGTCATAGACCATGTAGCCAAAGGCGCGCGTCACGGTCGCGGTGGTGACGATCGGGTCGAGGACCTGCAACTCGATGTTCATCACGGCGCGGAGCGGGCGCTGCTGCGCCGTGGCCGGGGTGGACAGGACGGCGGCGGCGGACAAAGCGAGGGCGACGGCGAGGCGCATGCTCAATACTCCGAGGTGGCGGCGCCTTTGCGGCGGTGGGCGAAATTGGTCATGTTCAGCTTGCGGCGATGATCGGCATAGAGCAGCGGCTCATACTTCGCCGGGTTGTCCGCGCTGACGCAGGTCGGCACGGGCTGGATCGTCGCCTGCAACCCCGGTCCGTAGAAGAACGGGATCGCGTGGCGCAGCTGGTTGTTATTGTTGATCACCCGGTGCGGCGTCGCGATATACCCGTCATTCGAGTAACGGCCAAGCATTTCGCCGGTGTTGACGACAAAGGAGCCGGGGATGGAGATGGGGCGGATCCATTCCCCTTGGGCGGTGCGGACCTCCAGCCCCGGCAGCGCGGATTGCGCCAGCAGGGTCAGGAAGTTGGTGTCGATATGGGGGGCGAAGCCGAACTGGTTGTCCTCGGCCCCGTCATGCGCCGGGTAGCGGATCAGGCGCAGGGTGCAGGAGGGTTCGTTGGTGAAGGCGCGCTGGAAGTAGTCGGGTTCCAGGCCCAGCGATGTGCCGACGACGGACACCATCTTTTGCGCGAGGGGGCGCATCGCGTTGAAATAGGCCTGGGTCTGCGCCTTGAAGGCCGGCATGTCGCCGGGCCAGCGGTTCAGGCCATAAAGCGAGTCACCGGCGACGATGCGGGGATCGTCGGGGGACAGGTCGGTGGTGATGTAGAAGCTCTCGCTCAGGTTGGGCTTCGTGTTCACGTTGATCTTCGACGTCCGCACGATCTGCGCGCCATAGGGCAGGTAGCCGATGTTCAGGTCGCCGATCTTGTATTGGGTCTTGTAGGCCTCATCACGGTCAAAGAAGGAATTGGCGGCGCCGAAGCAGCCATCGATCAGGGACTGGTCGATGCCGTGGTTGCGGATCACCATGAAGCCGGTGTCGTGGCAGGCCTTGGCGATCTGTTCCGCCAGGGCCTCCCGCGCGCCAGGGGCGCCGGCGAGGTAGGGGCCGATATCCAGCACCGGAATGCGGTCCGATACGGGGGCGATCGCAGGGGGGGAGAGGGTCTGGCTCATGGCAATGGCACCCGTCTTCTATGTCGCAGTGCAGCGTAACACGGATCACACACAGCGCAACGTTTGCGGCCCATGCTTGCGGTCCGGGACCGATTGGGGTGGATTGCCCTGGACCGCGTAGCAGGAGACCGACGATGACCCGGGGCCGCCGACCATGAGCAAGGAAATCCGCCTGCTGTCGACCAGCGCCATTCTGGGCTATGGCTTCCCCGAGGCGTCGCTGAAGGCCGGTCTGGACCGCAAGCCCGACATGATCGGGGTCGATGGCGGCAGTGTCGATCCGGGACCGCATTATCTGGGCGTGGGCAAGCCGTTCTGCTCCCCCATCGCAATCCGGCGCGATCTGCGGCTGATGCTGAACGCGGCGATCCGGGAGGGCATTCCCCTGGTCATCGGCACCTGCGGCGGGGCGGGCGGGGCGCCACATCTGAAGCTGGTGGCCGACATGGCGCGGGAAATCGCGCGGGAGGACGGGCTGCACTTCAAGATGGCCCTGATCCACGCCGAACAGGACAAGGACACCGTCCGCCGCCTGAACGCCGCGGGCCGGGTCAAGGGCCTCGCGCATCAGCCGGACCTGACGGACGCGGTGATCGACCGGTCATCGCGCATCGTCGGCATGATGGGGCCGGAACCGTTCATCGAGGCGCTGGACAACGGCGCGCAGGTCGTCCTTGCCGGCCGCAGCAGCGATCCTGCCCCTTGGGCCGCGGCCACGATTCGCGCCCAGCTGCCCCCGGCCCCGGCCTGGTATGCCGGTAAGATGCTGGAATGCGGCGCCACGCCCTCGATCCCCAAGGGCCACGATTGCCTGTTCGTGACGGTGCGGGAGGATCATGTCGAGTGCGAGCCGACCAACCCGATCCGCCGCTGCACCCCGCTGTCCATCGCCAACCACTCCCTGCATGAGAACTCCAGCCCGATCCACCATATCGAGCCGGGCGGGATGCTCGACACATCCGAATGCCGGTTCGACGCGGTCAGCGACCGGGCGGTGCGGATTTCCGGCATGAAGTGGAACCCCGCCAGCCAGTACACCGTCAAGCTGGAAGGGGTGGAGATGGCGGGCTACCGCGCGCTGTGCATCTGCGGGTCACGCGATCCGCTGCTGATCGGGCGGCTGGACTCGTTCCTGGATTCGGTGCGGTCGGAAGTCGCCACCAAGGCCGCGGCTTTCGGCGCCACGCCCGACACCTATCGCCTGGGCATCCGTGTCTACGGCCGTGATGGCGTGATGGGGGAACGGGAGTTCATCCGCGGCACCCTGCCGCATGAGATCGGCTTCGTGATCGAGGTCGTGGCCCAGCAGAGCCAGGAGATGGCCAGCGCGGTGCTCGGCATGGCCCGGACCAACATGCTGCACACCGATTTCCCCGGGCGGCTGGCGAAGGAAGGCAACATGGCGTTCCCGTTCTCTCCGTCTGACATCGATGTTGGGCCGGTCTATCGTTTCAGCGTCTATCATGTCGCCGAACTGGACCGCCCGACCGAGCTGTTCCCGATCGAATACGAGATGGTGTGACATGGCCTTCATCCGCGATATCGCCCGCGTCTGCAAAAGCAAGAACGCCGGGCCGTTCGAACTGACCATCGATGTCGTGTTCGACAACGCCGACACGTTCCGCCGCGTCAAGGAAACCGGCGTGCTGTGTCCCGAACTGTTCGCCAGGCTTTATGGCGTGAAGGCGGAACACGTGCTGTTCACGCCCTATGACGCGGCCTTCGCGTTCAAGGCCACGCTGCCCCGGCTGGTGCCGGCGGGGGAGTTCGGTGATACCGATGTCTATGGCTGCCAGCAGCATGCCCCGCTGCTGGATATTGACGTGCCGATCTGAACAAATAGCGAGACCACGACGATGTCCTCCCAGTCCCGGATGATGACCCTGGTTGCCTTTCTCCAGGCGCAGAACTGCTCGAACCTGCCAGGCTCCTGGCGTCATCCGTCCACGATCCTGGATTTCCTGACGCCGGAGTACTACCAGCGCATCGCCCGCACACTGGAGGACGGCAAGATCCAGATGGCGTTCTTCGACGACCGCCTGGCGCTGCCCGATCTTTACACCGGCAACCATCACGAGGCGATCGCCGCCGGCGTGCGCGCGGTGAAGCTCGATCCCAGCACGATCCTGATGGCGATGGGCATGGCCACCAGCAAGATCGGCCTGGGGACGACCTATTCGACGACCTACTACGAACCGTACCACGTCGCCCGCGTCTTCGCGACGATGGACCTGATGCTGAAGGGCCGCGTCGGGTGGAACATCGTCACCTCCCTGAACAGCGCCGAGGCGCTGAACTTCGGCGGCGAGAAGCACATGGAACACGACGCGCGCTATGACCGCGCCGATGAGTTCATGGACGTCGTCATGGGCCATTGGAACACCTGGGAAGACGACGCGCTGATCCTGGACAAGGAAACCAGCCGCTTCGCCGATCCGACCAAGGTCCATCGCCTGGATCATCGCGGGCACTACTTCAACTCCCGCGGGCCGTTCAGCGTGCCGCGGTCCCCGCAGGGCCATCCGCTGCTGATCCAGGCCGGGCAGTCCGGCCGCGGGCAGGCCTTCGCCGCCAAATGGGCCGAACTGGTCTTCGTGATCTATCACAGCCTGGAAGCCGGCAAGCGCCAGTACAAGGCCTTCAAGGACGCCGTCGCGGCCGAAGGGCGCAACCCCGACCACGTCAAGGTCGCCCCCGCCTGCTACGTGATCGTCGGTGAGTCGGAGGACGCCGCGCAGGAAAAGCGCGCGATCATCGAAAGCTTGGCCAAGCCGGTGGACGGGCTGGTACTGATCTCGGAAGTCCTGAACTACGATTTCTCCAAGAAGGGCTACGACGAGGCGTTCAGCGACGAGGAACTGGCCGAATTCTCCTGGCACGGGTTCCGCGACCGCGTGGTCGAGATGTCGGGCAAGCAGAACCCGACCGTTCGCGACTTCGTCGAGGTCTCCGGCCGCGGTACGATCAAGGAGCACAAGGTGTTCTGCGGCACGCCGAAATCCGTTGCCGACCAGATGGAGGAATGGTTCACCGCCCCGGCCTGTGACGGCTTCGTCCTCGCCGCGACGTCAATGCCCGGCACCTATGAAGATGTCGCTCGGCTCCTGGTTCCCGAACTGCAACGGCGCGGGTTGTTCCATAAGGACTACGAAGGTCCCACGCTGCGCGAGACGATGGGCCTGCCGATCCCCCGCGCCGCCGACTGGCACGCGCGCCGCAAGGCGGCCGAATAATGCCGGCCCTGCGTTCGCTGCTGTTCGCGCCGGGCAACCATGCCCGTCGCGTGGAAAAGGCGCTGACCCTGCCGGCCGACGGCGTCATCTTGGATCTGGAAGATGCCGTCGCCATCAGCGAAAAGGCCGCCACACGGCCGATGGTGGTGGAGGCGGTCGGCAAGCCGCGTCATGGCAAGCTGTATGTGCGCGTGAATGCCATGTCGACCGACTGGTGCCACGCCGACCTGCTGGCGATCGTGCATCCGGGTCTGGACGGCATCATCCTGCCGAAGGTCGAGGACCCGGACCAGCTCAAGGCCGCCGAATGGGTGCTGGCCTCCCTGGAACGCGACCGTGGCCTGCCGGTGGGCGGGATCGACCTGATCCCGATCATCGAGACCGCGCTTGGCATGACCCATGTCACCGCCATCTGCCGGTCCGGCACGCGGACGAAGCGGATTGCCTTCGGGGCGGGGGACTTCACGCTGGACATGGGCATGGTCTGGTCGCGCTCGGAGGCCGAACTGCTGCCGCATCGCGCTGCCTGCGTCATGGCGTCCCGGGCCGCGGGGATCGAGCCGCCGATGGACACGGTCTGGGCCGATCTGCGCGATACCGACGGCTTCATCGCCTCGGCCAGGCATGCCGCCGCCTTGGGCTTCCAGGGCAAGATGCTGATCCATCCGGACCAGATCGCCGATGGCAACGCGGCCTTCACCCCGGATGAGGCAACCCTCGCCCAGGCGCGCCGCGTCATCGCTGCCTTTGAGGAAGCCGAGGCCAAGGGCCTGGCATCGATCCAGTTGGAAGGCCAGTTCATCGACTATCCGATCGTGATGCGCGCGCGCCGCGTGGTCGAGCAGGCGGGGTGACGAACGTGGATACACAAGCATTGCAGGGCTGCCGCGTCCTGGACGTGGCGACTTTCCTTGCCGGCCCCTTCTGCGCGACGCAGTTGGGGGAGTTCGGGGCCGACGTCATCAAGATCGAACTGCCCGGCGTGGGCGACGCGACCCGTCGTTTCGGCACCATGCATGAATGCGGCGACACGCTGCCCTGGCTGTCGGAATCGCGGAACAAGAAGTGCATCACGCTCGACCTGCGCAAGCCGGATGGGGTGGTGCTGCTCAAGCGTCTGGTCGCCGAGGCCGATGTGCTGGTGGAGAACTTCCAGCCAGGCACGATGGAGAAATGGGGCCTGGGCTGGGACGTGCTGTCGGAGGTCAATCCGCGTTTGGTGATGGTTCGGATTTCGGGCTTCGGGCAGACCGGGCCGTACAAGGATCGGCCGGGCTTCGGGCGGATCGGCAACGCGTTCGGCGGGCTGTCGTTCCTGGCGGGCTATCCCGACCGCGCGCCGGTGACGCCCGGATCGGCCACGATCCCTGATTACCTGTCCGGCCTGTATGGCGCGCTTGGCACCCTGCTGGCCCTGCAGGCGCGGGAGAAGACCGGGCGCGGGCAGGTGGTTGATATCGGATTATATGAATCGATCTTCCGCATCCTGGACGAACTCGCCCCCGCCTTCGCCTACAAGGGCTATGTCCGCCAGCGCATGGGGCCGGGGACGGTGAACGTGGTTCCGCACAGCCACTACCCGACGAAGGACAACCGCTGGATCGCGATCGCCTGCACCAGCGACAAGATCTTTGAACGCCTCGCGATCGCCATGGGCCGCCCCGAACTCGCCGCACCCGACCGCTGGGGCACGATCGCGGCGCGGGAACGCGACCGGGCGATCGTGGACGATACGGTGGCGATCTGGACCGCGCAGTTCAATCGCGATGACCTGATGCGGAAATGCGAATCCGAACAGGTGCCCTGCGGCCCGGTCTACGCGATCGATGAGATCTTCGAGGACCCGCATTATGCCGCGCGGGAGAACATCCTGCGGATGACGGACCCGAGGGCAGGGGACCTCGCGGTGCCCAATCTCGTGCCCCGTCTTTCGGACACCCCTGGTCGCGTCAATTGGCTCGGCCCGGAGCTGGGGTCTCATAATGATGAGATCTACAGGGGGCTGCTGGGGTTGGACGATGCGGAGTTGGAACGATTGAAGGGCGCGGGGGTGGTTTGATCCCGTTGTCTTGGAGGGGGTGATGCTTCCTCCGTCGTGGTGGCCGAAGGGCCACCAGCACGACCTAAACCCCCAGTCGTGAATGGCGGGCCTTCGCCCGCCACGACGATAAGGGTGCTGCCTCCCAACCATGACGAAAAGGGGATCACTGAGGCCCCCTTCCAGCCACTACGATAGAGGGGGCCGCCGAAGCCCCCCTCCCAGACTACCGCCGACGAACGCTGTTCACATCCCGAACCGCACCCCGCGCCGCGCTCGTCGTCATCGCCGCGTAGGCCTTCAGCGCCGCCGTCACGTTCCGCTTCCGCGGTTCCGCTGGCTGCCACGCCGCGTCGCCCTTGGCTTCCATCGCCGCCCGCCGCTGCGCCATCACCTCATCGGACACGACAAGGTTGATCGTCCGGTTCGGGATATCGATCTCGATGATGTCGCCATCCTCCACCAGGCCGATATTGCCGCCTTCGGCCGCTTCCGGGGAGCAATGCCCGATCGACAGGCCCGACGACCCGCCCGAGAACCGGCCATCCGTCACCAGCGCGCAGACCTTCCCGAGGCCCACGGACTTCAGGTAGCTGGTCGGATACAGCATCTCCTGCATCCCCGGCCCGCCGCGCGGCCCCTCATACCGGACCAGCACGATGTCGCCGGCCTTCACCTTCTTGCCCAGGATCGCCTCGACCGAGGCATCCTGGCTCTCGAACACCCGCGCCGGACCCTTGAAGGTCAGGATCGAGGTATCGACGCCCGCCGTCTTCACGATGCAGCCGTCCTGCGCGATGTTCCCGTACAGCACCGCAAGGCCGCCATCCTGGGAGAACGCGTGCTCCAGGTCGCGGATCACGCCGTTCTCCCGGTCCACATCCAGGTCTTGCCAGCGTTCCGCCTGGCTGAACGCTTCGGTCGTCGGGATGCCGCCGGGGGCCGCCTTGAAGAAGGTCTTCACCGCCTCATCCGCGGTCTGTTGCACGTCATAGCGCTTCAGCGCCTCGCCCAGCGTCTCGGAATGCACGGTCGAAACCGAGGTATCCAACAGCTTCGCCCGGTCCAGTTCGCCCAGGATGCCCATGATCCCGCCGGCGCGATGGACGTCCTCGACATGCACATTGATGACGGACGGCGCCACCTTGCACAGGCAGGGCACGCGGCGTGACAGCCGGTCGATGTCGAGCATGGTGAAGGGCACCTCGCCCTCCTGCGCCGCGGCCAGCAGATGCAGGACCGTGTTGGTCGATCCGCCCATGCTGATATCCAGCGTCATCGCGTTCTCGAACGCCGCCATCGTGGCGATGGACCGCGGCAGCACCGACATGTCGTCGGTCTCGTAATGGCGGCGGGTGATCTCGACGATCTTGCGGCCGGCTTCCAGGAACAGCTCCTTCCGGTCGGCATGCGTCGCAAGCACGGTGCCGTTACCGGGCAGGCCGAGGCCCAAGGCCTCGATCAGGCAGTTCATCGAGTTCGCCGTGAACATGCCGCTGCATGACCCGCAGGTCGGGCAGGCCGACCGCTCGATGACCGCGACTTCCTCATCCGTGTTGGCGGCGTCGGCGGCGAAGATCATCGCGTCGATCAGGTCGACCTTTCGCGCGATGCCCTTGTGGATGACCTTGCCGGCCTCCATCGGGCCGCCGGAGACGAAGATCGTCGGGATGTTCAGGCGCATCGTCGCCATCAGCATGCCGGGCGTGATCTTGTCGCAGTTGGAGATGCAGACGATCGCGTCGGCGCAATGGGCGTTGACCATGTATTCGACGGAATCGGCGATCAGCTCCCGCGAGGGCAGGCTGTACAGCATGCCGTCATGGCCCATCGCGATGCCGTCATCGACGGCGATCGTGTTGAATTCCTTGGCGACGCCGCCTGCTCTCTCGATCTCCCGCGCCACCATCTGGCCGAGGTCCTTCAGATGGACGTGGCCGGGGACGAACTGGGTAAAGCTGTTGGCGATGGCGATGATCGGCTTGCCGAAGTCGCCGTCCTTCATGCCCGTCGCGCGCCACAGGCCGCGGGCGCCGGCCATGTTACGGCCATGAGTCGTGGTGCGGGAACGATAGGCGGGCATGGGCGTTTCCTTGCTTTCCAGGCTTCGAACGGGTCGTTTAATCCGAGCTTCCTTCTCCCCTATACTTCAACTCCTTGAAACGCCTCGACTCAGCACCTGAAACCCCTCCAGAATGTAGTCATGTAAAATCATTCTTGAGACTCGTACACCAGGGTCAAATATGCCCT
>CAMCDA010000151.1 GCA_945873195.1 Asaia bogorensis
GTCAACCCTCACGCCCAACAGATACGATCCGCTTGAGCGATGAAATTGCGCACCGCGATACCGCGTCCGCAGGTCAGGCCATCGATCACACGATGGAGCGATGAATAGGATGGGCTAGACCTGGAGATACGAGCTACCTGTCCTGAGCATGCCGCCGTGAATGACGTACTTTGGCATGTGTTGCAGAACCTGACCGAATTAGGATGTACCGGGACGCATGCAGGCCCGAACCGCCGGCCCAGGGGACCTTTCCGAAACCACCAGATGCCCCCCCATAAAGCCACCGTAATGTCAGGCGTTACGCCGCCATCGGGCGCGGACGCAGCCGCAGCCACCCGATAGCGACCACCGCGATCGCGACCAGAACGATCGAGAGCCAGTTGAGCGGCACCCAGCCCAGATTGTGCTGCAGGATGCCAGCCAGGAAGCTGCAAGTCGCGGTCGTGCCGAAGACCAGGAAATCATTCAACGCCTGCGCCTTGCCGCGCTCCGCCGGCCGGTAGGTCGTGGTGACCAGCGTCGTCGCGCCGACGAACATGAAGTTCCAGCCCACCCCGTTCAGCATCAACCCGATCCGGAAATTCCAGGCATCCAGCCCGGTCAGGTCGGCGGCGATCCCGCCGTACAGCACCAGGGCGCCAACCAGCATGATGTTCAGCACGCCAAAGCGCTGGATCAGGTTGCCGGTGAAGAAGGACGGCACGAACATCCCCATCACATGAATGAAGATCACCCAGTGCGCCTCGGTATGCGGCAGGCCGCAGGCGACGATGGCGAGCGGCGAGGCGCTCATGAGAAAGGACATCGTGCCGAAGGAGATCATCGCCGCGGTGACCGCGACCAGATAGTTGGGCTGGGTCGCGATCTCCCACAGCGGGCGCTGCGGGCCAGTGACGGGATCGGCCTTCACCGGTGGCGGGAAGCGAATGAAGCCCATCACGATGAAGACGATGATGTGCAGGATCACCATGCCCGCATAGGTCGCGGTATAGAGCGGGAGCCAGAGGTCCCAGGTCCATCGCGCCAGCCCCGGCCCGATGACGCCGGCCGCCACGCCCCCCGCGGTGACCCAGGAAATCGCCTTGGCCCGCATGGAACTGTCGGCCAGTTCGACCGCGGCAAAGCGATACATCTGCAGGCTGGCGACCGCATAGCCAAGCACCAAGCCGCCGGCGCACATCATGAGCAGGCTACCGAGGTAAAGGCCGATCCCGCAGGTCGTCCCGCCGATCATGCCCATGACGGACCCGATCCGGAACCCGAACGTGCGCCCCCTGCGCTGCATCAGCGCCGCCGCCGGGAACACGGCCAGCATCACGCCCAGATGCTGCATCGTCACCGGCAACGTCGCCAGATCGGGGATCTGCAGCACGCCCGAGACCGCCAGCGCCGTCGCGGTGAACATCATCGTATTGCAGGCCTGGCCGAATGCCTGGCACGTGGCGAGCAGGAAGATGTTGCGTGCCATGGAGCGGGACGGCATCGGCGGGACCTCGGGTGTTTCTTGGACGCTGGAGGGGATAGCGATTCCCAGCGCCCCGGCAACCCCAAGGAGACATTATTCTTCCAGGAACGCGCGCTCGCATGGAAGGACTTCGCCGGACGCATTGGTCCCGCGCTGGGATTTGACACCGAACCCCGGTGCGGCAACCCTTCCCGCAACGCTGTCCAGGAAGGGATCGGACCTTGGGTATCAAATATGAGAAGCGGAACGGGGTCGCGTACATCACGCTGAATAACCCCGAGAAAGCCAATATCCTGGACAAGAAGACCTCGGATGAGATCTCCCAGGCCTGGATCGACATGTGGGAGGACCGCGACATCCGTTGCGCGATCCTGACCGGAGAAGGCAACCGGCATTTCTGTGGCGGCCATAACCTGGCCCCCCGGCCGGATGTGACGGAGGAGGAGCGGGAATATCTTCGCACTCAGCGAATCTTCTGGCCCTTGGCCGGCACGGTGCATGGGCAAAAGACCGGAGTCGATGGCCGCTTCGGGGATCACTACCCACGCGTGTGGAAGCCGGTGATCGCGGCAGTGAACGGCTGGGCCGCCGGCGCCGGGCTGTATATCCTGCTCTCGACCACGGATATCCGCATCGCCAGCGCCGAGAACGCGAAGTTCAAATTCTCCCTGACGTCACAGGGCTGGGTCGGGAATGGGCCCGGCGCGAGCCTGCTGATCAAGCAGCTTCGCTACATCGACGCGATGAAGATGCTGCTGACCGACGAACCGATGGATGCGGCCGAGGCGCTGCGGGTCGGCCTGATCAATGAGGTCGTGCCGCATGACCAGTTGCTGGAACGCGCCGAACGCTACGCCCGCCACATCTGCACGATGCCTCCCGTGGCGGTGCGGATGATGAAGGAGTTCATGGTCCGCTTCGGCGACCTGCCGACGGATCAGGCCTGGCATGTGCAGAACCTGATGAACAACCTTCTTATCCAGGTGACGGCGGACGGGGAGGAAGGACGGCGGGCCTTCAACGCGAAGGAGAAGCCGAACTTCAATGGTGCTCTGCGTCGGCGCGGTGAGCCGTGGCCCGGCCTGTCCGAGGCGGATGCCAAGCGGTTGGATGAGGTGTACCGCAGCGGAGAGTTCTGAGGGCGTTGTTCTTTTCCCCCTCCCCCCTTGAGGGGGAGGGCCGGGGTGGGGGGGTAACCACCCCCCGAACCCGTCCCCCCGACGAAGGAACAGCCCAGCGGTCCCCGGCCCAAACCCCCGGGCACTAGCCCCACGATCGGTGCCGCGAGGACCCCCCACCCCAACCCTTCCCCTCAAGGGGGGAGGGGGCCTGTTGTCACCGACCTATCCCGTGGCTTCCTCCTACCCCAAGGCCCCCGCCGCCCGAAGCGCGCCAATCCGGTCCGCGCCCAACCCCAGCACCTCGGCCAGCACCGCGTCTGTGTGCTCCCCCAACCCCGGCGCCGGCCCGTTCACCCGTCCAAAACTCGCCTGCCAAGGCAGCCCCGGCAGCACGCCCGGGCCAAACGCATCCCAAAACCCGCGTCCGGCCAGATGGGCGCTCCGCAGCAGGTCCGCCGACCCGGCCACCGGCTCCGCCGCTACACCTACCGCGCGCAGGGCCGAAGCCGCGTCCCCGGCCGTCAGCCCGCGTGACCAGGCGCCGATCGCCTCATCAAGCCCACGCCGCCCCTCCAGCGCCAGATCAGCCATCCCCGCCAGCCCGGGCACAACGCCGCACATCCCGACCCACGCGGCATCGGACCCCACTGCAACCGCCACCCACTGGTCATCGCCCAGGCACGGATAAACCCCATGCGGCGCCAAGGCCGGATGCCCCGCGCCCACCGGCTCCGGCGGCCCATCGATCTGCGCCGACAGCACCGGTTCGGCCATCGTCCACAACATCGCCTCGATCATCGAGAAATCGACCCGCGCCGATCCCCCCACCCTGCCCCGACGCCAAACCGAAGCCGCCGTAATGAAGGCCAGCATCAGCGCGCACATCGGATCCGCCCAGGCAAACCCGATCCGCGGCGGCCGCCCCGGATGCCGGTTCAACCCGGCAAACCCGGCATAGGACTGCAACAACGTGCCATAGGCCACGGCCTGCGCCTCCGGCCCCGTCCGCCCCAGCCCGGAGGCCGACACATAGGTCAAATTCGGGTTCAGAGCCCGAAGGTCCTCCGCCCCCAGCCCGAGCCGATCCATCACCCCGGTGGCGAAATTCTCGATCAGGACATCACACCGCGCCGCCAGGGCACGCGCGATCTCCACCGCCTCGGGCTTCTTCAGATCGAGCACGATCGCCCGCTTGGCCTGCCCCAGCACGGTATGCAGTTCGGACGCCCGCCCCGGATCGCCGCGCCCCGGCGCCTCCACCTTGATCACGTCCGCGCCCATCGCCGCCAGATACCGCGTGGTCGTCGGGCCAGCGATCACCCAACTGAAATCCAGCACCCGCACGCCCGACAGCGGCATCGGCCCCGCGGCCCGAGGCACCGGCGCCCCATCCGACAACGTCAGCCCGAACGGGGTCCCCGGCGCCTTCACCACCCGGCCACCGACCGAGAGGTCCCGGAAATACCCCCGATGCGCCAACTGTCCCGACCCCAAATGCTCCATCACCTCCATCAGCGGGAAGCTCGGCACATGCGCGTCCTGCGCCAGGTCGGCGATCGCCTGCTTGTCGAGGCCCCTGCTCCACTCCGACATCAATGCGTGCAACGCATCCCAGTTCGCCGCCCGGTCGGGCTTGGTCCGGAACCGAGGCTCATCCCCCCAGGCCGGCGATCCCATGGCCTTGAGCCAGGAGGCCCATTGCCGGTCCTCCCGCGGGGAAATCGCGGCATAGCCGTCCCGCGCCGGCAGGATGCAGACGGTGGAGCCGTTGCCATCCCCCTCCCGCTTCCGGCGCCAGCCCTTGCCGGTCTGCCCGGCTCGCGTCAGCTCGGTCATCGCCAGGGTCGCCAGGGCCTCCTGGATCGAGACATCCACCACCGCGCCCGGCCCCGCCTGCACGGCATGAATACCGGCGCAGGCGGCGGCGAGGCCGGCGATGAACGCGGATTGCTGGCCTACCGGACGAATCGGCGGCTCCGACGTGTCATCCACCTGGCCCGTCAACAGGCGGGACATGCCGCTGGCGGCAAACAGGGTCAGGTCGGTGGCGGGATGGCCGGCATCCGGGCCGGTCAGCCCGAACGGAGAAATCACCACGATGGCGGCCGACGGATTCGCCGCCCGCAAGGCCGCTAGCCCCGGCCCATCCTGCGTGACGATCAGATCGGCCGTCGCGACCGTGTCCGCGTCTGCCTTCCCATCATTCAACCAGACCGACAGCGGCTCCGCCCGGGTGGCCCCGACACAGGCGACCGAGGCCCCCACATCCGCCAGCACCCGCCCGCACACCGCGGCCGCCAGCCCCGCGCCAACCTGAGCCACCCGCAATCCCGCCAGCAACGCCATGTCCCGTCCCCATCCCAGTGGGCCGGAACGATAGGCGGGGCCGGCCGAGGGTCAAGGGCGGCGCCTTAGGTCAACCGCACCTGGACATAGGAGCCCGGCGCATTCTCCAGTGCCGGCAGCTTGCCGGCGCCCGGCACCCGCGCGGCCACCTGCTTCTTGTCATGTGCCAGAATCCAGCGGTGCCAATCCGGCCACCACGATCCCGCCATCTCCGCCGCGTCCGCCAGCCAGGCATCCGGATCGTCCGGCAGGGTCTCATTGACCCAATGGTTGTATTTCCCGCTGTCCGGCGGATTGACCACGCCCGCGATGTGGCCCGAGGCCGCCAGCACGAACCGCTTCGTCCCGCCCAGCAACTGGTTGCCGCGATAGGTCGACTTCCACGGCGCGATATGATCTTCCCGCGTCGACAGGAAATAGGCCGGCGTCTTCACCCGCCCGAGGTCGATCGGCGTGCCCGCCAGCGTGATGCCATTCGGCGTCGCCAGTAAATTCTCCTGATACATTTTGCGCAGATAGAAGCTGTGCATCCGCGCCGGCATGCGGGTTGAATCCGCGTTCCAGTACAGCAGGTCGAACGGGAACGGATCGTTGCCCATCAGGTAGTTGTTCACCACGAACGACCAGATCAGGTCGTTGGCGCGCAGCATGTTGAAGGTCGTTGCCATCTCGCTACCCTCAAGGTAGCCGCGCTTGTTCATCTTGTCCTCAAGCGCGCTCAACTGTTCCTCATCGATGAACACGCCAAGCTCCCCGGCTTCCCGGAAATCCATCATCGTCACGAAGAACGTCGCCGTCTTGATCCGGTCATCCCCCTTCGCGGCCATGTAGGCCAGCGTCGAGGCCAACAATGTCCCGCCCAGGCAATAGCCGATGGCGTTCACCTCCCGCTCCCCGGTCGCCAGTTCGATCGCGTCCAGGGCGGCGAGGTAGCCGCTGGTCATGTAGTCCTCGAAATTCTTCTCGGCCAACGTCTCATCCGGGTTCACCCACGAGATGACGAAGACCGTATGTCCCTGCGACACCGCCCAGCGGACGAAGCTGTTCCGCGGCCGCAGGTCGAGGATGTAGAACTTGTTGATCCAGGGTGGCGCGATCACCAACGGCCGCTTCAGAACCTTCTCGGTGGTCGGATCATACTGGATCAGTTCCATCAATTCGTTGCGGTAAACGACCTTGCCTGGAGACACGCCGATGTTGTCGCCGACCTTGAAGGCGTCCATGTCGGTCATCTTGATGCGCAGCTGGCCCTTGCCGCGCTCCAGATCGCCCAACAGGTTGTTCAGGCCCTTCAGCAGGTTGTCGCCACCCGTCTCGGCCGTCTTGCGCAGCACCTCGGGGTTGGTCAGCAGGAAGTTCGACGGGCTCATGGCATCGACGAACTGGCGCGAATAGAAATCGACCTTCTGCGCCGTCTTGGGGTCCATCCCGTCCACCCGCGCCACCGTGTCCTGAACGAAGCGCGCGGACAGCAGATAGGACTGCTTGATGAAGTCGAAGACCTCATTTTCCTTCCAGGCGTCGTCCTTGAACCGGCGGTCGCCGGGGGACTCGATCACCGGTTCGGCGGTTTCCCCCCCCATCATCCGGCGCGCCGTGTTCTGCCAGAGCGTCATGTAATCCTGCCAGAACCCCATCTGGGCCTGCATCACCGCGGCCGGATTGGTCATCATCCGCGCCGTCATCTCCAGGAACGCTCGGCCGATATTCACCGGGCCCATGTCCGGCTTTGACAGGTCCTGGCGCTTCAGCCACTCCTGCACGATACGTTGGGAGCGTTCGGCGATATCCGCCATGGAACGGCCGACGGCCTCTGGATCGGGCATTTTGAACCCCGCCGCTTCGGCTTTGCCGGGGGTCTTATCGGATTGGGCCATCGGGACATCCTTTGCGTCGGCGGTATCACCCGCTACACACACCGCGGCAGCGTGGAGCGGATCCGACATATGGTGTTCACTGGAAGTGGCGCGCAACCTAAAGGCGCATATTCGCTGGTTCAAGGCAGCATTGCCCAGGACGGCCTTGCGCCGTTCGGCGTGACGGCCTCGCGCCTGGCGCGAGCCCTGGCTGGCGTCGCCGCGCTGGGCCTTCTTGGGGGCTGTTCGTCGTCCTCCTCGATGAACCCCGTCAACTGGTGGCACGGCCTCCAGGGCGGCAAGATCGCCGAGGAACGGCCGCCGCCGCCCGGGGCCGATGCGCCGTTCCCCAACCTCAGCACCGTCCCGGCGCGGCCCACGCCGCCGGACCGCGATGCGATGAAAAAGCTGACCGATGCGCTGATCGGCGATCGGGCCAACGCGCAATACTCGGCCGAGGCGGCCCCTTTGGCCGATCCGTCCTCGCCCAGCGCGTCGCCCAACCTGTTTGGCGCCGGCACGCTGCCACCGCCGCCCAAGGCCCCGCCGCCGAAGCCCCCAACGGCGACGGAACCCCCGGCCATGAGCGCGTCGCTGCCAGCGGCCTCCGCCCCGCCCCCGCCGCCCTCGGCCCCCACCCCGGCGCCGCAGCGGCCGGTACAGAGCCAGGCGCTGGAAGCTCCGATTGTCCCGCCAACCGAAGCGGCGGAGCCCCCTCCGCCTCCGGTTGACACCACGCCCCTGCCGGATCTGCCCAGCGCGCCGCCGCCCCGCGCGGCCGCGACCCCGCCGCCGGCGCCGGTCGTGACACCGATCGCCCCCGCCCCGGCCCCCGCCGGTGGCGCCATGATCGGCTTCGCACCCGGGTCCTCCAGCCTGTCGCCCACCGGGGCCGACGAAGTGAAGCGGTTCCTTACCGGCCGCGTCGGCCAGCCGATCGCGGTCACCGGGTACGGTGACGCGACCTCGGCCGATCCGGGCGTCCAGGCCGCCGCCGTGTCCCTGGCGCTGACGCGCGCCCAGGCCGTGGTAAATGCCCTGACCGCCGCCGGCGTCCCCCGCGCGGCGATCACCCTGGGCGCCGAAGCCGCCGGTCGCGGCGCGTCGCTTCGTCTGCTACAATAGTCGAATCATCCTCCCGAAAGGCCCGTCATGTCCGCCGACGAGTTCCATCGCATCCGCCGCCTGCCGCCCTATGTCTTCGCCGAGGTGAACTCGGCCAAGGCCCGCGCGCGAACGGCCGGGGAGGATATTATTGACCTCGGCATGGGCAATCCCGACAGTCCGACGCCGCCGCACATCGTCCAGAAACTGATCGAGACAGTGCAGGACCCGCGCAGCCATCGCTACTCGGTCAGCCAGGGCATCCCTGGTCTGCGTCGGGCGCTGGCGGCGTATTACCAGCGGCGGTTCAACGTGGATTTGAACCCGGATACCGAGGTCGTGGCGACCCTGGGATCGAAGGAAGGCCTGGCCAACCTGTCGTCCGCCATCACCAGCCCGGGCGACACGATCCTGGTCCCGAACCCGTCCTATCCGATCCACCAGTTCGGCTTCATCATAGCCGGCGCGGGCGTCCGCTCCATCCCGGCAACCCCGGATGAGGACATGCTGCGCGCGCTGGACCGCGCCGTGCGGCATTCCGTGCCGAAGCCGACCGCGCTGATCGTGAACTTCCCGTCCAACCCGACCGCCTATCTGGCCGACCTGGACTTCTACCGGGAGATCGTCGCCTTCGCCCGCCGGCACGAGATCTGGATCATGTCCGACCTCGCCTATGCCGAGATCTATTTCGGCGACAAGATCCCGCCCTCGATCCTGGAAGTCCCGGGTGCGAAGGACATCGCGGTGGAGTTCACCAGCCTGTCCAAGACCTACTCCATGCCCGGCTGGCGGATGGGCTTCGCGGCCGGCAATCCGAAACTGATCAACGCTCTGACACGAATCAAATCCTATCTGGACTACGGCGCCTTCACGCCGATCCAGGTGGCCGCGGCCACCGCGCTGACCGGACCGCAGGACTGCGTCGACCAGATGCGCGCCCTGTACAAGGAACGCCGGGACGTGCTGATCAACGGCCTCGTCTCCGCCGGCTGGGACATGCCGAGCCCGGAGGGGTCGATGTTCGCTTGGGCGCCCATTCCGCCGCAGTATGCTTCGCTGGGCAGCGTCGAGTTCTCGAAGCTGCTGCTCCAGCGCGCCAAGGTGGCCGTCGCCCCCGGCCTGGGCTTCGGCGAGCATGGGGATACTCATGTCCGCATCGCCCTGGTCGAGAACACCCACCGGCTGCGCCAGGCAATCCGCAACATCCGCGGGTTCCTCCAATCCGGTTCCAACATTGCTGAGCCTGCCATGGCCGAGGCTGACGCACGATGACCCGTCCTTTGTCTGTTGCCATCGCCGGTCTCGGGACCGTCGGCGGCGGTGTCCTGCAAGTGCTCCGCGACAACGCGGATATCGTGGCCGCCCGCGCCGGACGCCCGATCGCGGTCACGGCGGTCTCCGCCCGGGATCGCACGCGGGAACGGGCGGTCTCGATCGCCGGCCTGCGTTGGTATGACGATCCGGTGGCCCTCGCGTCCGATCCGGGCGTCGATGTCGTCGTCGAACTGATCGGCGGGTCCGACGGTCCGGCCCGCGCGCTGGCCGAGGCGACCATCGCCGCCGGCAAGCCGCTGGTCACCGCCAACAAGGCCCTGCTGGCCGTGCACGGCGCCGAACTCGCCGCCATGGCCGAGGAACGCAACGTCCCCCTGGCGTTCGAGGCCGCTGTTGCCGGTGGCATCCCCGCCATCAAGGCGATCCGCGAAGGCCTGGCCGCCAACCGGATCAGCAAGGTCACCGGCATCCTGAACGGGACCTGCAACTACATCCTGACCCAGATGCGCGAACGGGGGAGGGAGTTCTCGGAAGTCCTGGCCGACGCCCAGAAGCTGGGCTACGCCGAGGCCGATCCAACCTTCGACATCGACGGCATCGACGCGGCCCATAAGCTGTCGATCCTGGCCGCCCTGGCGTTTGGCCGGCCGGTGGCCTTCGATGATGTGTATATCGAGGGTATCCGCGGCGTCTCCGCCCTCGACATCGGTTTCGCCAACGAGCTCGGCTATCGCATCAAGCTGCTCGGCATCGCCCGCCAGATCGAGGCCGGGATCGAGACGCGGGTCCATCCCTGCATGGTCCCCGTCTCCGCCCCGATCGCCCGGGTCGATGGCGTGTTCAACGCCGTCGTGGCCGAGGGCGACTTCGTCGGCCGGGTCATGCTGGAAGGCCGCGGCGCCGGCGCGGGGCCGACGGCATCCGCGGTCGTGGCCGATCTGATCGACCTGGCGCGGGGCCGGCACACGCCGGTCTGGGGCGCGGCGGCGGCGGCTCTGTCCGGCGTGCCATCCGTGCCCATGAGCGCGCATGTCGGGCCGTACTACCTCCGCCTTATGGTCGTCGACCGGCCGGGGGTGATCGCCGAGGTGACGGCCGTGCTCCGGGATCATGGGATTTCCCTGGAATCGATGCTGCAGCGGGGCCGCAGCCCTGGTGAGGCCGTGCCCGTGGTCCTGGTGACGCACGAAACCCGGGAGAGCGCCATGCGCTCCGCCCTGGAACGAATTGGCGCTCTGAACACGGTCATGGAAACGCCGACGCTGATCCGGATCGAGGCTGGCTAGTTCGGTCCTTTCTTAACCTTTGGGGCGTAGGGTGGCCGAATAGAAATGCAACCCGAACCCCAAAGGTGCTACATGAACGTCATGATCAAGTCTTTTGCATACGAAAATATGCATAGCATGCTTGCATCTTCCGCGACCGCCCGCGAAACCGTCCGGGCGCGCCTTGACCGCCAGTACGCCGAGATCAATGCCCAACTGGCACGGATCGGTATCGTCCTGGACGATTCCGAACACGTCATGGACTCCCGCGAAACCCGGTAGCCGCCATGCCCCGCCTGCTGGACACCTTGCAGCAGATCCTGACGACCACGGAACGCATCGCCAGACTCAAAGGCGCCCCGCCGCAACCTCTGGCCCTCGGTCCCGGATAACCAGCCTCCCAAACCACGCCGACCCGTGTTAATCTCGCCGGAAGCGCAAGATAGCACCACGGGAGGCTCCCATCGAAGCCCATGTCACGACCGTCATCGAGTTCGTGAAGGCGAATGAAGTCTGGGCGGCTCCGATCGTGTTCCTGTTGGCCTTTGGCGAGTCGCTGGCCTTCTTTTCCCTCCTGCTGCCCGCCACCGTGATCCTGGTCGCCTTCTCCGGCCTGATTGGCGCCTCCGGCCTGCCTTTCTGGCCGATCTGGGCCGCCGCGGCCCTGGGCGCCATCCTGGGCGACTGGGTCTCCTACTGGGTCGGCTTCCGCTACAAGCGGGAGATCGGCAGCATCTGGCCGCTTTCCCGCAATCCGGGCCTGCTGATCCGGGGGGAGGCCTTTTTCCTCCGCTGGGGCACCGCGAGCGTCTTTTTCGGTCGCTTCTTTGGCCCCCTGCGCTGCGTCATGCCCCTGGTCGCCGGGATCATGGCCATGCCGTCCTTGGCCTTTCAGGTGGCCAATGTTCTCTCGGCCTTGCTCTGGGCGACCGGTATCCTGGCCCCGGGCGTCCTGGGGGGACGCTGGCTGAGCGGGTAGGTCATCCGAAAACCTGCGCCGCCATCAGCCCGAGGCACAAGGCGGCGGCGGCCAGGGGAACCCAGCGCGGGACCGAGAACCCCTGCCCCGGGCCCAGGCGCCGCTGCACCCGCCACAGCGCCAGGTCGACCAGGACGAATATCCCCAGCGTGACCATGTTCGCCATGACCAGCAGATGGGTGAACGGCACGAACAGGGCCATGACCAGGATGATCGCGCCTCCCAGGACGGTGGCCCGGACCGGGGTCTGGGTCCTGGCATGCACGGCCCCCAGGCCGGCCGGCAACTGGCCCTGCGCGGCCATACCGTAGAACAGCCGAGCCAGCATCACGATCTGGACCAGGACTCCGTTCGCGACCGCGATCACCCCGATCGCCGCGAAGAACGGCGCGCCCATTCCGGGGAACAGCATCAACAAAGGATGCGCGCCGGTTTTCCCGCTCAGCACGATCGCGGACACCACCGCGACATACAGCACCACCGAGATCCCCACGGCGCCCATGATCCCGCGCGGGACGGTGCGGTGGGGTTCCTTCACCTCCTCGGCCAGGTTCGCCAGGGTTTCGAACCCGATGAAGGCGAAGAAGGCCAGGAAGGCCCCGCCCACCACGCCGTTCCACCCCGCGACCGAGGTCGGCAGCATCGGGCCGAGGTCGAAATCTGGCGCGGCGATCAGCCCCGCCGCGGTGGCGATGACCAGGCCCAGGATCTCGATCAGGCCCATCACGGCGGCGATCCCGACGCTTTCCCGCACACCGATGACGGCGATCCCGGTGAATCCCAGGATGATCAGGGTGATCAGCACGGGCTCGGGCCAGGGTAGCAGCACGCCCAGGTATTGCGCCGTACCCCGGGCGATGGAGGGTGCGAACCAAAGTTGTGGGATCAAGCGGCGGCGTTCGATGACGCTTCTGGCTGGTTGAGATTGGCGGGTGCCGACGGCCTGTCGGCCAGCGCCGCCCAATAAGCGTCCCAGTCCCGGTTCAGACGATTGATCCGCAACGCAAGCA
>CAMCDA010000152.1 GCA_945873195.1 Asaia bogorensis
CAAGATCGAGATCACTCTGTCGCGTAAATTCGGATGGGAGTGGAAGAACGCCAAAAGTGCTTCGTCGCTGAGGCTCGCCGTCGCCATGGGTCCGATTCCCTTATCGAGGAGGCGTCAAAGTACTCCCCACAACGTTGAATCGCACCCCCGGGCTTCCTTGCGCTTGACCGGCAGAAGCAGGACGGGCAAAGCGGCAAAATGCTATCCAGCAAGGGTAAATACGCGGTGCGCGCGGCCACGATGCTGGCCGAACGATTCGCGGGCGGGGAATGGGTATCGACCGCGGAGATCGCGGAGCGGGAGCATATTCCGCGCAAATTCCTCGAAACGATCCTGGTGAACCTAAGGGACCATGGGCTGGTGGACAGCCGCCGAGGCTCCCACGGCGGGCATCAGCTCGCGCGGGACCCAGTGAAAATTTCGGTGGCGGAGATCATCCGCGTGACTGACGGCCCCCTGGCCCTGACGCCCTGCGCGAGCGTGACCCGGTTCCGGCCCTGCACGGATTGCGTCGACATCAACACATGCCGGTTGCAGCATCTGATGAAGGAAGCGCGGGACGCGGTGGCGAACGTGCTGGAGAACAGGTCGCTGGCGGATTTGGCGGGGTTGGGGGCCTAGGATTCGGACACGCTTGTCCGGGGGACCGGACGCGGCTTGGTGCTGGTGATGGTCCCGGCACATGGCCGGGATGACGTGGAGGGGAAGGCTGCCCCGCCCCTGCCACGCTTCCGCGAGTGACCGCCGCCCTCAGTAGGACCGGGGCATCCCCAGCACGTGCTGGCCCACATAGCCCAGGATCAGGTTTGTCGAGATCGGGGCGATCTGATACAGCCGGACCTCGCGCCACTTCCGCTCGATCTCATACTCCCGCGCGTAGGCGAATCCGCCATGCGTCTGCATACACGTGTCGGCGGCCTTCCACGCGGCCTCGGAGGCCAGCAGCTTGGCGATGTTCGCGTCCGCCCCGCATTCCTTGCCGTTATCGAACAACGCCGCAGCCCGCCGGCAGATCATGTCCGCCGCTTCAAGCTCCGCCCAGGCGCGGGCGATCGGGAACTGCACGCCCTGGTTCTTGCCGATCGGCGCGCCGAACACGACGCGGCTATTGGCATAATCCGTCGCCTTCTTCACGAACCAGCGGCCATCGCCCACCGCCTCGGACGCGACCAGGATGCGTTCGGCGTTCATTCCGTCCAGGATATAGCGGAAGCCCTTGCCCTCCTCCCCGATCAGGCTGGAGGCCGGGATGCGGAAATTGTCGAAGAAGATTTCCGTCGTGTTGTGGTTGATCATCGCCTTGATCGGGCGGACCTCCAGCCCCTTGCCCTGGTTCATCTCCCGCATGTCGACCAGGAACACCGACAGCCCGTCGCTCCGCTTCTTGACTTGGTCGGCGGATGTCGTGCGCGCCAGCAACAGCATCATGTCGGAGTGCATGGCGCGTGACGTCCAGACCTTCTGGCCGTTGATGATGTAGGAATCCCCATCCCGCACCGCCCGCGTCTTCAACTGCGTCGTGTCCGACCCGGTCGAGGGCTCGGTCACCCCGAAAGCCTGCAACCGCAGTTCGCCCTTCGCAATCTTTGGCAGGTACTCCCGCTTCTGCGCCTCGCTCCCATGCCGCAGCAGGGTGCCCATGATGTACATCTGCGCGTGCCCCTGGCTGGCGACGCAGCCGGAGGCGTTGATCTCCTCCAGGATCACCGCCGCGGCGCGGACCGGCAGGCCGGAGCCGCCATATTCCTCGGGGATCAGCGCGCCAAGGAAGCCGGCCTTGGTCAGCTCATCGACGAACTCGGTCGGATAGGCTTCCTTGTCCTCCAGCGCCGACCAGTAGGTGCCGGGGTAGCGGGTGCAGATCTTGCGCACGGATTCGCGCAGTTCCGGATAGTCCTCTCCGATGGCAACCAGGGTTTCGTCGGTCATGGCGCGCGTCCTCCGTCTTCTATGGGCGTCCAGAATCCGCCGCACGCTGCCCAAGCCGGCGCGACGGGTCAAATACCTGGATCAATGCGCTCGCCCGCCCCGATCGGGGGCGCCGCAGCCCACGCGGGAGTCGCGCAAAGCGAGATGGGCTGGTAAGCGGGACGCGCATGCGAATCCTGTTCGTTACCTCCAACCGGTTGGGCGACGCGGTCCTGTCAACGGGCCTGCTCGACCATCTGGTCCACGCCCATCCGGACGCGCTGTTCACCGTGGCCTGCGGCCCGGTGGCCGAGGGCGTGTTCACCCGCCTGCCCGGCCTGGAACAGATCATCGTGGTCACGAAGCAGCCCTACGGCCGGCATTGGCTGGGGCTGTGGGGCGCGGTTGTCGGCACGCGCTGGGACCTGGTGGTGGATTTGCGCGCCTCGATCCTGTCCTGGCTGGTGCCGACCCAATGGCGGGCCGTGCTGCGCCGCCGTCCCGGCCACAAGACGCAAGAAATCGCGGCGGTCCTGGGCCTCGACCCGCCGCCTCCGCCGGTCGCCTGGACCGGACCCGAGGACGAGGCGGAAGCCGATCGCCTGCTGCCCCCGGGCGCGCCGTTCATCGTCCTGGCGCCCACCGCGAACTGGGCGCCAAAGGTATGGCCGGGCGGGCACTTCGCCGGTCTGTTCCGCGCACTGGCCGCCACCCGCTTCCCCGGCGCAATCCCCATCGTGATGGGCGGCCCGGGGGAGACGGAACGCGCCATGGCGACCCCGTTGCTGGCCGCTTTGCCGGATGCCGTTGATCTGGTTGGCCGCCTGAGTATCCCCGTCGCGGCGGCCATCCTGCGGCGGGCGGCGCTGTTCGTCGGCAATGATTCCGGGCTGATGCATCTGGCCGGGTCCGCCGGGGCGCCGACGATCGGCCTGTTCGGACCCACTCCATCCGCCGAATACGCCCCCGCCGGCCCGCGGACGCTGGCGGTGGTCGGCCCCTCGGCCGCGATGGAGGCGATCACCGTCGAGGCGGTGCGTCAGGCCGTGGATCACCTGATGGAACGAACGGGGCCGCCAGGCGCGCCTGCGATCGAGCTCTGGCCCGCGCGGGAAGCCTGACCCGGCGTTGTGCCGCCCGGACCGACCACGCTCTACACGTGGCAGACTTGGCCATTCAGGCCGAAGACTTCATCCCAGGCGTGGCGCAGCGCGGAATCGACCTCGGCCATCGTAACGGGAATCCCCTGGTCGAGCAGGCTGGTGACCCCATACCCGGATATGCCGCAGGGAATGATCCCGCCGAAATGCCCCAAATCCGGATCGACGTTCAACGCGATGCCATACCAGGACACCCAGCGCGTCACCCGGACCCCGATTGCGGCGATCTTCGATTCGGTGCCCCGCGCCCGGTCCTCGACCCAGATGCCGACCCGGCCGGCACGCCGCTCGCCCTTGATGTTGAAGCGGCCCAGCGCGCGGATGAGCCATTCCTCCAACCCATTGACATAACAACGTATATCATTGGCCGGCACGCCGCCATGCGGGCGCGTGAGGTCCAGCATGACATAGACCGTGCGCTGCCCGGGACCGTGATAGGTCCAATGGCCGCCCCGCCCGGTCTTGTAGGTCGGGAACCGGTCGGGGTCGGTCAGCTCCTCCGGTCGAGCCGAAACGCCGGCGGTGTAGAGCGGCGGATGCTGCACCAGCCAGACCAGTTCACCCTCGGTTCCGGCCCGGATTCCGGCGATTCGCGCCTGCATCAGGGCCTGCGCCTCGGGGTAAGGAATCAATCCTTCGGAAATCCGCCACTCAAGGGGCAGAACGGCGATTGAAGCCGCGTTATTCATCGGCTATACCCCGGCCCCTGCCGAACCACGGTGCGGTCGTGGCGGAATGGTAGACGCGCAAGCTTGAGGTGCTTGTGGGGGAAACCCCGTGGAAGTTCGAGTCTTCTCGACCGCATATCCCGGCTCTGCTGACATTTCGGTCAGCATAGCCGATCAGGAACCGGCATGGGCCAGGCAATTCGGCCTGCGCCGTCCCGGCTAGCGCTCCTCGGTCAGCAGCTTCATCGCGACATCGGTGCCGGCGATGATCTCGGTCAGCCGCACCCGATCCATCAGCGCCAGCGAGGCATGCCCCACGGTATCGGCCGCCGCGTGCAGCAGCCGGTCATAGACGGGGCCGCCGCCTATCGCCCGCGCCTCGGTTTCCAGCGCGCGCAGGTCCCTGGCGACGTCTTCCAGGGCCGGGACCGCGATTTCCGCATCCGTCACGTCCGCCAGCGACCCGAGCAATTCGTGGGTCAGGCCATCGCTGAAGCGGGCCTGGCAGCCCTGGTCAAGGCGCGCCCGAACCGCGCGCGCCCGTTCCCGTTCGCCCTGTGTCTTCCCCTCCTCCAAGGCCCGAAGCAAACCGATCATCTGGCGCGCGTGTTCGGCGGCATCCGCGATCGAGGCCTGTTCGACACGGGTCTCGATCATCCGCCCGTCCTCACACCCGCGCATGATCGCGCCCGCGGCCTGCCGCAGCGCGCGCCGACCCGTCCCCTCCGCCGACCCGACTCCGGCGGCAACCGAGACCACCAGCGCCGCCGAGTCCGGCAGGCGGCTCAGCAGGATGACCAGCATGGTTTGCAGCGACTCAGCATCGGCCTCGGTCGCGGCGCGCAGCAGGCCGACGATCGCCTCGATCGGCGGATCGCCGAAACCGTCCGCCTGGTCCCGCGCCAGGGTTTCGATGACCGTCGCCTGCGCGAGAATCGTGGCCACGCGCCGAACCAGCGGCTGATAGACCGACAGCGCGAGGCCCGAGGTTTCCCACAGCAGCGACGCCGGGGGGTTGGCGAGGATGCGCGCCGCCGCGGGCCACAGCGCCGCCCCGGCCGTCTTGACCACGGCCACGTGCCGGGTGGAGCGGCCGGCGATCATCGCCTCGATCGCCTCCGCCGCCGGCCCCATGGCCTGGCGGACGGTCGCCGCGATCGGGCGGATCGCGCTGATCGGCACCGTCGCGCCATGCGGGCGCCACCGCTGTCGCGGGACGATGACGGGATCGAGCGGGGTGAACAGCAGACGCTCCAACCGCAGGGGCCGCGGTGGCCGCAGCCGAACGAGGCGGGGGCGTATGCCGGCGACCAGGTCATCCAGCTGATCGCGATTCCGCTGGGCATCCACCACGGCGGCGATCTTCAGGAGCTGCGAATCGGACGCGCCCCGCACAGCCCGGCCGAGGGCGTGGATGGTCGGGGTGAAGGAAGCGTCACGCGCCATGGACGGCATTCATGACAGAAGGGCGCGGAGGCGCTCGCTGCGTCCCACCATGCGAAAAGCCGCCGCCTCGCCACGCAGGTCCGGGGAAACCTGGGTCGGGCGGCAGGACAGCAGGCGGTTCTTCGGGAGGGCGTTGGGGCCGATCCAATCGAGAATCTCACCGGGCAGGCTGGGCGCCATCAGGGTCATCTCCCGCAGCGCCAGATGGCGCAGGGCCGGCGAATCGGCGGTTTCCCACGCGAGGCAGAGTTGATCCCAGCCATCCAGCACCCATTCCAGGCGGCTGGCCCGTTCGGCGACCTCGGCCGGATGGGTGGTCCAGCGCCGCAACAAGGCGGCCATGTCGGCGATGGGCGCGCGGACCGCGTCGATCAGGCGTTCGGCGATGCCGGCGTGCAGGGTGATGACCTCGGCCAAGGCGATTGGCGCGCCGGAGTCGTCGCCATGGGTCAGCAGGCTCTGCCGCACCGCGCGCATCCGCGACACCAGGCGGGCCAAACGCGGCCGAAGGCTGACCGGCTCGACACCGGCCGCGGCGAAATGCACCGCGAGCGCATCCAGGTCATCGGCGATCTGGGCCGGGTCCCGCCCCAAACCGGGGGCGATGCGGGCGACGATCCGCTTGGCGCGCTGCTCCAGCGCCGGGGTCCGGGGCGTGGCTTCCGAGACCGGGGTTCCGTCCGGCTCACTCTGTTCCAGCAGCGACAGCAGCAGCAGGGAGCTGGTGAGGACGATGGTCTCCTTGTCCTCCCGCAGGCGGCGCGCCGCGGCGGCACGGGCCGGCCGTCCGGCAAGGCCCTCTCCGGCGATCCGCAGCGCGATGGTCCGGAGCGCGGTGGGGATAACCGGGCCGGAGGACGGCAGGCGCTGATGCAGCATCCGGTCGTGCAGGGTCGGGGACCAGCGGGCGCAGACCCCGGCCCAGTCGAGGACATAAACCCCGCTCGTGCCGGCCAGGCTGGGCAGCAGGTAGTCGACGCCGCCCCGCCCGGAGGCACGGACCCGCGCGCCAAGAAGATGCGGCGTCGTGAAGGGCGCGGCCACGCCCCGCTCCACGAACCGGGTGGGCGAATGGGCCTGGTACGGATGGGCCGTCCTGTCCGACATGCCGCCATCATGGGGGACAATGGTAAACGAAGGGTTAACCGCCCCGCGCGCCCTGGAGTCAGTCCGTCGGCATGTCGTCCATCGCCGGACGCCCGGTCACGTGCCGCCAATGATGCCACAGCAGGCGCGCCGCCAAGGACCGGAACGGCCGCCATTCTTCCGCCAGCACCCGCAGCTCCTTCTGATTGGGTCGCGCCGCCAGCCCCTTGAGATCGGCGGCGGACGCGGCCAGGGCGATGTCGCCGACCGGGAACACATCCAAACGTTGCAGCGCGAACAGCAGGTAGATGTCCGCCGTCCAGCGCCCCAACCCCTTCACCGAGGCAATCGCGGCAATCGCGGCGGCGTCATCCATCTCGGCCAGGCGATCCTGGTGCAGCGTGCCGTCCAGGAAGGCCGTCGCCAGGGCACGGGCATGCGCGACCTTGGGACGGGACAGGCCGGCGGCGCGAAGATCGTCCTCCGACAACAGCATCAGGCCGGCGGGGTCCAGCGCGCCCGGCAGCACGCGCAGCCGGTTCCAGATCGCGTGGGCGGCCTGGTTGCTGATCATCTGCGCGACGATCGCCTGCAACAGCCCCGGAAACCCTGGCGTGCGGGTACGCCAGGGCAGCGGGCCGGCCTGGTCGAGCACGCGGCCCATGTCCGGGTCGATGCGGATCAGGTCCCGCAAGGCGGCAGCAGCGTGCGCGGGGGGATGGGGGAATGTCACACCGGGATGATAGGCCAGAGGATGCGCGGGGTCACCGTCCCGGAGCACCGGCTCAGGCCGTTTCCATCCTGATCGGGCTCGACCCGACCGTCACCAGAGAGGCTGCCGATAGATCTACCCTTGATTTCACGCAACATTCTTCTTGGCGATGGTCGGGTCAAAGCCCGACCAGGACGAGTGGCCACCGGCCGGGCGCCAATACCAGACCTGATTACGCCACCGGGGGATGCTGCGAACTCCATCGAATTGCAATGAAATGCAACAATGGCCACGGCGCGTCGAAGGCGGTATTATTGTCCCGCCCATGGAACACATACCGCATATCCTGATTGTCGACGATGACCGGGAAATACGCGATCTCCTGGCGCGCTTCCTGGAACAGAACCGCTTCCGCGTCACCGCGGCGCGCGATGGCCGCGACATGCGCCGAGCATGGGCGAATGGGCATTTCCAGTTGGTGGTGCTGGATTTGATGCTGCCCGGAGAATCGGGCCTCGATATCGCCCGCTGGCTCCGCGCCCAGTCCAACATCCCGATCATCATGCTGACGGCGATGGGAGAGGACACGGACCGCATCATCGGCCTGGAACTTGGCGCCGACGACTATATGCCCAAGCCCTTCAACCCGCGGGAGCTTCTGGCCCGCATCCGTGCCGTGCTGCGTCGCGTTCCCGAACCGAATGAGCATCATGTCCATGAACCCCAGGGCGGGTTCCGCTTCGCCGGCTGGGTCCTGGAAACCGCCCGCCGCCGGCTGGTGAACCCCGAAGGGGTGGAGGTCCCGCTGACGGGCGGGGAGTTCGACCTGTTGCTCGCTTTGGTCGAACGGGCCAACCGGGTCCTGACCCGGGACATGCTGCTCGACCTGCTGCGCGGACGGCAGGCGGGACCGTATGACCGGGCGATCGATGTCGCCGTGTCCCGCCTGCGCCGCAAGCTGGAGGACAACGGTCGCAACGCCCAGCTCATCAAAACCGTACGCAGCGGGGGGTATGTCCTCGCCGCCCCCGTGGAACGCGCGTGAGGTTCCGCGCCTGGCCCCGCAGTCTCGCCGCCCGTACCGCGGTCGTCTTGCTGGTGGGCCTGGCGCTGGTGCAGGTCGCCGGCCTGACCATCCACGGGCTGGACCGGGTGGACATGCAACGCCTGGCGCAGGCCCGCGACGTGGCCGAACGCGTCGTCGGCATCTACCGATCCTTCGTCGTCACCGCCCCCGAACAACGCCCCGCCTTGCTGGCCGAACTGCGCAACGGCCCCGCGCTGACGGTTCAGGTTTCGGACATCCCCCCCGCCGGCGCGGTGCCCGAGGTTCCGATCCAGTTAGCCCGCCTGCTGCGCGTCAACGTCAACCTGGTGCCCCTGGGCGTGCAGTCCCAGCGTTGGCGCGAGGTCGTGTTCCGCGGCGGCCCCGAAATGCAGGAGATCACCGTGGCCTTCCGCCTGCCAGAGGGCCAATGGCTGCACGTCACCGTCCCGGTCATTCGCGCCGCGCCCTGGCACTCCCCCACGTTCCAACTGGCGTTTGGCCTGATGACGGTGGTCGCGGCCGGGTTGATCCTGTGGGCCGTACGGCGGCTGACCGCCCCGGTCCGCACCCTGGCCCTGGCGGCCGAGGCGCTGGGCCGCGACGTCAACGCGCGCCCCTTGCCCGAAACCGGCCCGCTGGAGATCGCCCGCGCCGCCGCCGCCTTCAACACCATGGCCGAACGGATCAGGCGCTTCGTTTCCGACCGCACCGAATTGCTGTCGGCCATCGGGCATGATCTGCGGACGCCGATCACCCGACTCAAGCTGCGCGCCGAGTTCATGGAGGATGAGGAGCAGCGCACCAAGATGCTGTCCGACCTGGCGGAGCTGGAGGCCATGGTCTCGGCCACGCTCGCCTTCGGGCGGGCGTCCCGCACCGATGAACCCGTCGTCGCCCTCGACCTCGCCGAGTTGCTGCGGACCATCCTGGATGAGGCGCTGGATACCTGGCCCGACACCGAGGACAAGCTCTCCTACGACGGTCCCCCCCACCTCACCGTCCACGCCCGTTCGCTCGGCCTCAAGCGCGCGCTGACCAATCTGGTCACCAACGCGGTGAAGTATGGCGGAACGGCGCGGGTGCGGCTGCACCCGTCGGTCGGCGGGATGATCCGGATCGAGATTGAGGACGACGGCGATGGCATTCCGCCGGGCGAGATCGAGCGCGTGTTCGAACCCTTCCACCGGGCGGAGCCGAGCCGGAACCGGGAGACAGGCGGGGTGGGGCTGGGGCTGCCGATCGCGCGGAACATCCTGCGGGCCGCCGGTGGGGAAGTGACTCTGGCGAACCGGACCGAGGGCGGGGCGCGGGCGACGGTGACGCTGCCGGGGTAACGCCGTAGCCTATCCCCTTGGCCTATCGCCCTGGGATGCCGTCTCTGGCAATTTGCCGCCTCGCGGTTCAGCAGGAGATGACCCCCATGGCTTCCCGGGAAAGCGCCGTCGCGCGCGCACTAGATTTCTTCGACACCAACGGATTCCGGGATCGGCTGTCCGACTTGGTCGCGATCCGCAGCACGTCGCAGGACCCGGGGCATGAGGCCGATGTCCAGTTCTATCTGAACGACGCGATCCGCCCCTGGCTGGAACGGATGGGCTTCACCGTCGCGATCCACCCCAATCCGCGCGCCGGCTTCGGCCCAATCCTGACCGCCGAACGGATCGAGGACCCGGCCTTCAAGACCATCCTCACCTATGGCCACGGCGACACGGTGCGCGGGCTGGAAGACCAGTGGCGCGAAGGCCTCGATCCCTGGAAGCTGACCGAGGAGGGGGAGCTTTGGTACGGCCGCGGCAGCGCCGACAACAAGGGCCAGCACGCGATCAACCTGTCCGCGCTGGAAGCGGTGCTGGCGGAACGCGGCGGGCGGCTGGGCTACAACCTGAAGATGGTGCTGGAAACCAGTGAGGAACGCGGCTCCACCGGGTTGCGGGAGTTCGTGGCCGCCAATACCGGGGCGTTGGCCGCCGATGTCCTGATCGCCTCCGACGGGCCGCGGGTAACGCCCGAGATGCCGACGATCGCGACCGGCACGCGGGGGACCTATCATTTCGACCTGGTGGTGGATCTGCGTGCGGGCGGCGTGCATTCCGGCCATTGGGGCGGGCTGACGACCGATCCGGCGATCATCCTGACCCATGCTGTGGGCTCGATCATTGACCGGCGCGGCAAGATTTTGGTGCGGGACTGGCTGCCGCAGAACGGCGTGCCGACCGCGGTGCGATCCGTCCTGGCAGGCTGTCCGGTGGGCGGCGGCGGGGAAGCGGCCAGCATCGACCCCGACTGGGGCGAACCGGGCCTGACATCGGCCGAGAAGATCTATGGCTGGAACAGTTTCATCGTGCTGGCGATGGTGTCCGGCAAGCCCGACAACCCGGTCAACGCGGTGGCGCCGAACGCCCGCGCGCATTGCCAGATCCGCTACACGGTCGATACGGATGCCGATACCTTCATGCCAGCCTTGCGCAAGCACCTGGATGAGGACGGGTTCGGCCATGTGAAGATCGAGAACGCCGGCATCCGCATGCCCGCCAGTCGCACCGATCCCGCGCATCCCTGGGTCAACTGGACCGTCGCCAGCATGGAGAAATCCGTCGGCAAGCGGGTGCAGGTGATCCCGAACTCCTCCGGCGGGCTGCCGGGGGATGTGTTCGTGGATCATCTGGGGGTGAAGCTGATCTGGATCCCGCACAGCTACAATGGCTGCAAGCAGCACGGGCCGGATGAGCATTTCCTGAAAGGTCCCGCCCGGGAAGGCATGGCTGCCTTCGCCGGGATCTGGTGGGATCTGGGAGAACCCGGAACGCCATAGCGCCGGTTCACCCTGGCGTCCGAGGACAACCGCTGCGCGGCGGGGGAAGTCCTCGGACCCGTCAGCGGGTCGCTTGGACGGCCCGCCCTCGCTGCTACAGCCAGTTCGCCCGTGGAACGCCCAACCGTGTCGTCAACAGGTTCTCCGCCGTTTGCAGCGCGCCCTCGATCCAGCCCTGACCGGTGGACCAGGCTTCACCAACGATATGCACCCCCGACCCGGGCAGCGGATCGATGATGCGGTCCATCACCTCCCAGCTCTTCTCGCCCTGGTTCCAGCTATGCCAGCCGCCGCCATAGGGATCATCGCCCCAGTTCATGTAGCCGGCCGACAGCACGGGGGGCGGCGTCGGCAGGGCATGCACGGCGGCGATCTGCCGTTGCATCTCCCGCGCGAAAGGTCCGTTGGGATCGAGGCGGGTAAATCCGCGCGCGCCCGGTGATTCCAGTTGCCGCTGCCCGTCCCAGAAATCGACCGCGTCCCCATCGAAATAAGCCATCGACAGGCATCCCTTCGGCGGCACAGGCCGACCAGGCTCCGACCCAAAGTAAAAGAACTGACGGGCCGGCATATCGGTCGTCGCCTTGCCGCTGCTGAGACCCAGTGCCCGCCAGTAGGGAGTCTCATGCGCCACGAACGCCTTTGCGAGCGCCCGTGGCGTCACGGTTGTCAGCAAGGGGGCGACCGCGCGATGACGCAGGATGGGGGCATCCTCGATCAGGTCCAGCGCCCGTCGCGGCAGCCCCAGGATCACACGCTGGGCACGGATCGTTCGCACGCCGGCCGGGGTTTCGAACACGAGTTCGTGCAGGCCGCCGACCTGGAGATCGAGGCGCAACGCCACCAGCCGGTGTTCCATGTTGAGCTTCACACCCTGCCCTTCAACGAGACGCCCCAGGGTGGTCGGCAGGGACTGCATGCCGTTGACCAACGTGAGGTAGCTCGGGTTGTTCGCGAAATCCGCGAGCAGCCAAGGCATGGCTTCCGATGCCGACCAGTTGGTTGGGATCGAGTTGTAGCCGCCGCCCATGCGGACCAGCATGGACGCTTCATAGGACAGGAAGCGGTTCATTACGTCCCGATAGCCCCATGCATGCAGGGGGCGCCCGTCGAGCATGGCGGTCCGTTGTATCGGGGGCCATTGCTCCGGTGTCAGTTTCGCGGCGCCCGGCACGACACGCTCAATCGCGCGCACCATCAACCCGGTGGGATCTAGCCCATCCTATTCATAGCGCCATCGTGTGATTGATGGCTTGACCCTCGGACGCGGTTTCGCGGCGCGCAATTTCATCGCTCATGCGGATCGTCTCTGTTGGGCGTAAGGGTTGACGGGATCGGGCTGGTTTCGAGGCACATCGC
>CAMCDA010000153.1 GCA_945873195.1 Asaia bogorensis
ACCGAATAGTTCAATCAGAAGAGCTTCAAGATCCGGACGGCTCAGCGCGGAAAGGGCGGGCGGCGGCGGCACATGATGCAGAGAGTCCACGACGCCGAATCGGTGCAAGAGAAAAATGCGGCGGTGCCCGTGGTTTTGCCCCTATTACGATTGGCTGGTCTCTGCCCGGCAGGGCGCTCTCTCGGCTCGTGGAGCAACAACACGGGACCCATGAACAAGAACGCGCCGCCTGGGTCCCCTGGTTTTTCGCGGCCGTCCTGCGCTCGGCGCCGCTTCCCACGGGCGTTGTTTCAGCGGCATTCCTGGCCGAACCCTTGCGAATGGCCCGGAAGGATCTGATCGAGGTCCAGCAAGCCTATCACGCCAATCGAGGCAAGCAATATCGCCGAGCCGCCCGATCATTGGTCATAGGGGGCGAGGTTCTGTTCCTGATTGTGGGATATCTGGTCTACCTGAAGGTGTGCCACGCCATCGCGCACTCCAGTGAAGACCCATCCTTCGCGTCGGCCTCGATCGAGTTTTTAGCGCTCGCCTTGCCCACGATCGGCGCCGCATTCGTCGGCATCCGCGCCTATGCCGAACTTCTCCTGCTGGCGGAACAATCCAAGCACATGGAGCAGGTCATGAAGCAGAGCGAGGCAAGCCTGGCCAAACTTGCAACTCGTCTGGACGAACCTCTCGCATCGCAGGATTTGGGCGCGATCCTGCACGCGGTTACGACGAACATGCTGCAGGATGTGGATGGCTGGGCGCGCATGTTCCGGGTCAAGGCGATCGACGCCGGCTAACCCCCCCGGTCAAGACTCCAAGGTCGAAGCCGTCAGCAGCGACTCAATCGGATCCCACACATAAGCCGTCTGCACCAGATCCCGTCCCGCGACCCGAGTCCCCGCGTCCAGCACCGGCCGCCCGCCCAAACGTTGGTAGAACCACCGGCTCGGGTTATCGCGCAGCACCCACAGGAACACCGACCGGCAGCCGCGTTCCATCAGATGCTCCGCCGCCCCGCGCATCAGCATCCGGCCTACCCCCTGGTCGCGCCAGTCATCCAGCACGTACAGAGTCTCAAGCTCCCCATCCCCCAGCGTCTGGCCGCTGATCTCCCGCGGGCGCGAAGGCCCCGCCGTGGTGAAGCCGATGATCCGCGTTCCACCCCCACCGGTCCGACCGCCCGCCTGGGTCCAGCCCTGCCCGCCCGGCACGTCCTCCCCCGACGCGATCGCGACCAGCACCCCGGTGCCACCACGGATCGCCGCGTCGTAATGCGCGGCCTGCCGAGACACGGACAGCCGAGCCAGGAAACGGTCGGGAAGAATACCCGGGTAGGTGCTGCGCCACACGGCGACATGAACCGCGCCAATGGCGATCGCGTCGGCCGGGCGGGCTTTCCGCACCGTGATCACGCAACGCGCTCCATCACCGCGGTGAAGAACCCATCCGTGCCATGCCGAGCCGGGGTCAGCGACAGCATGTCTCCGTCGCAGGGCGGCTGCGTTTCCAGCGGCCAGGCGCGCGCCAGAGGCACCAGCGCGAAATCAGGATGGCGGGCGAGAAAGGCGGACACCTGAGCCTCGTTCTCTTCCAACAAAAGGGAGCAAGTAGCGTACACCAAACGACCGCCCTTGCGAACCAGGGCCTGCGCGGTATCCAGGATGGCGGCCTGCTTCACCTGCAACTCAGACAGGTCGATGGCGCGCAGCCGCAGCCGAGCATCCGGGTTGCGCCGCCAGGTGCCGGTGCCGGTGCAGGGGGCGTCAACCAATACGCGATCGAACGTGCCAGCCCGCCGCTTGGCCCATTTGTCCCCGGCCTCGATCAGATGCCGCTCGACGTTATGCGCGCCGGCACGCCGCAGCCGCCGGACCGCGCCATCAAGCCGGGTGGCGGAGACATCACAGGCCACGATCTGGCCACGGTTTTCCATCGCCATGGCCATCGCCAGCGTCTTGCCCCCTGCCCCGGCGCACCAATCGGCAACGCGCAGGCCGGGGTGGGCATCGGCCACCAGGGCGATCAACTGGCTGCCCTCATCCTGGATTTCCACCAGCCCAGTCTGGAAGGCGGGACCGGAGGTGATCGGCCGGCGGCCATCGATCCGCAGCCCCCAGGGAGAGATCGGGGTTTCCCGGGATTCCCACCCCTCGGCCGCCAGCGCGGCGCGCGCCTCGGCGCGGGTGTTCTTCAGCAGGTTGACCCGCAGGTCGAGCGGCGCGTTCGTCCCCATCGCCGCCATTTCCCGATCCAGGCCGTCGCCGAACCGGGCTTGCAGATGCGGCAGCAGCCAGTCGGGGATTTCCAGCCGCACCGCGTCGGGCATGGCGGGGTGGGCCTCGGTATGGCCCTCGATCTTGGACAGGGTCTCCCGCTCCGCGTGATCCAGCGCGGATGGCGCAAATCGACCGCCGGAAAACGCTTGGTCAACCCCGCTGACGGACCAACCCTCCAGCAGCAGCGACGCGGCCACGGCCATGCGCGCGTCCGGCGCGTCCTGGCGCAGCCACCAGGCCACCCTCCGCCGCATCCGCATCACCGACCACGCCCGATCGGACACGGCGCGCCGGTCCCCCGAGCCGATAAAGCGGCGAGCGCGAAAGAAATCGTTCGCCACGGCGTCGGCCGGGCGATTGGGCTGGGTGTCGATCTGGGCCAGAAGCTCGATCGAGGCGGCGATGCGGGCGGCAGGTGTCATGGGATCAGTGTGTGTGACCGAAAGGGGCGGCAAGCAACCGCGGCAGGGCGGAAAGGTCGGCGATCTCGGTCACGTGCGACCCCAGATCATACTCACGCGGCGCGCCGGCCCGGTTCAGCCAGAACACGCGGAAGCCAAAGGCATGGGCACCGAACGCGTCCCAGGGGTTGGATGACACGAAGGCCATCTGGCTGCCGGCCAGGCCGAAATGCGCGCCGGCCAGGCGATAGACGCGCGGATCGGGCTTGAACACGCCCGCGGCCTCGACGCTGAGCACCGCGTCCAGGATGTGGTCGATCCCAGCATGCGTCACTGCGTCACGCAGCATGCCGGGCTCGCCATTCGACAGGATCGCGCGCGACAGGCCGGCGTCGCGCAGATGTCGCAGCACCACCGCGACCTCCGCATAAGCATCCAGGTGACGGTATGCCAGCAGCACATCGGCCAGCAGCGTTGGGTCGGTGATGCCGTGGCGGGATGCGGTCCAGGCGAGCGCCTCCTGCGTCAGGCGCCAGAAGTCCCGGTGGTGGCTGGGCCCCGCAAGGCTGCGGACCCAACTGTATTCCAACTGCTTCGCACGCCAGTCGGCGCTGATGCGTTGCCAGTCCGGACCCAGGCGGTCGGCGTGGCGGGCCATGGCCGCATGGATATCCAGCAACGTGCCATAGGCGTCGAACACCACCGCCCGGATGCGGTTCAACCGTCAGTCCTGGCGATAGTTCGGCGCCTCCCGGTCGATCGCGACGTCGTGGACGTGGCTCTCACGCAGGCCGGCGCCGGTGATGCGGCGGAACTTCGCGGTCTGTTGCAGGGTCGGGATATCGGCGGCGCCGGTATAACCCATGCCGGCCTTCAGACCGCCGACCAACTGGTGGATCACGTTGCCGGCGGGGCCCTTGTAGGCGACCCGGCCCTCGATCCCTTCCGGCACCAGCTTCAGGTGGTCCTTGATGTCCTGCTGGAAGTAGCGGTCGGCCGATCCGCGGGCCATGGCGCTCAGGCTGCCCATGCCGCGATAGGATTTGTACGACCGGCCCTGGTACAGGAACACCTCACCCGGCGCTTCGTTCGTGCCGGCGAGCAGGCTGCCCACCATCACGCAGTCCGCGCCGGCGGCGATCGCCTTGACGATGTCGCCGCTGGTCCGCATGCCTCCATCGGCGATCGCGGGCACGCCCTGTTCGCGGCAGGCAGCGGCGGTTTCCAGCACGGCCGAGAACTGCGGTACGCCCACACCGGCCACGACGCGAGTCGTGCAGATGCTGCCCGGGCCGATGCCGATCTTCACCGCATCCGCCCCGGCCGCGATCAACGCCAGCGCGCCCTCGGGCGTGGCGACGTTGCCGGCGATGACCTGCACGGCGTTGGACGCCTTCTTGATCAGTTCAACCGATTCCAGCACGCCGCGAGAATGGCCGTGGGCGGTATCGACAACAATGATATCGACCTCGGCCGCGACCAGGATACGGGCGCGCTCCTGGCCATCCGGCCCGACGCCGGTTGCCGCGGCGACGCGCAGGCGGCCCATCTCGTCCTTGTTGGCGAGCGGATGCGACTCCGCCTTGTCCATGTCCTTGACGGTGATCAGCCCGACGCAGCGATACAGGTCATCGACGACCAGCAGCTTTTCGATGCGGT
Source organism: Asaia bogorensis (assembly GCA_945873195.1). Lineage (GTDB taxonomy): Bacteria > Pseudomonadota > Alphaproteobacteria > Acetobacterales > Acetobacteraceae > Rhodopila > Rhodopila bogorensis_A. The sequence goes on from CAMCDA010000153.1 coordinate 4,328, forward strand.
GCTTGTGCAGCAGCCGGCGGGCTTCGTCCGGGTGGACCGGCATCTTCACCGTGACCAGGTTTTCCCGGGTCATCAGTTCATAGACGCGCTGGTCGTTGTTGTTGGCGAAGCGGACGTCGCGGTTGGTGATGATACCCACCAGGCGGTTCGTGTTCCGCTCCACCACCGGCACACCGCTGATGCGGTGGCTGCCCATCAGGGCCTTCACGTCGCCCAGGGTCTGGTCGGGGTGGATGGTCATCGGATTGACGACCATGCCGGATTCGAACTTCTTGACCTGGCGCACCTGGGCGGCCTGGTCCTCGGCGGACAGGTTCTTGTGGATCACCCCCATGCCGCCGAGTTGCGCCATCGCAATGGCCATCTCGGCTTCCGTGACGGTGTCCATCGCGGCGGAAATGATGGGGATATTCAGGGAGATTTCCCGCGTGAGGCGGGTAACGGTGCTGGTCGAGGAGGGCAGCACCTGGGAGTACCCCGGCACGACGAGAACGTCGTCGAATGCCAATGCCTCCTCGATGCGGGAAGACATGAAACGGGTGGTGGAATCCTGGGGAATATCGAGGGCCATGGGCGGTGTGCCTTTCCGCAACCTTGGCGGCCCCACATAGGCCGTAGGGGGCCGGTTCGCAAGGGTGGTCTCGCGGAACGCCAATGTTCGCCCCAAATTGTCACCGTGGGATTGAGGACGCGCCCGCATTCCGCCACTCTGCCCCCACCGACGCAAAGGGGACGACGATGGCCGAGCTGAAGACGGATCCCGCTCGATTCGAGGTGGTGAAGAACGCGCTTTATTCGGCGGCCGAGGAGATGAAGATCGTCCTCGCCAAGACCGCCTACTCGCCCTTGCTGAAGGTGGCCGGCGATTATTCCTGCGGCATCTTCGATACGCGCGGCGAAATGGTGGCGCAGGGGCCGGACCTGCCGATCCATCTGGGCTCGATGCCCGACGCGGTGCGCGCGATCGTGCGGGCGTTTCCCGATGTCGCGCCGGGCGATGTCTTCATCCACAACGATCCCTATGATGGCGGGTCGCATTTGCCGGACGTGAACGTCGTCGCCCCCGCCTTCCATGACGGCGTCCTGCTGGGCTTCGGCTGCGTCCGCGCGCATTGGCCCGATATCGGCAGCGCCACCCCCGGCTCCTATGGCGCGGTAACCGAAATCTATGGCGAGGGCCTGCGCCTGCCGCCGATCCGCCTGTATCGCGACGGCAAGCCCGACCCGGCGATCGAGGCGATCATCTTTGCCAATGTCCGCACGCCGACGGAACGCCTCGGCGATCTGCGCGCGCAGGTGGCGGCCAATATCCGCGCGGCGCAGCGGATGGGGGAACTCGCGGCCAAGTACGGCACCGACACGCTGCTGCGGATCATGCAGGAGGTGCTGGACTACTCCGACACCATGATGCGGGCCGCGCTGCGCGCCCTGCCGGACGGGGAAGCCAGCTTCACCGACATCTTCGACGGCGACGGCGTGATCGGCGTGGGGGAAACCGAGGACCAGACCTTCACCGTGAAGATCAAGATTACCAAGAAAGGTGACACGATCATCGCGGACTTCGCCGGCTCCGACCCCGCCGTGGCCGGCCCGATGAACGCGCCGCTGACCGTGACGGCCTCGGGCGTGTTCTGCGCGCTGAAGATGATCGCCGATCCGAAAAGCCTGATCCCGCCGAACTCCGGCTGCTGGCGGTCGGTGACGGTCACGGCGCCTCCGGGATCGGTCGTGCATGCCCAGCACCCCTCACCCGTCGTCTATGCGAACCATGAGATGTCGCACCGCGTCGCCGACATGGTGATGGCGGCGATGTTCCAGATCACGCCCACGACCGTGATGGCGGGATCGCAGGGGACATCGGCGGTGATCACCTTCGGCGGCGTCGACTATCGCACCGGCGACCGCTTCGTCAGCTACGAATCAGTCAAGGGCGGCTTCGGCGCTCGGCCCACCAAGGACGGGATCAACGCCGTCGCCTCCACCGTTTCGAACATGAGCAACACGCCGATTGAAATCCTGGAAATGAGCTTCCCGCTGCGGGTCGAGGAATACACCCTGGTCCCGGATAGCGGCGGCGTCGGCAAGTACCGCGGCGGCCTGGGCGTGCGCCGGGTCTGGCGGGTGCTGGAAAAACAATCCCACGCCTCGGTCTGCTGTGAGCGTACGGTGACGCCGCCCTTCGGCCTGGCCGGCGGGGAAGCCGGCGCGCCGGCGAAGATCGAGCTGACCGCGCCGAACACCAACGCGCGCAAGCTGACCAGCAAGGGGGGATTCCTCGCCCCGGCCGGGTCGCTGGTGGCGATGGAGGCGCCTGGTTCCGGCGGATATGGGCCGGCGGCGGAGCGTGATCCGGCGGCCCTGGCCGAGGACCTGCTGGACGGCTACATTACGCCAGCCGCGGCGCTCCGCGACTACGGTTACAAATCCCCCTAGCCTTCAGCCAAACGGGAAAACGTCCATGTCCGAATCCCTGCCGATCGTTTGCCAGACCAGCCCGTACCGGATCGATGTCGAGGCCGGAAAGACCTATTGGTGGTGCTCCTGCGGCAAGAGCGCCAAGCAGCCGTTCTGCGACGGGTCCCACAAGGGAACCGGGTTCGCGCCGGTGAAGTTCGAGGCGGAGCGGACCGAGTCCTATCCGTTCTGCGGCTGCAAAAAGACCGCGAAGGCCCCGCGCTGCGACGGGACGCACAAGGCGCTGTAACGATAACGCATGGCGGCCGGTCAGGCTGTTGTCGGGCTCCAGGCCCGACGGCCTGACTGACCATCACGCATCCACGAGGGACAACTCAAAAGACTCGGGCGCGACGTCCGGATGGGCAAGCGCCGCCATTTTTACGTCATGGTTGGTTACGTTCAGGATCCAGAATAGGCCAGCAATTCGGCTCAGGTCGTCATTCCGACACTTTTCCGGCACGATCACGCCGCCATGTCTGGATAGACAGGGTCGCGGATTTCCCGCTTCTCGGATGCGTGCCATGGGTCGCGAACGTCAAGATGTCGTGCGTGCCAGCCTGCTTCAGATGTTCGACACGGTGCTGATGGTCGCGCCAGCCTGGACCATCATCCGCAACGGAAGGTACTTTACGGGATACCGCAAGGACCCGCGGCAAGCCGTGCAATTCCTGTTCTCCGCGCTGGTATTCGGCGGTCTTGCGATGAAATGGTCCGAATCACTAGCCAGGCGCTGCCCGACTGGCGGGTCCATCACCACCGTTTCGCCCGTGCCCGAGAGCGGTCCGCTGCTGCTTGGCCTCGAACCCGCCATCCTGGGTGCGATGCGGTGGGCGCCGCCACCCACGCCCGCAGTGCAGGCCACGACGAGCACCTGTGACGCACCCGCGCGGCCAGACGCACTGCTGACTTGGCTCAATGACATGCTGCATCGGCTCTTCCCCGGATTGCCGGCCGACATCACGTTCATCGACCTAATGCCCTATCTAATTAGCATCACCATGCTGCTGGTGGGTGTCGGCCTCCACCTGATGCTGGTCGCCGGACGGCGGGTCAAGCCCACATGGTTTACGCCCACCTCAGGTTCATCCACGTCGAGGGATCGGATGTCGGAATGTTCGGCGGCGGTCTTCTACGCGGTTGGTCTAGCCGCGCTGTGTGCGTTCGCCGGGCTGTTCAGCGCATTGCATGTGCCACACAACGAATTGGGGAGCGGACTGGTGTTCGTATTGCCGGTGGCCGTCGCCGTCCTGCTCTGGGGGCTGGTCCTGGCTTGGTGGCTGCCCCACTGGGTCGCCGCCATCCACGGGACAACCGCGTGGCGGCTGTACCAGATCAACGTCGTGATCGCGGTGCCGTTAGTGCCGGCTGGGCTCTACCTCGCGCATCTGCTTCTGCGATGACCGGCAAGGCCGAGCGGAAGCGCTCGGTATGTGGATGGTGACCGAGGTTTAGTGCGGACTGGCGCCAAGCTTCCCACTGAAGCACGACCCGGATTTCTCCACGCTGGCCCGGAACGGGTTTCGACGGCATCATCCAGTCTGGAAATCGGGAGAACGACCATGAAAATCGATGACGTCAGCCTGACCATCTTCACCTGGGATGGCATCCCGGCGACCAGCTATCATTCAGGATCAGCGGCTTCCCCGGTCAGCAACCTCGGCCTGCTGCGTATCCATACCGATGCGGGGCTTGAGGGGCATGCCTTCCTCGGCTCCGCGTCCAATCCGGCGTCGATGGACGGGGCGCAGCTGATCCGCAGTCTGAAGCCGATGCTGATGGGCCGCGACCCGCTGCACCGCGAAGCGATCCACCAGTCGATGCGGATGATGAGCCGCACGGTCAGCTACCGCACGATCGGCGCCGTCGACACCGCCTTGTGGGACCTGGGCGGCAAGATCGCCGGCCTGCCCGTGCATGCGTTGATGGGAACCTGCCGGACATCGATCATGGCCTATGCCAGTTCGCAGGTGCTGCCCGACATCGCGGCCTATGTCGACCAGGCGCAAAGCTTCAAGGCCAATGGCTGGAAGGCCTACAAGATCCATCCGCCCCGCGTGCCCGAAAAGGACATCGCCGTCTGTGTCGCCGTCCGCAAGGCGGTGGGGGACGACTACCGCGTCGCGCTCGATTCCACCTGGTCCTATGACTACACCGAGGCGCTGCGGGTCGGCCGAGCGATCGAGGAACTGGATTATTACTGGTACGAAGACCCGCTGGCCGATGAGGACATCAACGGCTACGTCAAGCTGCGCCAGAAGCTGGACATCCCGATCCTGGCGACCGAGTACCCCGCGGGCGGGCTGGACACCTATCCGATCTGGCTGACCTCGATGGCCACCGACTATCTGCGCGGCGACATCCCGAACAAGGGCGGACTGACCACGATGCTGAAGACCGCGCATCTGGCCGAGGCCTTCGGGATGAAATACGAGGTCCACCACTCGGGCAATTCGCATAACAACCTGGCGAACCTGCATCTGTGCATGGCGATCAAGAACACGACGATGTGGGAGGTCCTGCTGCCCGATGGCGCGCACAAGTACGGGATGATCAACGACCTGACCCCCGACAAGGACGGCATGATGCACGCGCCGACCGAGCCGGGGATCGGCGGGCAGATCGACTTCGAGTTGATCAAGCGCAAGACGGAAGCGGTTCTGAAATAACCGTCAGCGTTCCTCGGGCGGTTTGACGTGGCGGAAGGTCCATAGCAGGGCCAGGTCATAGAATATCTTCAGCAGGCCGCAGATGACCAGCGGCCAGGCCTCGTACCCGGCGGCGAACAGGGCGCCGCCGAGCGCGGGGCTGGCCGCGGCCGCGAAGCTTTTGCTGACCGACGTGATGCTGGCCGCCGCCGCGCGTTCCGGTGGCGTGACGACCGCCATGACATAGGACGCACGGGTGGGCACATCCATCTGCGACAGCGCCGCGCGCAGCAGCAGCAGGGTGAAGGCCAGTTCCACATTGGGGGCGACGGCAGCGCCGATCAGGGCCAGGCTCGACGGAATATGCGTATAGACCATTGTGTTGATCAGGCCGATCCTGCCGGCGAGCCAGGCCGCGACCGGGAATGACAGGGCCGAGGCAATGCCCGTCCAGAAGAAGAACACGCCCGCCGTCGCCAGCGACACATCGAAGCGGCTGAACAGCCACAGGGCCACCAACGATTGCACGGCAAATCCGCTGCCCAGCGAATCAATGCTGAACAGGGCCGCCATCTTGATGACGATCCGGCGGGAGGGGCCGAGCGCGGAGGCCGCCACGGCGTGCGTTTCGGGGAGTTGGGCTGGGATGCGGGCGTAGAAGACTCCCCCTGCCAGGCCCAACGCGGCGTACAGCAAGAACATGCCTTGCAAGGCCGCGAGCCGCGACACGCCGAGCCCATCCAGAAGGTCCGGCACGCCCGAGGCGAGCGCGCCGACCGCCCCCGCGCCGGCCCCGATCAGGCTGTAGCGGGCAAAGATATGCGTGCGCACCCGGTCGGCGACGGAGCGGGTCAGGACCGCCTGCTCGATCGCGCCGAACACCGATCCACTGCCGGCCGAGGGGTTGATCGTTCCGACACAGGCGATCACCAGCGTCAGCGCGTAGCTGTTGGACAACGCGAAGCCCATCCCGGTCAGCGCCATCATTCCGGCGCCGCACAGCAGCAGAAACCGCAGGTCACGCCGAGCGGCGAGGATGCCGAAGCCCAGGGACAGGATGGCGGACCCGAACATGGCGATCGCGGCAATCACTCCGATCTCGAACGGCCCGAGGCCGATCGTCGTCAGATAGACCGGCAGCAGCACGGCGACGAAGCCGTCACAGAACTCCCGCAAGGCACGGGCGGTGTATACAGAGCGGACCGGATCGCGGCCCGGGTCGAGTGAAAGCGATGCGGTGACCGTCATGGGGACGCGGTTCCAGGGAATGGGTCGACGGATGGGTTCATGGTTCCGCCGTCGCCTGCCTTACGCACGAGAGGCTGTTCGCCATTGCTGGCCGAGGCCTTGGGCGATGGCAATACCGGACCGTGCTGATCCCGCATCGGTCCCATGCAGCGGGTCTGGTTGACGACACCGGGGTGCCACGGGCAAAGCACCCCGGCGCGACCCGAGGACCCCACCGGATGCATACGACCGACGGCGAGACGCCCCGCGCGCGCATGCGGTCGCACCGGCCATGAGCGCGCCTCCCCGCACCGCCGAACAGCGCAACATCCTTCTGGGCATCGGGTTCGTCTGCATCGCGGGCACGATGTTCCCGTTCATGAACGCGTTCTCGAAGACCCTCGCGCAGACCTATCCGATTGCCCAGGTCTCCTGGGCGCGGTTCTTCGGCCATGTCGTGTTCCTGGCCATCCTGTTCATGCCGACGCGGGGCTGGCGGCTGCTGATCACGCGGCGGCCCAAGATCCAACTCACACGCTCGGTGATCCAGTTCGTCTCCAACCTGAGCTTTACCGCCGGCATCGCCTACCAGCCGGTCGCGGACGCCGCCGCCATCAGCATGACCGGGCCGCTGATCGTGGCGCTGCTGGCCTGGCCGATGCTGGGGGAGCGGACGGGCCCGCTTCAGGCCTGCGCCATCATGCTCGGCTTTGTAGGCGTGCTGTTCGTGGTCCGGCCGGGCGGAGACGTGTTCCATCCCTCGGCCCTGTTCATCCTGGGCAGCGCGCTATGCTACGCGCTGTACCAGATCTTCACGCGCATGGTCGCCAATATCGACCCGCCGGAGACCACCACCTTCTACAGCAGCCTGTTCGGCGCGATCGGGATGCTGGTGATCCTGCCGTTCATCTGGGTGACGCCGATGTCGGTGCGGGATGTGATCTATTTCTGCAGCCTGGGCGTGCTCGGCGGGGCCGGCCACTATCTGATCGTGCGCGCGCTGGCCTGGGCGCCGGCCAACATCATCTCACCGTTTCAGTATTTCCAACTGATCGGGTCGGTGACCGTCGGTTATCTGATGTTCTCGCAACTGCCGGACGCGATGACCTGGCTGGGAGCGTCGATCATCGTCGCGGCGGGCCTGCTGCTGGGATACAGCCAGACCCGCCGTCGCTGACAGATCAGGTATTGGTGCCCGGCAGCCCGCGCGGGAACAGGTTGGCGGCGAGCAACCCGCCATCCACGTCCAGCGTCGTCCCGGTGATGTAGCGCGCCAGGTCCGAGGACAGGAACAAGGCCGCCTTGCCGATGTCGTCGGGCAGGCCGCGCTGGCGCATGGGCAGCAGACTGCCGGCATAGCCCTCCTGCCGCTGCGGGGTGTCGAACAGGCGCGGGGTCACGATATGGCCGGGGGCGATGGCGTTGACGCGGATGTTGTGGCGCGCCCATTCGACCGACATGGTCTGCACCAGGCTGATCACGCCGGCCTTGG
>CAMCDA010000154.1 GCA_945873195.1 Asaia bogorensis
GCGATCAACGCACGCACATCGGGAGGCAGTTCCATCCCGACGTTGACTCATGTTCCCGCTCCGCACGCAATCAGCTTCAAGCGCGGACGCGAAAACAGGAACCCATTGTTGCCAATCGGACTCACCCAGGGGGTGCTTGGGAGTTACCACTTTCCGCATATTGTTTCCCCGAATGGCGACATTAGGATCGCAATTGCCCGGCACGGTCCAGGCGTCTTCTGAGCCGCATTGTCCTGTCCGGTATCGTCGCACGGGAAGGGATTTCCTGTCGCCCCACTGTACGAGACGCGGCTGGGCATAGTCCATGCAGAGCGCGCAAATCGGGTCACCCCACCTCGCAAACATCCGCTTGGCCCAAATCACAGAAAACGTTGGAATATATCAATAAAATCATAGCGTTGCCTTCATACGAAGGCCAATTGACGATGGGCTGACGATCGTCGCTTTGCAACACAACAAAGCATTGTATTTTCTACGATATTCTACGCCAGACCCGCCCTCGATATCCGTTTCCCGTCACTCCCACTCGATCGTCCCAGGCGGCTTCGACGTAATATCGTAGGTCACCCGGTTGATCCCCCGCACCTCATTGACGATCCGGCCCGCCACGCGGTTCAGGAACCCCATGTCGAAGGGGTAGACATCGGCGGTCATGCCGTCCGTGCTGGTCACGGCGCGCAGCGCGCAGGCGTAGTCATAGGTCCGGCCATCGCCCATCACGCCCACTGTGCGGACAGGCAGCAGAACGGCGAAGGCCTGCCAGATCGCGTCGTAAAGGCCTGCCGCCCGGATTTCCTCCAGGTAGATCGCGTCAGCCTTGCGGAGGATATCCGCCCGTTCGCGCGTGATCGCGCCGGGGATGCGGATCGCCAGGCCCGGCCCGGGGAAGGGATGGCGGCCGACGATGATCTCGGGGATGCCCAGTTCGCGGCCGAGGACACGGACCTCATCCTTGAACAGTTCCCGCAGCGGCTCGACCAGCTTCATCCGCATCCGCTCGGGCAGGCCGCCCACGTTGTGGTGGGACTTGATGGTGACCGAGGGACCACCGGTGAAGCTCACGCTCTCGATCACGTCCGGATACAGCGTGCCCTGGGCCAGGAAGTCGGCGCCGCCGATCTTGTTGGCCTCCTCCTCGAACACCTCGACAAACAGGCGGCCGATCGTCTTGCGCTTGATCTCGGGGTCGGTGACGCCGTCCAGCGCGCCCAGGAACAGGTCGGAGGCGTCGCGGTGGACCAGCTTGATGTTGAACCGGTCGCGGAAGGTGGCGACGACGTCATCGGCCTCCCCATGCCGCAGCAGGCCGTGGTCGACGAAGATGCAGGTCAGCTGGTCGCCGATCGCCTCATGGATCAGCACCGCCGCAACCGAGGAATCGACGCCGCCCGACAGGCCGCAGATCACCTTGGCGTCACCAACCTGGGCGCGGATGCGGGCGATCTCGGTCGCGCGGAAGCCGCCCATGGTCCAGTTGCCGGTCAGGCCCGCGACCTTGTGGGTGAAGTTCCGCAGCAACTGCGCGCCGTGCGGGGTGTGGACGACCTCCGGGTGGAACATCAGGCCGTAGAACTTGCGGGCGTCGTCGGCGTAGACGGCAAACGGCGCGCCCTCGCTGGACGCCACCGGCTTGAAGCCCGGCGGCAGTTTGGTGACGCGGTCACCGTGGCTCATCCACACCTGTTCGCGCCCGCCTTGCTGCCAGACACCGTCCAGCAGGGCACAGTCGCCGGTGATGTCGATGAAGGCGCGTCCGAACTCGCGGTGATCGGAGCCCTGTGTTTCCCCACCCAACTGCGCCGCCATGACCATCTGGCCGTAGCAAATCCCCAGCACGGGCACGCCCTGTTCGAACACCATCTGCGGCGCGCGGGGCGACTCGCCTTCGTGCACGCTCGCGGGGCCGCCGGAGAGAATGAACGCCTTGGGCCGGAACGCGAGGATGCGGGCGGGATCGACGTTGAACGGCCAGATCTCGCAATAGACGCCGGATTCCCGCAGACGGCGGGCGATGAGCTGCGTCACCTGGCTTCCGAAATCCAGGATCAGGACGCGTTCGTCGATATTGGCGGGATCAGGCAGGGAGTCGGACATGGGTGCTCCGCGAGCATGCGTGATCCGCCGGCTTGGACCATGGATTGGCCGGGACGCGCAAGGCAGCAGGCGGAGAAAGCGCGTGCGCCCCCGGCTTGGCGCCGGGGGCTACGCGTCGGGGACTTACCGCGTGGGGCGCGGCGGGTCCTGGGTGTAGTCGTAGAAGCCACGGCCGGCCTTGCGGCCAATCCATCCGGCCTCGACGTATTTGATCAGCAGCGGGCACGGGCGATACTTGCTGTCGGACAGGCCCTCATACAGGACCTGCATGATCGACAGGCAGGTATCCAGGCCGATGAAGTCCGCCAGTTCCAGCGGGCCCATCGGGTGGTTCGCGCCCAGCCGCATCGAGGTATCGATCGCGGAAACCGAGCCCACGCCTTCGTACAAGGCATAGACCGCTTCGTTGATCATCGGCACCAGGATGCGGTTGACGATGAAGGCCGGGAAGTCTTCCGACACCGCGGTGATCTTGCCCAGCTTGCGGGCCAGGGCATCCACGGCCTGGAAGGTGGGTTCGTCGGTGGCGATGCCCCGGATCACCTCGACCAGCTTCATGACCGGAACCGGGTTCATGAAGTGCATGCCGATGAACTTTTCCGGCCGGTCGGTCGACGCGCCGAGGCGGGTGATCGAGATGGACGACGTATTCGTCGCCACCAGGCAGGACGGCTTCAGGGCCGGCATCAGCGACTTGTAGACGATCCGCTTGATGTCTTCCTTTTCCGTCACCGCCTCGATCACCAGGTCGGCGTCGGCCAGTGCCACGTAGTCGCTTGACGTCGTCACCCGCGCCAGAGCCGCGTCACGATCGTCCGAGGAGATGATCGTGCGGTTGACCTGCCGTTCCATGTTCCGGGCCATGGTCGCCATCGCCTTGGACAAGGCGTCTTCGCGGATGTCGACCAGTGTCACGGGGATGCCCGACAGGGCACAGACGTGGGCAATGCCGTTACCCATCTGGCCGGCACCGACGACGCCGATCGTCCGGATATCCGGCGGTTCGGTCAGCATCGGCACCGGGGACGAGGTGGGCCCCAGCTTGACGTCAATGTTCATTCAGGAGCGCTCCAGTTCCGCCGCCAACTCGGGCAGCGCGATGAACAGGTCGGCAACCAGACCGTAGTCTGCGACCTGGAAGATGGGCGCTTCCTCATCCTTGTTGATCGCCACGATCACCTTGCTGTCCTTCATGCCGGCGAGGTGCTGGATGGCCCCCGAGATGCCGACAGCGATGTACAGTTCAGGCGCGACGATCTTACCGGTCTGACCGACCTGGTATTCATTGGGCACGAAGCCGGCATCGACGGCAGCGCGCGAGGCCCCGACCGCGGCGCCGAGCTTGTCGGCGATGGGGTCGAGCAGGGCGAAGTTGTCACCGTTCTGCATGCCGCGGCCGCCGGAGACGACGACGCGGGCGGCGGTCAGTTCGGGCCGCTCGCTTTTCGACAGTTCAGCCGAGACGAAGCGGGACAGGCCGGGGACATCGCCAACGGCAACAGCCTCGGTCGTCGCGGAACCGCCTTCGGCCGCGACGGGGTCGAAGCTGGCGGCGCGGACCGTGATGATCTTCTTCGTGTCGGAGGACTTCACCGTCGCCATGCCGTTGCCGGCATAGATCGGGCGCACGAAGGTATCGGCATCGACCACGGCGGCGATGTCGCTGATCGGCTGGAGGTCCAGCAGGGCGGCAACGCGCGGCAGGATGTTCTTGCCGACCGCGGTCGTGGCCGCGAGGATGTGGGAGTAGTTGGCCGACAGCGCGACCAGCAGGGCAGCGGCCGGTTCGGCGAGCAGGTGATCCAGCGCCGCGTTATCGGCGACCAGCACCTTGGACACGCCGGGCAGCTTGGCGGCGGCCGCGGCGGCATCGCCGAGGCCGACGCCGGCGACCAGCACATGCACTTCACCCAGGGCCGTGGCCGCGGCGACGGCGCTGCGGGACGGCTGCTTGATCCCGGAGGCGTCGAATTCGAGCAGGACGAGGGACGTCATCGTCAGATCACCTTCGCTTCGGTCTTGAGCTTGCTGACCAGTTCGGCCACCGAACCGACCTTCTGGCCGGCCTTGCGCTTCGGCGGGTCCTCGACCTTGATCGTGACCAGGCGCGGGGCCGGGTCGACGCCTAGATCGGCCGGCTTCATGGTGGCGATCGGCTTCTTCCGCGCCTTCATGATGTTCGGCAGCGACGCGTAGCGCGGCTCATTCAACCGGAGGTCGGTCGTGATGATCGACGGCAGGTTGAGGTTGACGGTTTCGAGACCGCCATCCACTTCCCGCGTCACGGTCATGGCATCGCCCTCGATCGTGATCTTGCTGGCGAAGGTGCCTTGCGACCAGCCCAACAGCGCGGCGAGCATCTGCCCGGTCGCGCTCATGTCGTCATCGATGGCCTGCTTGCCGAGGATGATCAGACCAGGCTGTTCCTGATCGGCGATCGCCTTCAGCATCTTGGCGACGGCCAAGGGCTGGAGGTCGGCGTCCGTCTCGACCAGGATGCCGCGATCCGCGCCCATGGCGAGCGCCGTGCGGATGGTTTCCTGGCATTGCGAGACGCCGAGCGAAATCGCCACGATTTCGGTCGCCACGCCCTTTTCCTTGAGGCGCACGGCTTCTTCCACCGCGATCTCATCGAAGGGGTTCATGGACATTTTGACGCCCGATGTCTCCATGCCGGAGCCATCGGTCTTCACGCGGACCTTGACGTTGTAGTCCACAACCCGTTTGACGGGGACCAGAATTTTCATTGGGAAAACCGTGCCGCTTCCTTGGGGTTCACGATGCCCGCCGGGGGCGCGCCAGGGGATTTTGGATCGCGACGCAAGGCGTGCGCCGGATCCGCCTGTTCGCACCCGCAACAGAGGCGCGGTTCATATGCACAGGGCCTAGCCCCGTGTCAAACGATCGTCATACCGATTGGTAGCTTTCCGGGCGGGGGCAGGTCAGCCCCGCAGCAGAAGCATCATGATCACCAGCAGCGCCAAGGCCCCTGCCTGGAAAATCACGCGGTATTGCATGAGCTTATTGGAGCGGCGGGGATCCGTTTCCCGCACCATGCCAATCATGCCCGCGAGCAGGACGCCGAGCGTCGCCAGCATCATCAGACCGACCAAGATCATGAAAAAACCGCGCATGGCGTGCCTATCCCGGTTGTCGGGTCAGAGGTGGCACACTGGCGCGGCGAGTCAATCCGAATTCTCGGGCTGCGGGAGCAACCGCGCTTGAGGCCGGCGCACCGAACGGTTCTCTCCGTCATGGCCGGGCTCGACCCGGTCACCTACCCACAGGCTGCTGATCACAGGTCAACGCGCGGGTGGCCGGGTCAAGCCCGGCCATGACGGAGGGACAAGCTTCCTGGCACCTTCACCCGCGGGCCGCCCCCTCCGCCTGGGAGGGGGCGGCATAGGTGCTTATTCCGCGGCCTGGGCGGCCGGGTTGATCGAGTTCGGGCCGAACCGGTCCTTGAAGGGCTGGGTGTCGATCTCCTCCAACTGGATCTCGCCGGCCAGGACCTTCCGCTTCCATTCCTGGTGCTCGGGTTCCATGGCGTGGAATTCCGGCATCACTTCCTTGGCGAACAGTTCCAGGCTTTCGCAGATATGCTCGTGGCTGTTGCGCCCGGCCTGGTTGAGCAGGATGACCTGGTCGATGTTGGACTGCTGGAAACGGCGCAGCTTGCGGCGGATGGTTTCCGGGGACCCGATCAGGCCGCCCCGCAGGGCGCGATCGGCGGCGTCCTTATTGGCCACCTTCCACTTGTTGTACTCGTCCCAGATGTTCACCGTGTAGGGATCGGGCCGGCGCCGGCCGGACGACGATCCGAAGAACCGGAGCGCGAACTGGAAGAAGGTCGCGCCATCGGCCCGCCGGCGGGCTTCCTCATCCGTTTCGGCGCACATGAAATAGCTCACGAGCGCGATGTTCGGGTTGGTCTGATAGTCCGCCAGTTTCTGCTGCCGCTTGGTGAACGCATTATAATATGCATGCACCCAGGCGAAGGCCGCGTCGGCCGACAGGAACTGGAAGCCCAGCGCGCCGATGCCGCGACGCCCGGCCATTTCCAGCGTCTCAAGCTGGGAGCACGCGACCCATAGCGGGGGATGCGGCTTCTGCACGGGCTTCGGCAGCACGTTCCGCAGCGGCATCTTGTGCCACTTGGTATCCAGCTCGACGCCCTGATCCTTGAACATCGGGATGATGCATTGCAGCGCGTCTTCCCAGATTTCGCGCTTGGTCTCCATCTCCCGGTCGAAGCCGCCGAGTTCGGTGACCGAGCCCGACTCGCCGGTGCCGAATTCGACGCGGCCGTTGGACACCAGGTCGAGGCAGGCGATGCGTTCGGCGACCCGCTGCGGCGGGTTGGTGGTCAACTGGACGATGCCGTGGCCAAGGCGGATGTTCTTGGTGCGCTGGCTGGCGGCGGCGAGGAAGACCTCGGGCGCCGGGGAGTGGGAGTATTCCTCCAGGAAGTGATGCTCGACTTCCCAGGCGTAGTCGTAGCCGAGGCGATCGGCCATTTCGACCTGATTGAGGGCGTTTTGATAGAGAATACGTTCATCGTCCGGCCCCCAGGGGCGCGGGAGCTGCATTTCGTAGAAAATGCCGAATTTCATGGCCGTTCTCCTCCTTTTATCGTTGCCGGTAGTGCGCCGGAGGTTGCCGGGGAAGTCAAGTTCGGACCGTCACACGGCGGTGCCGACCAGCATGCCGATCCCCGCGGTCAGGGCCATTGCGAGCGCGCCCCAGAACGTCACGCGCAAGGTCGCCCGGATCACCGGGGCGCCGCCCGCCTGGGCGCCAATCGCGCCGAGGAGGGCGAGGAACAGGAGGGAGGCGACGGATACCAGGGGCGCCATCCATGCCGCCGGCGAAAGCACCACCATCAACAAGGGCATCGCGGCACCGACCGAGAATGTCGCGGCCGAGGTAAACGCCGCCTGGATCGGGCGCGCGGTGGTGATCTCGGAAATGCCCAGCTCCTCCCGGGCATGCGCGCCAAGGGCGTCCTTGGCCATGAGCTGGCCCGCGACCTGGCGCGCGAGGTCGACCGCGACGCCGCGCTCGACATACAACTGCGCCAGTTCCTCCCGCTCCACCGCCGGCTGGCTTTCGAGTTCGGCGGTTTCCCGCGCGAGGTCGGCCTGTTCGGTGTCGGCCTGCGAGCTGACCGAGACATATTCTCCCGCGGCCATCGACATCGCGCCGGCAACCAGGCCCGCGACCCCGGCGACCAGCACGTCGGACGGCTTGGCCGAGGCCGCGGCGACGCCGACGATCAGGCTCGCGGTCGAAACAATGCCGTCATTCGCGCCCATGACGGCCGCGCGCAGCCAGCCGATCCGGGACACGAGATGGCGTTCGGTGTGGCGGCGGCTCATGCAAGTCGCGCGATCATGGGACTCGTATCGTCGACCATCGCGTCAGATCCTTTTCATGTGCAAGCTCGCCGGTTCGATCGTTCGGCCATGTGCCATAGCGGGTTTATCGACGTTATGTTGGTGGTCGGCCATGGCCGATGAAGGGGCGTCGGCGCACAATGCTGTGCGATGCGCCGGTCCGCGACCGGCGTCGGTGGCGAATGCGCTCTTCGATGACCATCTCGGATCGGTTAGGATGTCGCCGGTCGAAACGGCCTGCCCACCGCCAAAATCCTGAGGAACAGCATGCCGGACGCCGACCACGACTGGAACCGGATGCCATGGTGGTGCTGGGCCGCCCCCTTCGCGGCCTGCATCCTGCTCGCCGCGAAATTCGCGGGCTTCGTCCCCTCCGCCAACCCCTTCGTCATCGGCGCCGCCGCGCTCCTTCTCGGCGGCGCCGTCTTCGCGGCGGTCCATCACGCCGAGGTTCTGGCGGTCCGGATCGGGGAGCCATTCGGCTCCATCCTGCTGGCCCTGGCGATCACGACGCTGGAGATCGGCCTGATCATTTCCGTCATGGCGTCCGGGTCGCCGGGGGTCGACGCGGTGGCACGGGACACCGTTTATTCCGTGGTGATGATCGTCCTGAACGGCATTGTCGGCGTGTGCCTCGTGGCCGGCGCGGCGCTGCATTACGAGCAGGCGTTTCGTGTCCAGGGCGCATCGGCGATCCTGAGCGTGATCGCCACGTTGGCGATCGTGGCATTGGTGCTGCCGAACTTCACCCTGGCCGATCCTGGCCCACGCTACGCGGCAAGCCAGTTGCTGTTCGTGGGGGCGGTGTCGTTCTGCCTGTATGTCGTGTTCGTGTTCGTGCAGACGGTCCGCCACAAGGCGGACTTCGTCATGCAGACCGCCGTCGCCCATCACAACACCAAGCCGAACGCGCGCAGCACCATCGCCAGCGCGGTGCTGCTGCTGATCAGCCTGATCGTGGTGATCCTCCTGGCAAAGACACTGTCTCCGGTGGTGGAGCGGGCGGTCGCGGACGCCGGCCTGCCGCTGGCGGTCGTGGGCGTGGTGATCGCCGTGGTGATCCTGCTGCCCGAGGGCGTGACCGCCTTTGTCGCCGCGAAGCGCAACCGGCTGCAAACCAGCCTCAACGCGTCGCTCGGTTCGGCGTTGGCGAGTATCGGCCTCACGGTTCCGATCGTGGGATCGGCTTCTGTCTATATGGGCCAGCCATTGACGCTGGGGCTGGCTGAACGGGACATGGTGCTTCTGCTGCTGACGCTGTTCGTCAGCACGCTGACCTTTGCCACCGGGCGAACGACGGTGTTGCAGGGCGCGGTGCATCTGGTGATCTTCGGGGTGTTCCTGTTCCTGGCCGCGGTGCCCTGACGGGGCGTGCGCGCCAAGGGAGCGGCCCATCCGCGGAGGCCGGCAGTCATGGGCACTGGCGCCCCCTTAGACGAACAGATTATAACATAGGCTGATATTGATGTTTATTTATGCATAATTGAATTGACGCCCCAACTACGTCGAAAATTATGCATTGTGCATCGCAGCATCCACGGTTAGCGTGCCCTCATCGATGCAGATATGGGCCACCCGCCTATTTTCTGCTTCTCAAATAGCCATGAGGAGTCAACATGCGCCGTCGTCTCGATCCGCCATCCCGTGGTCTTTCACGCCGATCCGTCCTCAAGGGATCAGCCATCACCGCCGGGGCCGCCATCGGTTCAGGCGCCATCACCGGGTTCCCCACCATCTGGGCCCAAAACATCAAGGACATCGTCCTGTTCCATGCCGGACCGCCGGTCACCGCGATCCCGGCCGTCGCCGAACAGGCGAACAAGGACCTGCCGTTCAAGATCCAGATGCAGGCGACCGAGCAGGCCGATCTGCTGAACCGCTTCCTGTCGCAGTCATCCTCGATCGACTGCGCCGATGTCTCCATCACCTTCATGAAATACCTGGTGGGCCGCAACGTCCTGCAGGCGATCCCGGTCAGCAAGTCGAAGGACTGGGACAAGACCATCCCGCTGTTCACCAAAAGCGAATACCCCGACGGCCGCAAGGCGCCGTTGCAGGGCACCGCCCCCTACAAGGTGCTGTACGCAACCGACGCCACCGGGCAGAAGTTCCATGACGGCCCGACCGAGTGGTTGACCGGCATCCCCACCGTCACCA
This sequence comes from Asaia bogorensis, assembly GCA_945873195.1. Taxonomy (GTDB): domain Bacteria; phylum Pseudomonadota; class Alphaproteobacteria; order Acetobacterales; family Acetobacteraceae; genus Rhodopila; species Rhodopila bogorensis_A. The sequence continues at coordinate 9,648 of CAMCDA010000154.1, forward strand.
ACGCCGACACGCTGGGCATCCGCCCCGACCTGCTGTCCCGTCCCGTCACCAGCTGGGCTGACCTGCTGTCCCCCGATTTCAAGGGCAAGACCGCCCTGCAGGACCAGCCCACCGTCGGCGTGATCGACGTCGCCATGGCGCTCGAAGCCCGCGGCGACATGAAATACGTCGACAAGGGCAACATGACGAAGCAGGAGATCGACCAGACCATCAAGGTGATGATGGACATCAAGAAAAGCGGTCATTTCCGCGCCTTCTGGACCACCTTCGACCAGTCGGTGAACCTGATGGCCTCGGGTGAGGTCGTGATCCAGTCGATGTGGTCCCCCGCCGTCGCCGGCGTCCGGTCCCGCGGCGTCGCCTGCACCTATCAGGCGCTCAAGGAAGGCTACCGCGGCTGGGGCTACACGCTCGGCGCGATGAAGCACCTGACCGGACTCAAGCTCGAATGCTTCTATGAATACATGAACTGGTACACCTCCGGCTTCGAAGGCGCCTTCATCGCCCGCCAGGGCTACTACTCCGCCCAGCCCGAGAACGCGCGCAAGTTCCTGACCCCGGCCGAGTGGGATTACTGGTACGGCGGCAAGCCGGCGGCAACCGACATCCTGAACCCCTACGGCAAGCTCATGGAAAAGGCCGGCAATGTCCGCGATGGCGGCGCGTTCTGGGAGCGTATGGGCAATGTCGGGGTGTGGAACTCGGTGATGGACGAGGATCGCCACCTCACCCGCAAGTGGAACGAATTCATCACATCCTGAGCAGGGAGTTCCGTCATGCAGCTTGGTGTCTTCATTCCCATCGGGAACAACGGTTGGCTGATCTCAACCACCTCTCCGCAGTACAAGCCCAGCTTCGACCTGAACAAGACCATCGTGCAGAAGGCCGAGGCATTCGGCTTCGAGTTCGCCCTGTCGATGATCAAGTTCCACGGCTTCGGCGGACCGTCCCGGTTCTGGGACTACAACATGGAGTCCTTCACGCTGATGTCCGGCCTCGCGGCCGTGACGAACCGGATCCAGTTGTTCGCCACCTGCGCCGTGCTGACCATGCCGCCGCCCTTGACGGCGCGCATGGCGGTCACGATCGACAGCATCTCCCACGGCCGGTTCGGGGTGAACATCATCTCCGGCTGGCAGCGGCGTGAATACACGCAAATGGGCATCTGGCCGGGCGCGGATCACTACAAGCGCCGCTACGACTACTGCGCCGAATACGTGACCGTCATGCAGGAGCTTTGGGCGACCGGCCGGTCCGATCTGAAGGGTGACTTCTTCACGATGGACGACTGCCGCTGCCTGCCGACACCGACCGCGAAGATCCCCATCATCTGCGCGGCACAAAGCGACGCCGGCACCAAGTTCGCCGCCGAATACGCCGACTATAATTTCTGCGCGAGCTTCGGTTACAACGCGCCCACCGCCGTGGCACCGTCCGTCGCGCGCCTGGTGGAGGCGAACAAGGCCGCCGGCCGTGACTGCGGCGCGCTGATCCTGACGATGATCATCGCCGACGAAACGGACGAGGCCGCCAATGCCAAGTGGGAACACTACAAGGCCGGCACCGATGTCGTGGCGCTCGCCTATCGCGACGCACAGGCCGCCGACGATCCCACCACCGACATCTACGCCCAGCCGCATCGCCGCAAGATCCTGGGCACCGACAAGCTGCCGACCAACCAGGGCGTGCTGGTCGGGTCCTACGCCAACGTCGCGAAGATGCTGGATGAGCTTTCGACGGTTCCCGGCGTGCGCGGCGTGATGATGACGTTCGACGATTTCGTCATCGGCATGGAACAGTTCGGCACCCGCATCATGCCCCTGATGCGCTGCCGCGACAGTATCAGGCTCGCCGCGTGACATCGATGCAAGAGGCGATTGGCGCCACCAACAAGGCCTGGCCATCCATGCGATGGACCAGGCCGCGCCTTCCCCTCTGGGTGGTGTCCTGGCTCCAGGCTGGCCCACTTGCCCTTGTGCTGTTCGTCCTGTTCGCGCTGCCGACCTTCCTGTTCCTGATCGTCAGCTTCTTCGACTACGACCGGACCGGGATCTATCCGGCGTTCATGCTCGACAACTATCACGACCTGGTGAACTCCCCGGCCACCATCCGCGTCTATCTGAGTTCGCTGAAATTCGCCTTCATCGTCTGGGCCGTGACCCTGGTCGTCGGCTTCTGCGTCGCCTGGTTCCTGATCCATCACGTCCGCAGCGGCACCATCCGCACGGTGCTGTTCCTGCTCTGCGCGATCCCGTTCTGGACTTCGGGCATCATCCGCACCATCGCCTGGATTCCCTTCCTGGGGCGCAACGGTGCCTTCAACCAGATGCTGATCGAGTTCCGCTTCACGGAAAAACCGCTGGAATTCCTGCTGTTCTCGGACTTCTCGGTCATCATCAGCTGTAATAGGGGCAAAACCACGGGCACCGCCGCATTTTTCTCTTGCACCGATTCGGCGTCGTGGACTCTCTGCATCATGTGCCGCCGCCG
>CAMCDA010000155.1 GCA_945873195.1 Asaia bogorensis
GTGATGATCGAGCAGAAGCGCGGCGCCGTGGTGAACACGGCCTCGGTCGCCGGCCTCGTCGGCTCGCCGGGCATGCCAGCCTATACCGCGTCAAAGCACGCCGTGATCGGCCTGACCAAGACCGCGTCGGGCGAGGTCGCGCGCCTCGGTATCCGCATCAACGCGATCTGCCCCGGCCCGATCGACACAAGAATGATCCATTCCGTCGAGTCGATGATCAACCCGAACGACCCTTCCGGCGTCGGCGCCACCTACCAGTCCAACATTCCGCTCGGCCGCTATGGCACGGCCGAGGAAGTCGCCAACCTGGTGCAGTTCCTGTGCTCGGATCTGTCGTCCAACATCACCGGCGCGCAATACGTCGTCGACGGCGGGCGCACCGCGACGGGCGGGGCGGTTTCCAACTCCCTGGTGCGCTGATGCGCCGGCTACTATCCGTCCTGGCGTTCGTCTTGTTGATCGTCGGGACAGCGGCGGCCCAAAACCCGCCGTTCGAGGCGGTGGGCCGCTGGCAGTTCCGCCACACGGATGGCAGCCCCTTCACGGGGCGCCTGCTGCCAAACCAGACCGCCACCACCGATTTCGGCAAGGGCGAGCACGGCATCTGGCGCTGGCAGGGCACGGCCCTACACATGATGTACACCGACGGCTGGGATGATGTCCTGACGCTGGAGCCCGACGGCCGCTTCATCAAGCGCGTCTGGGGCCCTGGCGCTGACCGGTGCGGCCCGCCGACCAACAGCGGGTCGGCTGAACGCCTCAGCGCCGATCCCGGCCCGTCCCTCTGACAGGAACGAACGATATGACCGGAACAGTCCGCACGCCGGTCCTCGAGATCGGTTACGCCGAACACGGCCCGTCCGACGGGCCGGCCGTGATCCTGCTGCACGGCTTCCCCGACGACATCCATGCCTATGACGGCGTGGCCGAACCGCTGGCCGCGGACGGGATGCGCGTGCTGGTGCCGTATCTGCGCGGGTATGGACCGACCCGCTTCCTCGATCCCGCGACGCCGCGATCCGGCCAGCAGGCGGTGCTGGGGTCCGACCTTAGGGACTTCATGGACGCGCTGGGGATCAAACGCGCGATCCTTGGCGGCTATGATTGGGGCGGGCGGGCTGCCTGCATTGTGTCGGCCCTGTGGCCCGAGCGGGCGCGCGGCCTGGTTACCGTCGGCGGCTACAACATCCAGAACATTCCCGCGTCCCTAGCGCCGGCCTCGGCGGACCAGGAGATGCGGCACTGGTACCAGTGGTATTTCAACACCGAGCGTGGGCGCGCCGGCCTGGCCGCCAACCGCCGCGACATCTGCCGGCTGCTGTGGAAATTGTGGTCTCCGAACTGGGCCTTCGACGACGCGACCTATGACCGGACGGCGGACAGCTTCGACAACCCGGACTTCGTGGACGTGGTCATCCAGTCCTATCGGCACCGCCACCAGAACGCGCCCGGCGATCCGGCGGTGGACGCGATCGAGGCCGCCCTGGTCGCCCAACCTCCCATCACCGTGCCCACCATCTGCCTGCACGGGGCCGAGGACGGTGTCGGCCCCGCCGCGACATCCGAAGGCGCGCGCAAGCACTTCACCCACCGTTACGAACGCCGGGTCATCCCGGTCGCCGGCCACTTCCTGCCGAACGAGGCGCCCGAGGCCTTTATCCAGGCCGTCCGCGACCTTATGCGCTCGACCGCGGCGTAGTTTCGAACAGGCGCGCGAGGAAGCCGTCATCCCCGAACGCGCCTGATTTCGACACGATCCGCTGCCCGTCCCAGCGTCCGCCCCTCAGGAGGGAGGTGGGCACGCCGGGCTCGATCTCTCCATCCACGTCCAGGCGATGCGCGCCGAGGATACCGCAGATCGCGCGCAGGGTTTCCCCGCCGCTGACGAACAGGACGCCGGGGCGGTCGGCGTGGCGCAGGATGGCGGCGAAACCGGCGACGATGATCGCCGCAGCCTCGGTTCGGCTGGCGCCGGCTGGCACCGGCACGGTCCGCGCGGAGGGCGCCGCCGCGACCTGACGCCGCGACACTAGGTGGTCCGAGCCGATCAGCGCCAGGATCGGGCCTTCCAGCGCCGGGCGGATCACCGGACGGCGGCCGGCCAGGGCACCCGCCAGACCCGCTGTCCCGCACCAGAGCACGCGCCCGGACAGACGCCGGCCATCGGCCACGATGCGGTCGAGGTCGGCGTCCGTCTCGGCATCAAGCATCGGCACCGGCATGGGCGGGGCGTCGACCATCCTGCCATCGCGCAGCCATTGGCGTCCTTTGCGGGTGATACGGCCCTGGAAGGGAAAGGCCGGCGCGAAGACGCAATGATCGAACGCGGACAGGCTCGCCGCCAGTTCGGTCGCCACGTGTCCCCGCAGCAGGCTGTCGACCTTGCGGAAGGCGATGTCCGCGCCAGCAAGAAACGGGGCCAGCCGGACGGCGGTGGCGCGTGCCTCGGCTTCGGATCGTTCGCGTGTTGTACTGTCGATCGCGATGGTTCCATCGGCAACGGCCTCTTCCGACCAGACCGTGGGCACGACGCCGACCAGCGGCACGAACCGGGCGGCGGTATCCAGAGCCCCGGTCAGGTCATCGGCGACGATCCTCAGGACGGGCATCGCCTCAGGTCGCCCGCGCCCATGGTCCGTTCTTACCAGCAACATTCATGTCCCGCACTCCCATCTCCCCCTCCGGCGGCGCGCCTTCCCGCCACCTCCGGCCCGCTGTATAGCGGATATACGTTACCTATCACCGCGCAACGGCCGATGGCCGTGGAGGGATGTCGATGCGACAGATCACCCTGGTGGGCTTCCTGCAAGCCCAGAACTGCACCAACTTCGTGGGGTCCTGGCGCCATCCGGAGGCGGCGCAGGATTTCACCAGCGCCGAATACTACCGCCGCATCGGGCGCGCGCTGGAAGCCGGCAAGTTTCATCTGGGGTTTTTCGATGACCGCTTGGCGATGCCCGACCTGTTCGGCGGCGACCACGGCCCCACCGTCGCCAACGGCATCCGCTGCGTGAAGATGGACCCGATGACGATCCTCACCGTCATGGGCATGGCGACCGAGAAGCTGGGCCTCGGCGCCACCTTCTCCACCACCTATTTCGAACCGTTCCAGATCGCCCGCATCTTCGCGACCCTCGACCTGATGACGGACGGGCGTGCGGCGTGGAATGTGGTGACATCGATGAATGATGGGGAGGCCCGGAACATGGGCCACGAATCCCACAAGGATCACGACCGCCGCTATGACCGCGCCGATGAGATGATGGAAGTCGTCATGGGCCATTGGGGCACGTGGGAGGAAGGGTCCATCGTCGCCGACAAGGAGACCGGGCTGTTCGCGCATCCCGACAAGGTCCACCGGCTGGATCACCGGGGCGAGTTCTTCTACTCGCGCGGGCCGTTCACCGTACCACGCTCGAAACAAGGCCATCCGGTGGTGATCCAGGCCGGGCAGAGCGGCCGAGGCAAGGCCTTCGCCGCCCGCTGGTCGGAATGCGTGTTCGTGAACTACCACAGCCTGGAACAGGCGCGCCGCGACTATGCCGAGTTCAAGACCATGGTCGCCGCCGCCAACCGCGATCCGGAAAAGGTGTTCGTCTGCGCCGGCGTCTATCCGGTCGTCGCCGCAACCCGCGCGGAAGCCGAGGACAAGGCCGCCCTGATCGACAGTCTGCCAAAGGAAATCGACAGCCTGGCGCTGCTGTCCGAGGTGCTGAACTTCGACTTCGCCAAGCAGCCGATCGATAAGCCCTTCACGCAGGAGGAAATCGACAGCTGGACCGGCGTGCAGGGCATGCGCGACCGCATCAAGCGGGAGCTGGGAAATCGCCTGCCCACGCCTAGGGATTTCATCAACATCACCCATCGCGGGACGTTCCACGACCACCCCCGCTTCGTCGGCAGCGTCAAGGACGTGGCGGACGGGATGGAGGAATGGTTTGCGACGCGCGCCTGCGACGGGTTCGTGGTAGCGGCCGGCTATGTGCCGGGCGGGTATGAGGAGTTCAGCACGATGGTTGTGCCGGAACTGCAGCGCCGAGGGCTGGTGCATCAGGACTATGCTGGCACGACGCTGCGGCAGAATTTGGGGCTGGAGCGGCCGGATGCCGGGTCCTGGAAGAAGTGGCACCACGGGTAGGAGTTGAGGCGCACTACCGTCGGGGGTGATCCGGGTGCCCCACACCCGTCATCCCCGCGCTCGTCGCGGGGACCATCCGCCGCACGGTGCTGGGGATGGTCCCGGCACAAGGCCGGGATGACGAAGTGGGAGGCGCCGGATACCGAAGCCCCCCCCTACCGCGACAACTCCTTCGTCATCGCGTCGATCCCGTTCACCGACAGCGGATACATCCGCCGTTCCATCAGCTCACTGATCATCCCGATTGATCGCACATGCCCCCAGCTTCGTTGCGGGGTCGGGTTCAGCCAGGCATTGTGCTTGTATTGCCGCTGCAACCGTTCCAGCCAGACCGTGCCGGCTTCCTCGTTCCAGTGCTCCACCGAACCGCCGGCCATGGTGATCTCATAGGGGCTCATGGCCCCGTCGCTCACGATCACCAGCTTGTAGTCCGGCCCATAGGTCCGCAGCACCTGCCAGGTCGGGATGGTTTCCTCATGCCGGCGGCGGTTGTGCTTCCACAGGCGTTCGTAGGGGAAGTTGTGGAAGTAGTAGTGTTCCAGGTGCTTGAACTCGGATCGCGCGGCGGAAAACAGTTCCTCGGTCGCCTTCACGTGATCGTCCATCGAACCGCCGATATCCAGCAGCAGCAGGACCTTCACGTTGTTGTGCCGTTCGGCGACCATCTTGATGTCCAGCAGCCCCGCGTTCTTGGCGGTGGAGCGGATGGTGTCCGAGATATCCAGCTCGGTCGCCGCCCCCTCGCGGGCGAAGCGGCGCAGGCGGCGCAGCGCGACCTTCATGCCGCGCGTGCCCAACTCGATCGTGTCGTCGAGGTCCTTGAACTCCCGCTTGTCCCAGACCTTCACCGCGGTCCGGTTGCGCGACTTGTCCTGGCCGATCCGCACGCCCTCGGGGTTGTAGCCATACGCCCCGAACGGCGATGTCCCCGCGGTGCCGATCCACTTGTTGCCGCCCTGGTGACGCCCTTTCTGCTCCTCCAGAAGCTGCTTCAGTCGGTCCATGATCGCATCGAACCCGCCCAGGGATTCGAGCTTCTGGATTTCCTCCGGCGTCAGCATCTTCTCGGCCATCTTCTTCAGCCATTCGACCGGCAGGTCCTCGACCTTCACACCCTCGGGCGGTTCAAGGCCCTTGAAGCAGGCGGCGAAGACCCGGTCGAACTTGTCGAGGTGCCGTTCGTCCTTCACCAGGGTCGCGCGCGCCAGATAGTAGAAGTCGTCGACGCTGTAATCCGCGACTCCGGCCTTCATGGCCCCCATCAGGGTGAGATATTCCGTGATGGAGGCCGGCAATCCGGCCGAACGCAGGCCCAGGATCAGGTGCGTGAACATCAGGCCCCCCGGCGCGCCAGGAAGGCCAGACGCTCAAACAGATGGACGTCCTGCTCGTTCTTCAGCAGCGCGCCATACAACGGCGGGATCGTGAGCTGTTTCTCGTTGGAGCGCAGCGCCTCGACCGGCATGTCCTCGACCATCAGCAGCTTGAGCCAGTCGAGCAGTTCCGACGTCGCGGGCTTCTTCTTCAGGCCGGGGACTTCGCGGACCTGGAAGAACACGTTCAGGGCTTCGCGGGCCAGGTCCTTGCGGATGTCGGGGTAATGCGCCTGGACGATCTGTTCCATCGTTTCGCGGTCGGGAAAGCGGATATAATGGAAGAAGCAGCGGCGCAGGAAGGCGTCCGGCAGTTCCTTTTCGTTGTTCGACGTGATGATCACGACCGGGCGATTCTTCGCCTTGATCGTCTCCCGCGTCTCGTAGACGAAGAACTGCATCCGATCGAGTTCGAGCAGCAGGTCGTTCGGGAACTCGATATCGGCCTTGTCGACCTCATCGATCAGCACCACCACGGGGTGGTCGGCGGCGAAGGCCTCCCACAATTTGCCCTTGATGATGTAGTTGGAAATGTCGTGGACGCGTTCGTCGCCCAGCTGCCCATCGCGCAGACGGGACACGGCGTCGTATTCATACAGGCCCTGCTGCGCCTTGGTGGTGGACTTCACGTGCCACTCGATCAGCGGATAGCCGAGCGCCTCGGCGATCTCATGGGCGAGGACGGTCTTGCCGGTGCCGGGTTCGCCCTTGACCAGCAAGGGCCGCTGCAACGTGACCGAGGCGTTGACCGCGACCTCCAGATCACGTGACGCGATATAACGTTCGGTACTCTTGAATCCAGCCACACTCGGCTCCCTTGCATTCGTCTTGGGGGGATTGTCGGGAAAACGGCGGGGTTGGGCAAGGGCGGCCGTTTTACCCGCCTTGACGCCGGCACCTGGCCCCGCCACCTGTGCGCATCATGACCACTTCCCGCGTCGTCATCGACCATCGCCAGCGCCACCCCGAGAAGGCGCATCGGCCCGACAACCCCATCCAGCGCAAGCCTGCCTGGATCAGGGTCAAGGCGCCCACGCATCCCGTCTATCACGAGACGCGAAAACTGATGCGGGACAATGGGTTGGTCACGGTGTGCGAGGAAGCCGCCTGCCCCAATATCGGGGAATGCTGGTCGCAGCGCCACGCCACCATGATGATCATGGGCGACACCTGCACCCGGGCGTGCAGCTTCTGCAATGTCGCCACGGGGATGCCGGATCCGCTCGACCCGACCGAGCCAGCGCGCGTGGCCGATGCCGTTGCGCGCCTGGGGTTGCGGCATGTGGTGATCACCTCGGTCGATCGCGATGACCTGGCCGATGGCGGGGCGGCCCATTTCGCCGCCGTGATCGCGGCCGTGCGCGCCGCCGCGCCGGAAACGACGATCGAGGTACTGACGCCCGATTTCCTGCGCAAACCCGGCGCGGTCGCGGTCTTGGCGGCTGAACCGCCCGATGTGTTCAATCACAACCTGGAGACGGTGCCGCGGCTGTATCCGACCATCCGTCCCGGCGCGCGCTACTACCAGTCGTTGCGGCTGCTCGACGAGATCAAGCGCGAGTCTCCCGCGATCTTCACCAAATCCGGCCTGATGGTCGGCCTGGGCGAAACCAAGGCTGAGATCGGCCAGGTGATGGACGATCTGCGCATCGCCGGAGTCGATTTCCTGACCATCGGGCAATATCTGCAACCCACCACCAAGCACGCCGCGGTCGATCGCTTCGTGACGCCGGAGGAATTCGAGGAACTGGCCGGCATGGCACGCGCCAAGGGGTTCCTGCTGGTGTCCGCCACGCCTCTGACCCGGAGTTCCTACCACGCCGATTCGGATTTCGCGGCGCTGCGGGCGGCGCGCTTAGCCCTGAGGACAGCCGAAGCCCGCTGATGCCCACCCACGCCGAGACCCAGATCGTCCCCTATCGTCCCGACCAGCTCTTCGACCTGGTCGCCGATGTCGCGCAATATCCGCGCTTCCTGCCCTGGTGCGTCGGCGCGCGGGTCCGCACCCGCACGGAAACCGAGATGGTCGCCGACCTTACCATCGGCTTCGGCCCGTTCCGGGAGACGTTCACCAGCCGCGTGCAGCTCGACCGGCCCGGCCACATCCTGGTGCGCTACGAAAACGGCCCGTTCAAGCATCTGCACAACCACTGGCGCTTCACCCCGCATCCGGATGGCACCGAGGTCGATTTCGACGTCGATTTCACCTTCCGCAGCCGCATCCTGGAGGCCGCGATCGGCGTCGTGTTCCACGAGGCGGTCCGCCGCATGGTCGGCGCCTTCCACAAGCGCGCCCATCAGGTCTACGGAACCGCATCACAGGGCTGACACGGCGCCCGTGTCCTGCTTTCCTGCGCGCCACGCCTCCACAGGATAACCGTCATGGTCCACGCCCCGGTCACCGCGCACACATCCTCCCTGATCTACGCGCCGCATCGCCCCGATCCCGCGCTGCCGCCGGTGCGCGTGAACCTCTATTCCGACACGCAGACCAAGCCATCCATGGCGATGAAGGAGGCGATGCTGCGGGCCGAACTCGGCGATGAGCAGCATGGCGACGACCCGACCATCCATGCCCTGAACGACCGCATGGCGGCGCTGCTGGGTAAGGAGGCGGCGATGTTCCTGCCCTCCGGCACCATGTGCAACCAGATCGCCATCGTCGTGCATTGCCGCCGCGGGGATGAAATCCTGGCCCATGAAAGCAGCCACATCGTCGCCAACGAAGGCGGCGGCCCAGGCTCCCTCGCCGGCGCCGTGATCCTGGGCCTGCGTGGCGAGCGTGGCCAGTTCGACGCCGACACCGTCCGCGCCGCCATGCGCGAACGCCGCCGCAACAGCCCGCCGCAAACGCTGCTGGAAGTCGAGCAGACCGCCAATTCCGGCGGCGGCTCCGTCTGGTCCTTGGCCAAGCTGAACAGCGTCCTCGACACCGCGCACGAGCTGGGCATGGCCACCCACATGGATGGCGCGCGCCTGATGAATGCGGTCGTCGCGTCCGGCGTGCCGGCGCATGAGATGGTGGCGGGCTGCGACTCGGTCTGGCTCGACTTCACCAAGGGCCTCGGCGCCCCGCTCGGCGCCGTGCTGTGCGGCAGCGCGGCCTTCATCGACCAGGCCTGGCGGTGGAAGCAGCGCCTCGGCGGGTCGCTGCGCCAGGCCGGCATGAACGCCGCCGCATGCCTTTATGCGCTCGACCACAATATCGACCGCCTGGCCGAGGACCACGTGAACGCCGCCGCCCTCGCCCGCGGCCTGTCGCAACTGCCCGGCCTGATCGTCGAGCAACCCGAAACCAACCTGGTCTTCTTCGACACCAGCGGCACCGGCCTGACCGCCGACGCCTTCGCCGACAAGGCCCGCGCCCTGGGCATCATGGTTTCCACCGTCGGCCCCTACCGCGTCCGCGCCTGCACGCACCTGGATGTCAGCCGAGCGGATATCGACACCGCGCTGGCCGGGTTCGGGGACGTGCTGCGGGGGTGAGGGTCCCTCCCCGTCCGCCCGACATCGTGTTAGAACCATCAAAACAACCGAGAGTATGTCATGAACGCCGAGGAACTCCGCGCCAAGCAGGCCCCGCTGAAGCAGCTTTACCGTGACAACCCCGCGGCCGCCCTGGTGCCCGCGCATGCGGAAGCGACGCTCGACCTGAGCGACATCGCCTGTGACGTTCCCGGCTGGCACGGCACCACCAAGGCCGGCCTGCACAAGGCGGGCGGCGGCAGCGGGGAGCTTGCTTGCTCCGCCGACATGCTGCTGGAAGCCATGGTCGCCTGCGCCGGTGTCACCCTGCGCGCCGTCGCCACCGCGATGGGCGTGACCATCCGCGGCGGCAAGATCTCGGCCGACGGCATCTGGGACGCCCGCGGCACGCTCGCCATCGACCGCAACACCCCGGTAGGCCTGACGGAAGTCACCCTGAAATTCGACATCGACTGCGACGCCGACGCCGCGAAGCTGGAGCGGATGATCCAGACCACCGAACGCTATTGCGTGATCCTGCAAACGCTGAAGACGCCGCCGAAGCTCTCGGTCGCCATCGGCGCCTGATATCTGGGGGACCCACCATGACCACCGTGAACGCCAATATCGCCTCCCCCCGCATGCTGCTGGTTGCCGGAGGCGCCGTGAAACAGGTGGCCGAGGTGCTGGCGAAGTTCGGCCTGTCCCGTCCCCTGGTGGTCACCGATCCGATGATGGTCAAGCTGGGCCTGGTGCGCCGCTGCCTCGATCCGCTGGAGGCCGCGGGCCTGAAGCCGGGCGTGTTCTCCGACACGGTGCCCGAGCCTGTGGATACCGTCATCGACGCGGGCGTCGCGGTGCTGAAGGCCGGCGACTATGACTGCATGATCGGCTTCGGCGGCGGGTCCCCCATCGATACCGCCAAGGCGATGGCGATCCTGGCGCAAGGCGGCGGGAAGATGCGCGACTACAAGGCGCCCTTCGCCGCCGACAAGGGCGCGGTGCCCGTGATCGCCATCCCGACCACGGCCGGCACGGGCAGCGAATGCACCCGCTTTACCGTGATCACCGATACCGAAAACGATGAGAAGATGCTGATCGCGGGCTTCGGCGCCCTGCCCTTGGCCGCGATCGTGGATTACGAGCTGACCTTCTCGGTGCCCCCGCGCACGACGGCCGATACCGGCGTCGACAGCCTGACGCATGCGTTGGAGGCCTATGTCTCCAAGCGCGCCAACCCGTTTTCCGACGCGCTGGCGCTGGCGGCGATGGAGCTGATCGGGCGCAACATCCGCGTGGCCTATGCCGAACCAGGCAACGCGGCGGCGCGGGAGGCGATGATGATCGGCGCGACGCAGGCGGGCCTCGCCTTCTCCAACTCCTCCGTCGCCCTGGTGCACGGCATGGCTCGGCCGATCGGGGCGCATTTCCACGCGCCGCATGGGCTGTCGAACGCGATGCTGCTGCCGGCGGTGACGCGGTTTTCGGTGCCGGGGGCGGAGGCGCGGTATGCCGAGGCTTCCCGGCGGATCGGGTTCGCCGCGGTGACGGACGGGGACGCGGTGGCGGCGGCGCGGCTGATCACGGGGTTGGAGGCTTTGAACAAGGACCTTTCGGTGCCGACGCCGGCTGATTTCGGGATTTCCGAGGCGGCGTGGAACGGGAAGATGACGCTGATGGCCGAGCAGGCTTTGGCTTCGGGGAGTCCGGGGAATAATCCCCGGGTGCCGACGGTTGAGGAGATTGTTGGGTTGTATCGGGAGGTTTGGATTGGGGCGGCGGCTAATCGGTAGGGTGGACGGCACGGTTCGGGTCCTATTTGACCGTGCCGTCGACAGTTCCGACTACAACGTCGATACCGATCAGAGAGCGACTATCGCTCTGCACACGAGAGACAAAATTTTGGGCATTTTGCCAAACACCGGAGGGGCATCAACGAAATTGGAACGGTATCGGGCAATCACTGATCAGCCTTAGTAACATGCCTGCCCGTAGGCGGGGCCCATAGGTGTCATCCCATAACACTGCCCTCCAACGGGCACTGGCATACCATTCGGGCCTGGATTCGGATATGGCCCAAGCTTTCCTACCGGTGTGCAGCAAAAACTAGGAAGGCGACCTTGCGCTGGAGGGCCAGAGGTACCGCCAGGCGAAGATCGAACGACGCATTGACCTTGACGGCATCGCTCTCCATCATCACAGTCGTCGCTGACACGACAGCTATCCCCAGGCTCAGCGTAAGCAGAAGAAATTGGGGACAACAGCAACAACAACATAGGTGCCCAATATCTAATTTTCATTTCTTCTTTCCTCTCATGGAAGCGCAAGTATGTTATCGATTTTAGCCCTATCGCGGATCATCTCATCTCGAAACTCCTTCATTTTGCCACTTTGACGCAAGTAGTCCTCGAAGCCGGGCTCATTTAGAGCGGACAGAAATCCGGCTTCCAAATTTCGTTTCAACGTTCTGAGCGGAGACGGGTGAGTGCGACTACCCTCGAAGCGGTGTGCTTCTGGATCCCAGACAGCAAAAGCGAGAATTATCGGCACCGTTCCCAAGGCATTGTAGCCACTGTCACGCATGAGACGAAAGCCAACGTCGTCCGCTTCTTCCTCTAACGCACGTCTTTCATCTGGAGGCAATTTAGGAGAGTCAACATGTCCCCTGATATGATGGCCCAATTCGTGACCAACAATCCACATGAGAGAGGCATTCATTTCGAATTCAAGATGCTGACTCACTATGGGATGACTCCGAAATTGCCGATATTGTGACTCAGACATACCGATAAACTGTGCAAAAGACTGTATTTCGCCAGCCTCTTTCCCGAGTATACCTCGCGAGAGACGACTCTGGATTTCTTTTATTACATAGTTAATATATCTGTCGCCCGCATCCGAATGCCTATTTATCCGTACGTACGCTCGAGCATCTGAAAATATTTCAGAGTCTGACTCGAATCGGCTCCATGGTAATAGGGGCAAAACCGTAACTCCCCAGCCCCCCACCGTGAGCAAGAAAGGCGCTCGTGGAGGTACGGCGGGGCCAGCGTTATCCGGATAAAGCGAGGATGAGTGAAGCCGGCGTGGTCGAGAGGGCCGTGAGAAGATTCCAACCTTGTTTCCGGGCGGTGGAGAGGACGGACC
>CAMCDA010000156.1 GCA_945873195.1 Asaia bogorensis
CTGTTTCGGTCCGTGATGATGGCGATGAGCGACCGGCGGTCGGTTTCGGTGAGGTTGATCGTGCTGGCTTTGCGCATCCGCCAGACTCGCACGTCCAAGTATCCAGGAGAATCCGCAATCGGATGCAAATGTCAGATTTCGTCCACTAGTACGTAGCCAAGAGGGGGAGGGTTGAAATGAATATGTCATCTGAAAACGTAATTGGTTCGGTGCTGGCGCGGGTCGATGAGGATCTCGAAAACGCGCGCGAACGACTGTTTGATTTGCTGCGGATCCCCAGCATCAGCACGCAACCGGATCACGCGCCCGACGTTCAGAAGGCGGCCGAATGGCTCCGCGATCAGCTGACCGAACTTGGTTTCTCGGTCGAGATTCGGGCGACGCCGGGTCATCCGGTGGTGTTCGCCACCCATCCCGGGCCCGCCGGCACCAAGGCGCCGCGCATCCTGTTCTATGGGCATTACGACGTGCAGCCCGCCGACCCGTTGGAGCTTTGGAACAGCCCCCCCTTCGACCCGCAACTAGTGGATGGACCGCATGGTCCTCGGATCGTCTCCCGCGGGGCGGTCGACGACAAGGGACAGATGATGATGTTCCTGGAGGCGCTGCGCGCCTGGAAGTCGGACGGCGGTGGAATTCCGGTGCCGGTGACGATGGTGCTGGAGGGGGAGGAGGAAATCGGCAGCCCCAACCTCGCGCCCTTCCTGCTTGCCAACAAGGCGATGCTGGATGCTGATTTCGCGCTGATCAGCGACACCAACATGTGGAACGTCGATACACCGGCGCTGACGACCCGTCTGCGCGGGATGTGCAATTGCGAATTGACCCTCAAGGGTCCGGCGATGGACCTGCATTCCGGTCTGTTCGGCGGGTCCGCGCTGAACCCGGTCAACGCGCTGGCCCGTATCCTCGGCGCGATGCACGATGCCGATGGCCGGATCCAGATTCCGGGCTTTTATGACTCGGTGAAGGCGGTCTCCGCCGAACAGCGCGCCGAATGGGAAGCGCTGGGCTTCAATGAAACGGAGTTCCTGCGCGGCATTGGGCTTTCCGCGCCGTCCGGTGAAAAGGGCGTGGCGGGGCTCGAGCGGATTTGGGCGCGCCCGACCGCGGACATCAACGGCATGTGGGGCGGATACACGGACGAGGGGAGCAAGACGATCATCCCGTCCGAGGCCTCGGCGAAGGTATCGTTTCGCCTGGTCCCGGATCAGGACGCGCAGTCGGTTTTCGATGCCTTCACGCGCTTCGTCGAGGCTCGGCTTCCGCCCGGCGCGCAGGTGTCATTCAAGCCCTTCGGCATGTCGCCTGGCATGGAGATCGCCACCGATACGCCATGGGTCAAGGCAGCCCTTGTGGCGCTGCGGGAGGAATATGGTCGCCCCGCCGTGATGACGGGCAGCGGCGGTTCGATCCCGGTCGTCGAACAGATCAAGCGCACGCTCGGCATTGACACGTTGATGATGGGCTTCGGGCTGGACGACGACCAGATCCACAGCCCGAACGAGAAGTTCGAGTTGCGCTGCTTCCACAGGGGAACCCGCTCGCACGCCCTGCTGCTGGGCAAACTGCGGGACGGTGTCTGATCCATCTGGCCGTTGTTGACCCATGAACGATGGGTCAACAACGGTTGGTTGACGCGGGCATCATCTTGCGGCCGCAACGCGGCCCCCGATGATTCCGGCTCAAGTTGTCGTTTCAGGCAATGGCGCTGACGCTCGGCCAGCGTAATCCATATTCGTTGCAAACTATTTCACATTCGATACCGAATGGCAGCCAGTTCGCAATCTGACTCGGCGAGGTCAAGCGGTGCCCGGCAGCGCCAGGCACGCGCTTTACCTGCCTGTCGTGGTTACTGGCTTCTCCGGCCGGCTGCATAGCCTGACTGGAAGGCCGCGTCCTGAGCCTGCTTGCTGCGGTCGACGAGCAAACCGCCCGCAAGGCCCGCTCCGGCCCCGATCGCGGCACCAAGCCCCGCGTTGCCGGCCATCGCGCCGATCACCGCGCCACCCGCGGCGCCGATGCCCGTGCCGGTCAAAGCCCGCTGCTGCGTGTCGCTCATGCCCGCGCACCCGGTCAACAACACCATGGCGCAGAGCGCGGGAACTATTCTTTTCATTTCGTCCTCCGGGTCGGTGCGGTCGTTGTTGTCTTCGGGCAGGGGTAGGTTTCGATCAGAAACGCGGCGATGCCATCGACCGGCGGCAGCGCCATCCGATCAGTTCGGCCGCCGGCCCACGAGACGAACGCGGCCACCGCTTCGTTGCGGGTGATCTCCGGGGGCGTGCAGAACAGGCGCAGCTTCGGGTTTGCCTGCTGTGCCGCGGCCAGCGTGGTGTAAGTCCCGGCGCCAAAGCCGTGACAGAAATTCATCGCGGCCGTGTACAGGTTATCGCTCGGTGACGCGCTGCACAGAGCCACCAGATCGCCCGTCGTCTTGGAAACAAAACTCTGTTCCGTGAGAGCGGCATGCCCAGTATTGGACAATACCGTCAGCGCCAATGCTACCGCACCCAAGGATGCGCGCAAGCAAGGAATTTTCATCAGGTCCTCCGGTTTATCCGTCTGCTACCTTACGGAAATGTCGATACCCTGCATTCTCGACGCCGGTCAAGCGGCTCGCTCCGCCAGCAGCCATGCCCTGGCTGGCCCGATACGCGTCCTTGCTTCCGGCAGGCAACCGCGGGAGGGGGAGACCGTTCCGGACCCGCTACTCCGCCGCCGGGGCGGGGGCCAAGGCGAGGCCGGCTGGGGGCGGGGCCACGGCGCGGTCGGAGGATGGCAGCCGCGATTCCTGCAACCACGCCAGCAGGATCGCCGGCAGGACCGCGATCAGGATCAGGGCCAGGGCGGCGACGGCGCCGTCCTCATACGTGCCGCGCACGGCCTCTCCGTACAGCGCGGTCGCCAGGGTCTCGACGTTGATCGGGCGCAGTAGCAGCGTGGCCGGCAGTTCCTTCATCGCGTCCACGAACACGATCAGCCCGGCGGCGGCCAGCGGCGCGCGGAGCATCGGCAGATGGATCTGCCCCAGCAGCCGCCAGGTGCCGCAGCCCAGGCCGCGGGCGGCGCTGTCGAAATCCTCCCCCAGGCGGGCATAGGCGGCGTCCAGCCCTCCGGCCGGGATCGCCAGGAATCGGATCGAATAGGCCAGCACCAGGACCGCGCCCGAGCCCATCAGCACCCAGGCCGCGTTGGCGCCGGTCAGCAGCCGGGAAACCGCGTCGAGCCCGTCATCCACCCAGCCAAGGCCGATGATTAACCCGACCGCCGCCACGCCGCCGGGCATCGCGTAGCCCATGCTGCCCAGCCGCAGCAGCAGCCCGCCGCCCTGGCGCGCCGCAAAGGCGATGGCCAGCCCAAGCGCGAGCGTCAGCAGGGCGGCCCATCCGGCGTAATAGGCGCTGTTGGCGGCCCAGCTCGCCAGGTCCGCTGGCAGACCGAAGGCGGACACACGCTCCCATGCTTTCCAGCCCAAATGGGTGGCGGGGATGGCGAAACCGATAAGGATCGGCAGCAGGCAGGCGGTTGTCGCGGCCCAGGCTCGCCAGCCGGTAAGCGGCCGGGGATCGGCTGGCTTCGGATCGCCGACGAAGACCACGCCCCGGCGGCCCCAGCGCTCCATCGACAGCAGCAGCAGCACCAGCGCCAGCAGCACCAGCGCGATCTGGGCGGCGCCTTCCAGGGAGCCTCGGGTGAGCCAGGTGACGTAGATGGAGACGGTCAGGGTGCGGACGCCAAGGAACTCGGCCGCGCCGACATCGTTCAGCGCCTCCATCAGCGCGAGACCGAGGCCCACGGCGACGGCGGGGCGGGCGAGCGGCAGGCCGATGCGGAGGAACAGTTTCAGCCCTCCGGCGCCGACGGTGCGGGCGGCCCAGATGGCGTCGGCCGCCTGGCCCGCGAAGGCGACGCGGGCGTTGAGGTAGACATAGGGATACAGGACCAGGCTGGTCACCAGGATACAGCCGCCCAGGCTGCGGATGTCCGGCAGTTGCAGGCCACGCGGATCGGTGATGCCCAGCACGAAGCGCAACGCGGTCTGGATGGGTCCGACGGGGTGCAGCACATCCAGATAGGCATAGGCGGCGATATAGGTCGGCATCGCCATCGGCAGCAGCAGCGCCCAGCCCAGCAGGCGGCGGCCGGGGAACGCGTATCCCGCGATCAGCCAGGCCGAACCGGTGCCGATCACCAGGACCATCACCCCGACACCGCCCAGATAAAGCACGGTTTCAAGCGTGGCCGCCGGCAGGACGTGGCTGAGCAGATGCGGCCACAAATCGGGCGCGCCCTGCGCGGCGACCACCATAAGGGCGATCACCGGCAGGGCGGTCACGAGTGCGGCAAGGACCGCTGCGAGCCTGAGTATCAGCGGTTTCGTCCCATGTGGCGGCTAGCGGTCGAAGCCCGTCTGATCCACCAGCTTGCTGGCGATCGAGCGGTTGGCGGCGATCTGCGACGGGGTCACGCTGTCGGGAACGACGGTGCCGAAGGCTGCCAGCACGGGCGGCTGGGCCACGCCAGCGCGGACCGGGGTTTCGAAATTGCTATCGGCCAGCATGGCCTGCGCGTCCGGCCCGGTCAGGAATTCCAGCAACCGGACGGCTTCCTGCTTGTGGGGCGCATGCTTGGCGATGGCGGCGCCCGAGATGTTCACATGTGTGCCCACCTTGTCGGAAAAGGTCGGGAGCACGACCCGCACGGCATCAATCCAGCGCAGTTGTTCGGCTCCGCCCGCGCCGGATTTCATCAGGCCGGCGTAGTAGAGGTTGGCGATGCCGATATCGCAGGTGCCGGCCAGGATATCCTTGGCCACATCCCGGTCGCCGCCGGCCGGGCGGCGCGCCAGATTGGCCCTCAGCGCGGTCAGGTACTCGGTCAGCTTCGCCTCTCCATGCTTGACCAGCATCGCGGAAAACAGCGCGGTATTATACGGGTGCTGCCCGCCGCGGATGCAGACCTTTCCCTTCCAGCGGGGATTGGCAAGGTCTTCATAGGTCGGGTTCTCGGTGGAGGAAACCCGGTCCTTCGACACCATGATCACCCGGGCGCGCATCGACAGGGCGACCCAATGGCCTTCCGGGTCGCGCAGGGCCGGCGGCACCGCGGCATCGACTGCCTGGGAATGCACCGCCTGGGTCAGGTTGCGTTCGGCCAGGTCGATCAGGGATCCAGCGTCAACCACGATCATCACATCGGCGGGGGATCGCGTGCCCTCGGCCTGCACCCGTTCGGCGAGGCCGCCCTGCAGGAATACCGTGTTTACCTTGGTGCCGGTCTTGACGGTGAAGGCCTCCAGCAGCGGTTTCAGCAAGCCAGGCTCGCGGGTGGTGTAGACGGTGACCTCGGCCGCGCTCACCGGATTGGCGGCTGCGGCGGTACCCATCAGCACCAGGGCGGCTAGCAGGCGACGGACCATTGGGAGCACTCCCGTAAACGCGATTGAGAATTGTTCGCATTTGATACCCCTCCCTGATCCGGCTGTCCAGCCCTTTGCGTCAGCTTCGTGAAAGCACGCTGGAGCGGGGCTGGCATTGATCCATGCCAATTGACCCTGCCCCAACGCGTGGCATGGTGCCCCAAGCGCCATCGCGCTCGCCTGCTGGCCAAGTTTGCCGGCGCCTGAAAGGAAGCCTTGCCATGATCGCCGCCGATGTGATGACCCGCAACGTTGTGTCCGTGACCCCGGACGCGACGGTCGAGGATACCGCGAGGATGATGCTGGAGCGCGGGATTTCCGGGCTGTTCGTGGTCGATGCCAAGGGCGACCTGTCCGGTATCGTGACGGAGGGCGACCTGCTGCGGCGTGACGAGATCGGCACGGAGCGGCACCGTCCGTGGTGGCTGCGGATGTTCGTCTCGCCTGGGAAGCAGGCCGCGGACTTCACGCGATCCCATGGGCGGCGGGTGCGGGACGTGATGACCGAGGAGGTGATCGCCGTGCCATCCGATGCGTCGCTGGAGACGGTGGTCGAGGTGATGGAGGAGCATCGCATCAAGCGCGTGGCGGTGACCGAGAACGCGCGTGTCGTCGGCGTGATCAGCCGAGCGGATCTGCTGCGGGCATTGGTGGGGCGGACGCGGACGGCGGGGCCGGTGGCGGCCGATGATCGCACGATCCGTGAGACGATCCTGGACGCGCTGGAACAACAGAGTTGGGCACCGATGACGACGGTGAACGTTGTGGTGAATGACTCGGTTGTCGATCTGTGGGGCACGATCACGAATGAGAACGAGCGCCGCGCCATTGCCGTGCTGGCCGAGAACACGCCGGGCGTGAAGACGGTGCATGACCATCTGGTGTTCGTGGAGCCTTACTCTGGGGCGATCCTGGAAGCGCCTGACGAGAAGAAATGATGGTGTACCGCAGCGGGAAGGCCGGGGGGTCCTTGGCCTTGACGGTGTTTTTGGCGGGCTGTGCGGCATGGCAACTGCCCGAGCAAAACGCCGAGGCTTTGGCCGCGCTGCCCATCGCGGCCCGGTGTGAGGCGGAGTTGCCGTTCTTCGGATACTACCGGTATTCGCGGGACGAGGCGACGCAATACATGGCGCCGGACGGCCGTATTGTCATGGGCCAAGACGGCGGATGGTGCATGATCCGGTATCAGGTGGCGATGGTGAATAGCGCGCCTGTCATGGCCCGGGCCGAGGTAAGGCAGGCCCCCACACAGGGGAGTGTGATGGTGGGCACGCTGGATGGGTTGCTGCGGATTGCCTACCGGCCGAACCCTGGGTTCATGGGGCAGGATGCGTTCCTGGTGTCTCTGCATGGGCCGGTTTCGTATGTGGTGCCGGTCCGGGTTTTTGTGGGGCCGTAGGGGGGGCTGACTGCCCCCCCCCATACCATTACCGCAGCGGATCAATATCCCGCGCGCCCAGCGTCCGGGCCCGCAGCACTTCCTCGTCCGGGGCCGGAGCACCAAAATCAGTGAACGCCCGGCGCACCGCGTCAACCGTGTTCCCGAAGATCTGCCGGCGGTTGTCCCGCGCCCAGGCGTTCGAGGCCGCGATCGGTTCCAACTGCCCCTGGAACGCCGGCATCACATAGCGCGCGAACAGCTCATAGCTCCGCATCGTCTGTTCCCGCGTCGCCCATTCATGCGCGCGGAACAGGATGCCGCCAAATCCGCCCTGGCTGTATTCCTGCAACCGCTTGATGCCCTTGATGACGGTGTCCGGAGAGCCGATAAGCGTCGTCCCCATCTTCACGCCCTCGCTCAGCGGATCGTCCGAGCGACCTGGCGGCCGACCCAGCGTATCCTCAAAGTACGTGATGGTTTCATTCCGTTCGGCTTTGCGGACCTCGTTCAGGGCCTGCTCATCGTCTTCGGTGATATGGGCGCTGACGACGATGCGCCAGTTCTTGCGGTCGACGGTCTTGCCGTTCTTGGCGGCCGCGTCCTCGGCGATCTTCCACTGCGTGGCCATCGCCTCGGGCCCACCCGGCAGACCGGCGCCGATCGACAACACACCCACGCCATGCGTGCCGGCCGCGATCATGCCGAAGGGGGTGATGGTGGAGGCCACCGCGATCTCAAAATGCGGATCGCTATAAGGCGCAAGGTGCAGGCGCGCGTCCTGCATTTCGAACCAGTCGGTCTTCATCGTGACCGGCTCTTCCATCTTCAGCAGCCTCATGATGGCGTCCATCGACTCCAGCATGCGCGGCCGTTGCGTCTTCGGCTCGATCCCAAGCATGTAGGCGTCGGATGTCAGCGCGCCGGGACCGCAGCCGAGCATGGCGCGTCCGCGGGTCATGTGGTCAAGCTGGACCCAGCGCTGGGCTACCATGAACGGGTGGTGATAGGGCAGGGACGTGACGCCCGAGCCGAGGCGGATGTGCTTCGTCTTCTCGGCCGCGGCCGCGATGATCAGTTCGGGCAGCGCGATCAGTTCCCAGCCGGCGGAATGGTGTTCGCCGATCCACGCTTCATCATAGCCGAGATAGTCGAGCCACTGGATCAGCTCGATATCGCGGTCGATCGCCAGCGTGGGGTTCTCGCCAAGGCGGTGGAAGGGGGCGAGGAAGATGCCGAATTTCAAGCCGCGATGGGCCATGGGGACGCTCCTTGGAAGGTTGCGCATTTAGGCTGCTTACTGGCCAGTAGCCAAGCCCGGTCCATCGTGGCAGCTTCAGGGTGTCAGTTTCAGCAACGGGAGGGAACGCTAACATGCGTCTCGAAAACAAGGTCGCCATCGTTACCGGCGCGGCGTCCGGCATGGGGGCGGCCACCGCGCGCCGCTTCGCGAAAGAAGGGGCCAAGGTCGTGGTCGCCGACATGCTCGAAGCCGAGGGCAAGCAGGTCGCGGCCGAGATCGTAAAGGCCGGCGGCACCGCCGAGTTCATGGCGCTGAGCGTCACGGACGAGGAGAACTGGAAGTCCCTGGTCGCCGCGACGGTGGCGAAGTGGGGCAAGCTCGACATCCTGGTCAACAACGCGGGCATCAGCGGCAGCGCGGTGAATGATCTGCTGGAGACGGGGATCTGGGAACGGGTGATGTCGGTTAATGCCACCGGTGTGTTCCTGGGCACGGCGGCCTCGGTGCCGGCGATGCAGAAAAGCGGCGGCGGCTCGATCATCAACATCTCGTCGATCTCGGGCGTTGTCGGGCAGACGATGGTTCACATGAGCTACAACGCCTCCAAGGGCGCTGTGCGGACGATGACGAAGTCGACCGCGGTGCAGTTCGGCAAGGACAATATCCGTTGCAACTCGGTGCATCCGGGGCTGATGCCGCCGATGCGGACGTCGGGCGCCACGGCCGATCCGACGGTGCGCGCGAAGATGCTGAAGATGGTGCCGCTGGGCCGGAATGGTGAGGTGGATGAGGTGGCGAATGCCACGCTATTCCTGGCGTCGGACGAAGCGTCCTATGTCACGGGGACCGAGCTTTACGTCGACGGCGGCTATCTGGCGATGTAACGACGTCTGTCTGGCCGGTGGAAGGTGCTTCCCGCCGGTCAGGCGCGATCGCGGCTGTCCTGCTCGGTCACGAACTGGCGCAGGGCGCGGTTGATTTCGGTCTGGTAGCGGGCGCCGCGGGCGCGGAACCAGGCCACAAGGTCAGCGTCGAGCCGGATGGTGATCGCCTGCTTGCGCGGCTTGTACAGCCCGCCGCGGACGGCGTCGGACCAGTCGGTGACTTCGGGAATGTCGGTCGTGTCGATCTGCTGGTCTGGCATCGCGGCCAGGCGCTTCAGGCGTTCCTTCCGGGCGGAGTCAGTGTCTTCGTTCATAGGCTTCCCTTTCTCGTTTCGTCGCCTTGCGTGCCCCGATGATCCGCACCACGGTTTCGTTGTCCGGGTCGGGGTAGGTGTGCCAGACGACCAGCAGGACCACCCCGTCCGAGACCCCCAGCGCGTGCCATCGTTCTTCCCCGTCTTCATGGCGGTCAGGTTGGATGAGGTGCAGGGGATCATCCCAGACCATTGTCGCATCCTTGAACGTCACGCCATGACGGTTGACGTTGCGCCGCGCCTTGGTGGGGGCCCAGGAGAAGTGCATCGTCAGCATCGGAATGTAAGCACAAAAATGTCCGTCACGTCAACTACCTTCCGTCCGGTCACTGAACCCGAACGGCAGCCTGCCGGAAAAAGATGAACGATCCGTTACCGCCCGCCCCTCGGAATTGGACGCCGCCGCCAACGGACGATAGGCTGGCCTCAGGGAACGGACACGGACAGCCACGCGATGTACATGAACACCTTTGCCCAGGGCGGTGAGCCCATGGACATGACCGGAACCGATGAGTTCCGCAGCCTGCTGACCAGCGCGGGCGACCTCGGCATTCCCCACGATCCGGGGATTCCGTACCGGTCCTCCAATATCGTCCTGCGCCAGATGCGCTTCCATTTCACCGAGTGGGGCCACCGCGGCGCGCCGGCGATCGTGCTGCTGCATGGCGGGCATCAGTCCTGCCACTCATGGGACCTGGTCAGCCTGCATCTCGCGCGGAAGTATCATGTCCTGGCGCTCGACCAGCGCGGCCATGGCGACAGCGAATGGGCGCGCGACGTCGAATACACCAATCACACGATGTCGCTGGATGCCGAGGCCTTCATCAAGGCCATGAACCTGAACAATCCGGTCCTGGTCGGTCATTCCATGGGCGCGCGCAATTCCATGCTGCTCGCGAAGAACGACCATTCCTACCTGCGGGCCATGGTCATCGTCGATGTCGGTCCGGAAGTGTCGGAGCGCGGGCGCGCCGCTATCGCCGGCTTCGTGCAGGCGAACCAGGAATTCGACGACCTGGATCACTTCGTTGCCAACGTGCAGAAATACGACCCGTATCGCAAGCGGGAGCATATCGAGCGGACGGTGAAGTACAACCTGCTCAAGCGCGCCGACGGCAAGTTCGTCACCAAGTGCGATTCTACCCCCCGGCGTCTCGGCGTCATGCGCGGGCAGGGGCCGCTGGAAAGCCTGACTCTGGAAGACGTGGCGAAGTACCACCTGCCGGTGATGGTGGTGCGCGGAGAGAACTCCAACATCCTGGAAGCCGACGCCGCCGAACGCTTCGCCGCCGCATTGCCCCAGGGCAACCTGGTGACCGTCCCCAACTGCGGCCACAACGTGCATGGGCAGAACACGAAGGGCTTCCTGGAGGCTCTGAACGGCTTCCTCGACACTCTGCCCTAAGCGGCTGGATCAAACCCCCAGGCGAAGGTCAGTTCGTGCTTGTTGTGGAACAGGTGCATGACCCTTCCGCCTGGGATCGCCGCGAAGGCCTCGGCCGCCGCGTGATCGGTTTCGCCCTGGAACTTTATCGTGCAGACGATCCGTTTCGCGGCACCGGCCTCGATCCAGCGTTGCACCAGCGCCAGCAGACGATCCGGATAGGCGATGATGTCGCTGAACAGCCAGTCCACCGGCTCCGGCGCCATGCCGAACGCGCTGTCCAGCCGTTCCGTCACCCCTGGCATAGCGGCCACCAACGGGTCCAGCGGGGCCTTGTCGATCGCGGTCACGTGGGCGCCAAGCCGAGCGAGAACCCAGGTCCAACCGCCGGGGGAGGCTCCGAGGTCTAGGCAGGTTTCCCCCTCTGTCGGCCACACCCGCAACCGGCACAACGCCTCCCACAATTTCAGATACGCGCGGCTTGGCGGCCCGACCCGGTCCTCGGTGAACAGGCATTCACCATTGACGAAGGGGCTGGTCTTGGTCGGGCTTGCCAGCATCCGGTCGGGCGCCAGCAGCGTCCAGGCACCGAGATGCGACGTTGGGGCTGCCGCTGGAAACACGATCGGCCGCACCCGCATCGGCGGCAACCGTTCCGTGATCAGAGCCGCTCGGCGGTGATGCTCGACCAGATAGGATGACCAGTTCCGCTGCATCGCCCGCAAGGCATCCGCGGCGGCCTTGATCGAAGGCACCGCAACCTCCCGCGGGTCCGTCCACACATCCAGCGCCCAGGCACTCGGCACGGGCGGGTCGGGGGACAGTGCCAGCCGGCCGATCCAGCTTTCGATGCGGGCACCGCGGCGCGCCAGTTCCTCGGTCAGCGGCGCCTCGAACCCCTCGGCGGCGAGATAGGCGGCCTGGATCACCGCGCGCGCAATGCGGACAACGCGAACACCAGCCAGGCCAGCAGCAGGACAGAGCCACCCGCCGGCGCGATCCCGGCGGGGATCATGATCCCGAAGGCCCGCGCATAGATAACGCCGCAGAACAAAATCGTGCCCAGCAGAAAACCGCCCGCCGCGATATCCGCGATCCGTCCGCCGCGCGGAACCCACAGCGCACAGCCGATCAGCGCCAGCGCATGCCACCCCTGCATCTGCACCGCCGTCCGCACCATCGGCACCGCGCCCGGGTCCATGTAGTTCACGGCGTGAGAGATCATCGCCGCCATCGCCACCGTCCCGAAACCCAGCAGCGCCCCGGTCGCTATCCAAAGTCTCTGCATCGTCATTCAGCCTGTCGATAGCTAATTAACTTGTCCGGTTTAGGTAGCACACGAAGTGGCCGCTCGTTCCTGATTTGTCTGCTGGCGGAGCGGTGTCGCCAACAACCATTTCCTGGTGAGGCTGTCAGGACCATTTCCCGGAGCCGGCCTGTCTTCCAG
>CAMCDA010000157.1 GCA_945873195.1 Asaia bogorensis
GCGCTGGAACTGGCGCCGGGTCGGGACAGCGACCTGCGCGCGGCGATGCGCCACCTTCGCTGGGCGGTGGGCTGGGTGATCGGCCATTTGCGCCGGCGTTACGCCACGTTCGCCCTCGCCAGGGCCGCGCGCGGCGAACTCGCGCTGGATCTGCTTGCCGCCGCATTGGATGAGGACAGTTTCACCGCCGCCTGCCGAACGGCCGCGACCGAACTCGCCGATCGGCTGGACTGCGAGCGGGTCAGCATCGGTTTCAGCCGCAACGCGCACTGCCATGTCGCGGCCATCTCCCACACCGCGCAGTACGGCAAGCGCATGAACCTCGTGCGCCAATTGGGCGACGCGATGGATGAGGCGATCGACCAGCGCCGGGTCCTGCTGTATCCGGCCGGCGCGGATGATGAGGCATTGTCGCTGCGCGCGCACGCGGAACTGGCGGGCGGCCATCGGTCCGCGGGCATCCTGACCGTGCCGATGCTGGTCAACGACCACTTCATCGGCGCCGTCACGTTTGAGCGGTCTGCCGCGGCCCCGCTGGATCAGCCGGTGATCGACCTCGCCGAGGCGGTTGTCGCCATCCTCGGGCCGGCGTTGCTGGACAAGAAGTTGAACGACCGGTGGCTGTTCCAAAAGATCGCCGATTCCGCTTGGCGGCAGGCTTTGACCGTGCTGGGCCCCGGCTGGCCCGCGCGCAAGCTGGTCCTGGCGGCAACTGCGGCACTGTTCGCCGCCGGCTGGTTCGCGACCGGACCGTATCTGGTTGTCGCCTCCGGCCGGATCGAGGGCAGCCTGCAACACGCCATCGCCGCCCCGTTTGACGGTTTTGTCAGCAGCGCCCCGCTCAAGGCCGGCAACATCGTCCAGGCCGGCGCGGTGATCGCCACGCTGGACGACCGCGACCTGGTACTCGAACGGCTGCGGTGGGTGACCGAGCGCCAGCAGCACGTCGCCAGCTACGACAAGGCCCTGGGTGACCGGCAGCGCGCCGAGGCCCAGCGATCGCAGAACCTCGTGGACCAGGCCGACGCGCAGATCCGGCTGGTGGACGCGCAATTGCAGCGCGCGCGGATCACGGTACCGTTCGACGGCCTGGTGATCTCGGGCGACCTGACGCAGTCGATCGGCGGACCGGTGCGGCGCGGCGACCTGCTGTTCGAACTGGCACCGCTGAACGACTATCGCGTCGAACTGCGGGTGCATGAGAGCCAGATCGCCGACATCGCCCCCGGCGCCACCGGCCATCTGCTCGTCGCCGCGCTGCCCGATACGACCTTTCCCTTTACCGTCGATCGCATCACCCCGATCGCCATCGCGTTCGAGGGGCGGATGTATTTCAAGGTCGAGGGGCATCTGAACAGCGGCTCCGAACGGCTGCGCCCGGGCATGGAAGGGGTGGGCAAGATCAGCGCCGGGGAAGGGCGGCTGGTCTGGATCTGGTCACGTTCGTTGCTATACTGGACGCGGCTCGCCGCCTGGAAGTGGCTGCCGTGACCCGCGCGGCAGCGCTTGTCGGGGCCGAGCGCTGATGGCGGCGCTTGATTCCAGTTGGTACCGCGTCGCCGGCCTGAAGCCGCGGCTGCGCGCGCAGGCCCAGGTGCATCGGCACGTCACAAGGGCACAGGTCTGGTTCGTGCGGCGCGACGCCCAGTCGGGCCGGTTCTTCCGCCTGTCGCCCGCGGCCAACCTGATCCTGTGCCTGATGGACGGAAAGCGCTCGGTCGAGGAGATTTTCCAGGTCGTCGAAAAGCGCCACGGCGCCGAACGCCCGACGCGGGCGGAGACGATGCAGCTTCTGGTGCAACTGCATCAGGCGGACCTGCTGCATGCCGGACTGCCGCCCGACATGGCCGAACTCGACCGGCGGGCGGAGCGCCAGGAGCGGCAGAAGATGCTGACCTGGCTGCGGAACCCGATGGCCATGCGGTTCCCGTTGTGCGATCCGGATCGCTTCCTGGATGTGACGGCGCCGGCGCTGCGCTGGATCCCCGCCCCGCTGGCCCTGCTGGTCTGGATCGGGCTGATGCTGACGGCCGGCATGCTGGCGGTGCTGCATTGGGACGAGTTGTCCGCCAACGTCTCGGACCGCGTGCTGGCGGGCGAGAACATCCTGCTGATCGCGCTGATCTATCCGGTTGCGAAACTGCTGCACGAACTGGGCCATGCCTATGCCATCAAGCTCGCCGGCGGCGAGGTGCATGAGATGGGCATCATGATGCTGGTGTTCTTCCCCGCGCCCTATGTCGATGCCAGCGCGTCGTCCGCCTGGCCCGAAAAATGGCGGCGCGCGCTGGCCGCCGCGGCGGGGATGCTCGTGGAGGCGACGCTGGCGGCGCTGGCCATGATCGCCTGGGTCTATCTGGAACCCGGCCTTGCCCGCGCCTGCGCCTTCAACGTCATGATCCTGTGCGGGATCAGCACCATCGTGTTCAACGGCAACCCGCTGTTGCGCTTCGACGGCTACTATATCCTGTGCGACCTGATCGAGATTCCCAACCTCGACACACGGTCCAAGCGCCATCTGCTGTATCTGATCCGCCGCTACGCCTTTGGGCTGACGCGGGCCGTCAGTCCGGTGCGTGCGCCGGGCGAGGGCGCGTGGTTCGTCGTGTACGGACTTGCCGCCTTCGTCTACCGGATGGCGGTCATGCTGGGCATCGCACTGCTGGTCGCCAGCCAGTTCTTCATCCTGGGCGTGCTGCTCGCGGCCTGGAGCGTGGTGCAACTCTGTGTCTGGCCGGTGCTGAAGGGCATCGGCCATGTCATTTCGAGCCAGGAACTGCGCCCGCGCCGCGGTCGCGCGATCGGGGTCTGCGTGGCGGCGGTGATGGCGGGATGGGTGTTGCTGGTGGGGATTCCGCTGCCCCATGCCACCATCGCCGAGGGCGTGGTCTGGGTGCCTGATGAGGCGGCTTTGCGCACCGATGGCGACGGTTTCCTCGTCCGGCTGATCGCGCAACCTGGCAGCACGGTCCAGCCCGGTGACCTGCTGGCGGAACTGGAAGACCCGGTTGCGACCGGTCAGGTGGAGGTGTTTCGGGCGGAACTCGCGGCGCTGCAAAGCCGCTTCCTGGCCGTCAACCTGATCGATCGGGTGCAGACCCGCCTGGTCGAGGAGCAGTTGGAGCGCGCCGCCGCAACCCTCGCGCGCGCCGAACAGCGCAAGGCCGCCTTGCAAGTGCGCGCCGCGCGCGCCGGGCGGTTCGTGGTCCCCGATGCGCGCCGGCTGCCGGGGCGGTTCCTGCGCAAGGGGGAGCTGATCGGCTATGTCATCGGCGACGGCGATGTCGGCGTTCGCGTGGTGGTGGCGCAGGCCGACATCGACCTGGTCCGGCAGCGGATCAGCGGCGTGGCGATCCGCTATGCCGATGCGATCGGCCTGGCACTTCCCGCCCAGGTCCTGCGCCAGACCCCGTCCGCGCTGGACCGGTCCCCGGCACCCGGCCTCGCCAGTGAGGGCGGTGGGCCGATCGTCCTCGACCCGGCCAGCCCCGGGCGCGACCGCCCGCTCGACCGGTTCTATGAGATCGAGTTGGCCCCCATCGCCCCACCGGCGTTCGAGCGCATCGGTGCGCATGTCTATGCCCGCTTCGATCACGGGACCGAGGCGCTGATCTGGCGCGCCCTGCGCGGCGGCCGGCAGTTGATCCTGCGAGCGCTGGATGTCTGATCCCGTGACCGCTCCGACGGCACCCGGCCTGACGGCGACCTCCTTGGGCGCGTCTGCCCTGGCCTCAACCGCATTGGCCCCAACCGCATTGGCCCCAACCGCATTGGCCCCGACTGCCCTGGGCCTGCCCCCGGCGCGCCCGGCCATCAGCGCCTGGGCCGGCCCGCGCACCGGGTCCGGCCGCGGTTCGTCCCCGGCCGCAGCACTGCGCGCGCCACCTCTTCTCGCGTATCCCGAACAGGACCTCGCAAGGGGAGACGCCCTGGAACGGATGATCGTCGCCGCCCGCGCGATGATCGAGGTGCGCCGGACAGGCCGGCGGGTCAGGCGGTTCGGCGCCGCCCGGCGCCTTGTCAACGGTCACGGGCCGGCGCTGGCCGCGATGACCGACGCGGACCTGATCGGGCAGGCGCGAGCCGTGCGGCAGGTGCTGCGCGATGACCCGAGCTGGTCCGACGCCGGCCTGGCACACGGTCTCGCCGTGGTGCGGGAGGCAGCGTTCCGCGTTCTGGGCCAGCGCGCCTTCGACGTGCAGATCCTGGGCGCGCTCGCCACGTTGCGCGGCATGGTGGCCGAAATGGCAACCGGCGAAGGCAAGACGCTGACCGCCACGCTGGCCGCCTGCGTCGCTGGTCTTGGTGGCGTGCCGGTCCACCTGGTAACCGTCAACCGCTACCTGGCCGAACGCGATCACGCCGCGGCCGCCCCGCTGCATGCGTTCCTGGGGCTGACCTCGGGCCTGGTGACCGAGGATGTGCCGGTCGCGGCGCGCGCCGCTGCCTATCGCTGCGACATCACGGTCTGCACCAACAAGGACCTCGCCTTCGACTACCTGCGCGACCGGATCGCGGCAGGTCCAAGTGTCGGGCGCGGCAACCTGCGCCACAAGGCGGCGGTCATCACGCGCACCGGCCACCCGTCCGCTCCGCCGCCCACGCTGCTGCGAGGCCTGCACTTCGCCATCGTCGACGAAGCCGACAGCGTGCTGATCGATGAGGCTCGCACGCCGCTGATCCTGTCCGGCTCGTCCGGAGAGGCCCGCGATGAGGCGGTGTTCGACCGTGGCATCGATGTCGCGCGGTCACTGCGGGAGGGGATCGACTTCGCGGTCCTGCGCGACGAGGGGCGGGTGGAACTGTCTGTCCTGGGGCAGGAGGCGATCGCCGCGGCGCTGGCCGGACCGTCAGGCGATCACCCACCGCCCTGGGACAGCTCGGCCGAACGGGAGCGGCTGATGCTGCTGGCCCTGACCGCGCTGCACACGCTGCATCGTGGCGAGCACTATCTGGTTCGCGACGGGAAGGCCGAAATCGTTGACGAATACACCGGCCGCGTCATGGCCGACCGGACCTGGAGCGACGGGCTGCAGGAAATGGTCGAGCGCAAGGAAGGCCTGGCACTGTCCGAGCGGCGCGACGTGCTGGCGCGCGTGACCTTTCAGCGGTTCTTTCGCCGCTACAAGCGCCTGGCCGGCATGACCGGCACCGCGAGCGAGGTCGCGGGCGAGCTGTGGCGGGTCTACCGGCTGCCGGTCGCCGCCATTCCCGCCAACCGCCCGGACGCCAAGCGGATCCATCCGCCCCGCGCGCATGCGACCGAGGCGGACAAGTGGCGCGCGATCGCGAAGGAGGTCGCCGCCATCCATTGGAGCGGCGCACCGATCCTGATCGGCACGCGCACCGTCGAGGCCTCCCGTCGCGCATCCGCCGCGCTTGACGAACGTGGGCTTTCGCATGTCGTGCTGAGCGCCGCGCAGGATGAGCACGAGGCGGCGATCGTCGCCCGCGCGGGCGAACCCTTCGCCATCACGGTCGCGACCAACATGGCCGGGCGCGGCACCGATATCCGCCTGGGCACCGGAACCGCGGCCCTGGGCGGACTGCGCGTCATCATCAGCGAGCCGCATGAGGCGCGCCGGATCGACCGGCAGTTGTCCGGACGCTGCGGCCGGCAGGGCGATCCGGGCGAGGTGTTCCTGCATGTCTGCCTCGACGACGCGCTGATGCAGCGCCATCTCGGCCCGCCGATCGTCTCGCTGCTGCGCGGCATGGTCACACCGCTTGGTTCGGCTATGCCGGCGATGGCCAACCGGCTGATCCGTGCCGGCGCCTGGCTCGCCCAGAGGCGGGCGGAGGCGCTGCATGCGCGGATGCGGCGGGACCTGTTGCGATCCGATGAGTGGACCGGTGATGCCATGGCGTTCGCCGGCACGCCCGAATGATACCGCCACACATTTGTCATTTCACGCTCGGCGTCCGCCGTGCGTTCCTTGGGGCCGCCTAGACCGTGAGCTCCCGCTGCCTTGGACGACCTTCAGGAGGATTCCCATGATCAAATCCCGTGTCTTTGTTGTCTGCCTGGGCCTCGCCACGATACCCGGAGCGGCGGGTGCAGCCCTGATGAACGGCGCATCGTTCACCCCGTCCGCGCCCGCGATCACCTTCGCGACGCCCGGGGATGGCGGCTTCCTGGAGGACCCGAGCTACGCACTGTCGACCCCTGGCGGACTGGTGACGGTCAGCTTCGGATTGTATTTCGAGGGCCAGACGGTGCAGACGGATTTTCCGTTCTCGCTGGCCACGCAGCAGCCAACCGGTCCGCTGACCTTGGCGCACAATCCCCTGGCAGGGGCGGTGGAGATCACCGGTGACCTCTCGCCGGGGGCGACCAACCCGGTGCTGGCCGGACAGCCGAGTTTTTTTGGTCCGGTTGCGATTCATTTCAGCCAGCCGGTGCTGTCGGTCGGGCTTCGGGTCGGGTTCCTGGACGCTGTCGGCTCCGTCGCGATCGAGGCCTATGACGCCGCCGGCCTTTCCCTCGGTAGCGTAATGAATGGCGTCACCGGGTTTCAATTGTTCAGCCTGAGCGCGTCCACCGCGATTTCCGGCCTGTCGGTCTATGTGCCCGTCGAGGAGGACAGCAGCTTCGCCATCGACGACGTCACGTTCGCGGTCGCCCCGGTACCGGAACCCGCGACCATTGGGATATTGGCACTGTCCATGTCTGGTTTGCTTCTGGCGCGCCGGCGGGGTAGGTCGGCACGGCGCTGACGCGCCCGCGGTCATTGGATGTGCCGGGGGGCGGTAGCCCTTCGGTCACGATGACGCGTGGGCGATCACAAGAGGCAACCTCAAAGCCGGTTGGTATTGTTCCGTGTAACGAATTGCGGAGCCTGGGTGTGGGATTCTGCTCATTTCCTGTCTGGTGCCTCGACCAAGGCAAGTGGCCGCGGCGGCCCACGGTCGCCGTACGCCGCCAGTTCCGACAGCAAGCATGCCAGACTGTATGACGGCTTGTAGCCCAGCCATCGCACGGTCTCGGAAACATCAAGCCGGAATGGCTGCACCGCCGGATCCAGCCCGTAAGAAAGCGCCAGATCATAGTGTTCCGGATAGTATTTTCGGAACGTCGAACCGGCCCCGTCCGCATCCCAGTTTGCCAGATCGGCATCCGTATATTCGTAGGCACTGTCGAGGGGCAGTGTCAGATTCTGATCAAGGTGGCGCCGGGAAACAAGATCCAGGCTCTGCAGGACGGCAGACGCGACATCCTCAACGTGCACGGCCCCCTTCCAGAACCAGCGGGCCCAGTCACTGTACCTGGTGTAGACATCATGGTTCCAGAACGGAATGAAGCCGCGAGGGCGAAGGATGACCACGTTCATATCGTTGCATCTCCGGTAATCTTCCGCGATGTGCTCCGCCAATATCTTGGTGCGCCCATAAAGCGTTCCTGGGTTCCGTACACTTGTCGTCGAGATATGTACAATTTTGTCGATCCCGAGTCCCGCCGCCGCCTCGAAGACCTCGAAGGTGCCGCGGACGTTCAGATCGAAGAAATCATAGGCATTCTTCTCGCCGCGATCTTCGTGGATACCGTGCCAAGCGGCGATATGAACGATACAATCGCAGCCACGGAGTGCTTCCTGCAACGTCGACCGATCCAGAATGGACCCCTGGAGAAACATCCCACCCTGTTTCGGCGCGCGAACGTCCAGGATCACCGGGATATCGCCTCTATCGAGCAATCTTGGCGCGAGAGCCTGACCGAGATCCCCGGCTCCGCCTGTCAGAAGCACCTTCATGCTCGATCGTCTCGCGCAGGTGGATAATCCATGATGCACCCCAATATGGTGATCACGACTAGCGCGGTGCGGCTCACGGCCGGCCAGGACACGAGGAATGAGATTGCCTGGAGCAGGCTGCCATGTCGTTCGGCGAACACTATGGCCCGCTCCTCAGCCTCGACATCATCGAAGTCAGGGAGTTGCTGCAGATACGCCCGCAGATGGCGCGCCGAGAGAGCCCGTTCAAAGCAAGACCACCGCGCGGCCTGGGTGTCGTCTTTGCGCCCCAGTGCTCCGAGGACGTGGATGCGCGCATCCACCCAGTCAAAATTGAGCCATCTGGTATCCCTGTGCTCAGCCGCCTCGATGGTCCGCCACGCCTCGTCAGCGTGATTTGCCGCGAAAAGCCGCTTGGCGAGTTCATTGGGACTTTCGGCGTCAGCCAGTTCAAGGCGTAGCCGCCGTTTCGTGGCTGCGTTCCCGTCGCTGATTTCGATCAGCAGTTCGGCCAGACGCTCGGCCCCAAGGGCTTCCAGATTGCTTGCGTTCAGGGTCTTCTCCGAAGCCATACGCGATCACCGTCCCCGCATCAGCCGTCCCAGCGGCAGGACGCATCCTCAGACGCCCTGATGCCCGCGGGCAAGCCACCTTCGAATCCGGCTCGCCGATCGACGTAATGGATCAAGACTGCATCCAGGCGGTCGGGATCATCCTCGAGGCGTGGACCGCGATCATGTGCGGACCCAGCTGTTTTCATTGTCCGCTTAGCGGTTGCATGGGCGCTCAGCGTAACGAGCGTCGCTTCGGACCAATCCGTGCTACCTGACCCTCCATGGAAACCCAACCACCGATCCCGCTTGCCGTTCTCGTCGGCATCCAGACGCCCGATGTCGACGACGTCGCGCATGAAGCCAGCCTTGAGGAATTGGGGCGCCTGGTGAAGACACTGGGCTATGAGGTGATCGACACGGTGTCTCAAAAGCGGGAGGGCACCGGCGCGGGATTGCTCCTGGGCAGCGGTAAGCTCGCGGAACTGGCGGCTCTGACGGGCGGCAGCGGTGTCGTCGGCTCGATGGCACCGGCCCCGAGGTCCAAGGCACGGCAGCGGTTTGAAGGCGGCGCCGCAACGATCAATCCAGCTGATCCCACTGGCCCAGTTGCAGATGAGACCCGCAGGCCTGAGTTCGTCATTGTCGATCACGAGCTCTCGCCGAGCCAGATTCGGAATTTGGAGCGCGCCACGGGCGCGCAGGTGCTGGACCGCACCGGGGTCATCGTGGAGATATTCCACCGCCATGCCAACACCCGCGAGGCAAAGCTGCAAGTGGAGATGGCGCGCCTGAAATACGTCGCGCCCCGCATGCGGGAGTCCTCGGCGGGAGGCGGTCGGCAGCAAGGCCCGGGCGCCGGTGAAAGCACCCTGGACCTTGATCGCCGCAAGATTCGCGACCGGCTCTCCGAGCTGAGGGAGCAGTTGGAAGCGGTGCAACGCGACAGCGACCAGCGCCGTTCCGCGCGCCGCGACCAGCTACGGGTGGCGTTGGTCGGCTACACCAATGCGGGGAAGTCTTCGTTGATGCGAGCCCTCACCGGCAGCCAGGTGCTGGTGGAGGACAAGCTTTTCGCCACGCTCGACACCACCGTTCGCGCGCTGCAGCCAGAGACCCGTCCCCGCGTGCTCGTCTCCGACACGGTCGGTTTCATCAAGCAATTGCCGCACGACCTGGTGGCTTCCTTCCGCTCCACCCTGGCGGAAGCGCTGGAGGCCTCGCTGCTGCTGTTCGTGGTCGATGCATCGGATCCGACCTATGAGGCGCAGTTGGAGGTGAGCCGTAGCGTGCTGCGAGAGATCGGGGCGGATGTGGTCCCGTCCCGCCTGGTGCTGAACAAGCTTGACCGTGTGGACGCGGCTAGGCGCGCGGCCCTCATGGAGAAGCATCCGGACGCGATCCTGCTGTCCGCCCACGCGCCGGAGGATGTGAGCGCGTTGCGTGACACCATCATCGCGTTCTTCGAGGCCGCGATGGTGGAGGATGTCCTGGTGCTGCCCTATGCCAAACAAGGGCTGATCGGTGAGGTGTATGAAAGTGCGCGGGTCTTGTCCGAAGAGTATGACGAGGGTGGCCGGGTGCTTAAGGTGCGCGGCCTGCCCGGCGCCATCGCTCGGCTGCGGCGGAGCCTTGCGGCCAGCTGAGCACTCACATTCGTGGGAGCAGGCTTTCGTCCCAGCCAGCAGAGCGCTCCTGCTTCGTAGCCCCCGCTGATGGTTGCAGTGTGGACTGATCCAAAAGCATAGACCGGCCCTTCTCTGGAACACCTCATGCCCAAACCGACGCTTCGAGACGACCGCATCACCTATGCCGCCGATCTCGCGCGGGACATCGCGCCCGATATCGATGTGATCCTTCTCACCCATTACCCCGACGTCGAGACGCTCGACACGCTGCGTCCGGGTGAAACCGATCTCCAGGCGGTCGCGGCCGTGAACCGGGCGGTCGCGCTGGCGATGCTGGATGCCGGTGTGGAGGTGGTGGTCCAGCGCGCCGACCGGGCCGCCTTTCGTCGATGGATGTCCGACCGGGATGATACGCCCCAGGAACGCCGTCGCTGGATCGACCGCGACCGGCTGCTGCGGGGGCCAGCGGCGTTGGCGGTTCTCGGCCTGAAGGAACCACCCACAGCCTCGCCTCGGATATTCGGAAAGGCACCGGGACCGATCGCCGACCAACTGCTGGAGGCGTACGATGGTGAGGACAGCGAGGACTTCGACCGCCTGGTGCAGGAATTGATGGCCGCGGGGCGGATCGATGTCCTGGACCTCGCGGTTCGCAAAAGCGGAGAGCAGGATGGCGAGGAGGCCGGCGATGACCTGGACTGGGATTTGCTGGTCGCGGCCGAAGGTGCCGCCATCGGTCCTTCGGGATGGACGGAGTTGGTTGCCCTGCCCGTGGCACTGCCCGCCAGCGACGTGCCCGACGGTGAAGAGATCGTACAGGGATTGATCCAGTCGGGTGCCCTGGCAGACACCGAGGAACTGCGCCTGCTGCCCGGTTGGCGGTCGCCGGATGCCCTTGATGAGCTGTCATTCGGGGCCGTGCGCCACGTGCTGCTCGACATGGTTGACGGTAAGGCGCCGCGTGACCTGCCCCCGGGGGACACGGATGAACTCGCGCGCGGGGGTTTCGGGGTTTTGATCGGCCTGCGCATCGACTGGGCGATCCCGGTCTGGGAGGAGATCGCGGCCGCCGGCGACCTGCCGGAAGACCCAGACGAGCAAGCCGCGGACACGCCCGAGGAGGTCCGGCGGGCCGCCTTGTTCAACCAATGGCGTGGCCGCGTCTTTCAGAATGGGCAGGGCTGTGTGCCTCTGGACGTGGTGCCATTTTCCCAGGTAGCGAACGAAATCGCGGACTTCCTTGCCGAAGCCGGCGAGCAGACGGGGGGCCTGGAAGAGATCCGGGCGTTCATCGTCGCGTGCCGTTACAAAGTGGGTGGTGAAGAGGTCGTGTGTCATCCCCAAACCATTGCGGGCGCTTTGGAACTTTCCGTTTACACCGACGCTGGGGAATTCGTGGATAGCCTGACGATGCGGGCCAGTAGGCTTCCAGCACCCGCCGAGGAGATGCCCCCGTTGATTGGAACGTTCGTGCGGTTGGTAAGGGATCGTCCGGACCGGTCTTCGGGGTAGACTCGCAACACGCACCCGCCTTTGAAACCGAGGTAGTTTCGAGTGTTAGCGTTTGCAATGGCGAACTGGCGGAGCGTGACACACCGGGAACAAATGTTCTCTGGGTGCTGTAAGACGCGTCTCGTTGGCTAAGTCACCTTCCGCCGGGAGCTAGCCGCCTCCGCTGCAATACTTTGTCATGATCGGGCAACGCCCACGACGTCCTAAGCCGTCACTTTGGACAGAAGGTGATTGGGACCTAGGGGGCGCGCGCAGGGCTGTTCAACGCTCTCAACTGACGCACCACTTCAGAAGGGGATCAAGGCCCTGCAGAGCCGCGGCGTATCTGTCTTGACTGAAGGTACTAGTCTTGTTTCGACGTAGGATATTGTAGGCAAAGCTGCGCAGTCTGGCGAACACA
>CAMCDA010000158.1 GCA_945873195.1 Asaia bogorensis
TTCCACCATTTTCGGGCTGTTCGTTACGGTAAGTGGTCAAAAAGGCGTTAAAGATGGGTTAGGCAGGCGAGCGCCGCAACATTTCCTGATTTCGCAGGGGGTGACAAATGTGTGACGCTGCTAGGCGACCGCAACGATCGGCGCCCGCGCGTTCAGCGCATCCTTGTCGAAGCCCGCCACCTGCTTGTACGCGGCGGCGGTGCCTTCCAGTTCGGCGGGCGTCAGTACGTCCTCGATCCGCGCATAGCCGTCGGGCGCCCGTTGCTCCACAAGCTGCATCACCTGTTCCGGCCCGTTCCCGCGATTGGCCAGCACGATCCGTGAGGTCGCTGGGCGCCG
The DNA here is from genome assembly GCA_945873195.1 of Asaia bogorensis. Classification (GTDB taxonomy): domain Bacteria; phylum Pseudomonadota; class Alphaproteobacteria; order Acetobacterales; family Acetobacteraceae; genus Rhodopila; species Rhodopila bogorensis_A. The sequence goes on from CAMCDA010000158.1 coordinate 340, forward strand.
CTCGGCCTCATAGGCCTCCAGCGCGGCGGTGGTCGGACCCAACCGCAGGACCTCCCGCGCCAGCACCCGCGCGTCCAAAATCCCCTGCGACGCGCCGTTGGAGCCGATCGGATACATCGCGTGCGCCGCGTCCCCCAGCAGCGTCACCCGCCCGAAGGTCCAGCAGTCCAGAGGATCACGGTCGACCATCGGATATTCAAAGAACCGTTCCGCGCCCCGGATCACCGCCGGCACGTCCAGCCAGTCGAAGCGCCAGGACTCGAACTGCGGCAGGAAGTCGTCCAGCTGGCCGGCGCGGTTCCAGTCCGCCCGCCGCCAAGCCTGGTCGGGACGGAACTTGCGTTCGGCGATCCAGTTGATCACCGCCTCCCCTTGGTCATGGGCGGCGAGGGAGATCGGATAGGCCACGAATTTCTGGAACTCATGCCCGGCCATGATCATGCTGCGCCCGGTCAGGAAGGGCTTCGCCCGGGTCACGCCGCGCCACAGGATCGCGCCATTCCAGATCGGCGGCCCCTCGTTCGGATACAGGTTGGCGCGGACGGTGGAATGGATGCCGTCGGCCGCGATCAGCAGCGATCCCTCGGCCGGTCCCAGGTCGGCCCCGGTACGCCGGTCGGTGAACCAGGCGCGCACGCCGCTCGCCGTTTCCTCCCACCGGGCCAGATGATGGCCGGTCAGGATGCGGTCGGGGCCGAGGCGTTCGCGCGCCGCCTCCAGCAGGATCATCTGCAACTCGCCGCGATGGATCGAGAATTGGGGCCAGTTGTACCCCGCTTCCCGCCCGCGCGGTTCGCGCCAGATCGGCTGCCCGCGGCGGGAGAAATAGGCCAGTTCGGCGGTCGGGATGCCGGTCGCCGCCAGCCGGTCGAGCAGGCCAAGCTCGGTCAGTTCCCTGACGGCGTGCGGCAGGGTGTTGATCCCGACGCCCAGCGGTTCAATGGTGGCGACCGATTCGAAGACGAGGCAATCGACGCCGATCTGATGCAGGCTGAGCGCCGTGGTCAGGCCGGCGATGCCGCCCCCGATGATCAGAACCGTCACGCCCGCCCCCTTCCATAGGTCCGTTCATGCCAGTCTATCCCACAGCCTCCGGCCCCGTTGAAGTGCTGGAATGGGGCGAGGGCCCGACCCTGGTCCTGCTGCTGCACGCCGCCGCCGCGGGGCCGGGCAGCCTGTCGGCGCTGGCCAAGGCTCTGATGGGACCCGGCCGACGGATCGTCGCTCCGGCGCTGCACGGCTATGGCGGGACCGTGGTCGAAGGCGCGGATGATCCTATGGCGGCCCATGTGACCGTGGTCCGCGCGGTCCTCGACCGCTGCCCGGCGGAACGGCGTGTCGTGATCGGGCATTCGATGGGCGGGTTGGTCACCCTGCTGGCCGGGCTGAAGGCGGACGCGCTGGTCGTCTATGAACCGATCGTCCTGGGCCTGCTGCGCGACGATGATCCGGCCGACCGCGCCGACCGAGACTGGGACCGCGCTATCGTGGCCGCACTGGAACAGCATCTCGCTGCGGGCAACCCGGAGGCCGGCATCCGGGTCTTTGTCGAGGCCTGGAATGAGGTCGCCTGGGACGCCCTCCCCGCCTCGGTCCGCGCTCGGCTGATCGCGGCGGCACCGGCGATGGCACGGGAAATCCGCGCGGGTTCGTCTCGCCCGATCGCGCTGGATCGGGTCCAGGCGCCCTTGTTGATCCTGCAAGGATCGGCCTCCCCGTCGATCACCGCCCGCATGACCGCGCGTCTGCATGCAGGGGTACCGTGGTCCCGCCGGATGGTCCTGGATGGGTGCGGACATATGGGGCCGGTGCAGGCCTCGGCAGCCGTGGCGGCGGCGATCGAGGCGGCGGGGGGCATCGGGAAATGATTGCCCGAGACGCAGGAGAAATATACATTACCACCAGTAGATCATAGGAACCCAACCCATGCAGATCGGCAAATGGGGCAACAGTCTGGCCATCCGCCTGCCCTCCTCGCTCGTCGACCGGCTGGCGCTGAAGGAAGGCGACAACGTCCAGATCGAGGTCGCGGACCCCCACCGGTTCCGCATCGCCCGCGACACCCGCCAGGACGACGCCCTCGCGGCCCTCGAGGAACTCGGCTGGATTCTGCCCGCCGATTTCACCTTCTCCCGTGAGGAGACGCACGAGCGCGGGGCGTGAGCGCCTTCCTCGACACCAATATCGTGATCTACGCCGCGGCCCAGCAGGACACGCGGTCCGCCATCGCCCGGGACCTGTTGCGGCGGCGCTGCACGATCAGCGTCCAGGTCCTGAATGAGTTCACCGCCGTCGCCCATCGCCGCCTCGGCAAGCCCTGGGGGGAGGTCAACCGCGCCCTGACCGCCATCCGCGCTCTGTGCCCGCCGCCCCTGCCGATCACGCTGGACGCCCACCGCCTGGCGCTGCGCATCGCGGAGCGGACGGGGTACCGGTTCTACGATGCCATGATCCTCGCCAGCGCGCTGGAAGGCGGCTGCGGCACGATATATTCCGAGGACCTGCAGCACGGCCAGCGGATCGAGAACGCGCTGACCATCGTCAACCCGTTCCGCGACCCGGCCTGATGCGGGTCACCCCACCCGCACCAGCCGATGGTGCTTCCGGCCCGACGACAGCTTGATCGCCCCGTCCCGAAGATCGGCCGGGGAGACGACCCGTCCCTCATCCGTCACCGCCTCATCATTCACCCGCGCCCCGCCGGAGCGGATCAACCGGCGTGCCTCTCCATTGCTGGCCGCGAGGCCCGACAGGGTGAACAACCGGAACGCCGGAATCCCCGCCGCCAGATCCCCCGCCGACACATCAATGCTCGGCAAGTCCTCCGCCGCCTCCCCTTCCTCGAAGGCCCGGCGCGCCGTCTCGGCTGCGGCGGAGGCGGCTTCGCGGCCGTGGCACAACGCGGTCGCCTCGGTGGCGAGGATCTTCTTCGCTTCATTGATCTCCGCCCCGCCCAGCTTTTCCAGACGGGCGATCCCATCCAGCGGCAGATCAGTGAACAGGCGCATGAACCGCCCGACATCGGCGTCTTCCGTGTTGCGCCAGAACTGCCAGTAGTCATAGGCCGGCACGCGGTCCGCGGTCAGCCACACCGCCCCCTGCGCCGTCTTGCCCATCTTCGCGCCCGATGACGTCGTGATCAGCGGCGTGGTCAGCCCGAACACCTGCTTCTGGTCGGTCCGCCGCGTCAGCTCGATCCCCGAGACGATGTTGCCCCACTGGTCCGACCCGCCGATCTGCAACACCACGCCCAGGCGGCGGTTCAGCTCTCGGAAATCAAAGCTTTGCAGGATCATGTAGTTGAATTCGAGGAAGGTCAGCGAATGCTCCCGCTCCAGCCGCAGCTTCACCGAATCGAAGCTCAGCATGCGGTTGACCGAGAAATGCACGCCCACGTCACGCAGCAGGGGAATGTAGCCCAGCGTGTCCAGCCAGTCGGCGTTGTTGACCATGATCGCGCCCGACGGGTCATCGCCGAACCGCAGGAAGGGGGCGAAGCAGCGGCGGATGCCGGCCATGTTGGCGGCGATCGCCTCATCGGTCAGCAACTGGCGCGATTCGTCGCGGCCCGAGGGGTCCCCGATCCGCGTCGTTCCGCCGCCCATCAGCACGACCGGCTTGTGGCCGTGCTTCTGCAGCAGCCGCAGGATCATGATCTGCACCAGGCTGCCGACATGCAGGCTGTCCGCCGTGCAGTCGAAGCCGATATAGGCCTGGATCGGGGCGGCGCCCATGGCCGAACCCAGCGCGTCCAGGTCCGTGCATTGGAAGATGAAGCCCCGCTCCTGGGCCTCACGCAGAAAATCGCCGTTCGCCATGTCAGCCAACCTGTTCCACAATCGCCCGACCAACTAGCAGAGACCAGGGCGAGGGCAAATGCTGCGCACGATCGGGCTGATGAGCGGCACGTCGCTGGACGGCGTGGACGCCGCCTGGATGGAGACCGATGGGGAACGGATCGGCCGGTTCGGTCCCACCCTGACCCTGCCCTATGACGACGCCCTGCGGGCGGACATGCGCCGCATTCTGGACCGCGCCCCCAGCCTGGCCACCGACGACCCGGCCCTGGCGGATGTCGTCACCCGGTTGACCACGTTTCATATCCAGGCCGTGCAAGCCCTTGATTGTCCGGCTGATCTGATCGGGTTCCACGGCCAGACGATCCTGCACCAGCCGGATCGCCGGAGGACCTGGCAGGTGGGCGACGCCGCGGCTCTGTCACGCCAGACCGGGCTCCGGGTCGCCCACGATTTCCGTTCGGCCGATGTCGCGGCCGGCGGAGAGGGCGCGCCGCTGGTCCCCGTGTTTCACGCCGCCCTGGCAGCCGAACTGCCCAAGCCCTTGGCCGTGCTGAATATCGGCGGCGTGGCGAATGTCACCTGGATCGGCGCGGATGGCGCGCTGGTGGCCTTCGACACCGGCCCGGGCAATGGACCGCTGGACGACTGGATCGGCCGCCACACCGGGGCGAAGTTCGACCGGGATGGCGCCTTGGCCGCCGCCGGACAGGTCGATCAGACCGTTCTGAGCCGGCTTCTCGGGCAATCCTACTTCTCAAGACCTGCACCGAAGTCACTGGATAGGCTGGATTTCTCCAAGGCGCTGGCCAGCAGCGGCCTCGACCAACTATCCCCCGCCGACGGGGCCGCCACGCTGGTCGCCTTCACCGCCGGAGCCGTCACCGCCGCGCGCTTCCCGGCCCCGCCCAGGCGCTGGCTGGTCTGCGGCGGCGGCCGGCACAACGGCGCGATCATGGCCGCCCTGTGCGCCGGATTGGGCGTGCCGGTCGATCCGGTCGAAATCGTGGGCTGGGATGGCGACGCGCTGGAAGCGCAGTGCTTCGGCTTCCTCGCCGCGCGGGTGGCGGCCGGACGACCGTTGAGCTTCCCCGGCACAACCGGGGTGCCGCATCCGATGCCGGGCGGCAGGCTGGTCGATCCAGGCTGACGACACGCCAAAACGCAACATGGCCGGGTCAAGACCCGGCCATGTTTGATCGCGTCGAAAAGGCGTCTCAGTCGGCGGCGAGGGCCATCTGACGGCGGGAAATCGCCCCGCCACAGTGATCCTCGATCGCCTCGGCCACTTGTTCGGCCTGTTGGGCGAACACGTGGTCGGCTCCACCGAACACCCGATAATCGACATGCACACCCTTCTGGGTGTTGAGCTTGTCGACCAGCTTACGCACCGCCGGTTCCGGCACCAGCTCATCCGCATCCCCATGCAGCATGAGACCGCCGCACGGACACGGGGCAAGAAAGCCGAAATCGTAGTGGTTGGCCGGCGGGGCAACGCTGACCCAACCCGAGATTTCCGGCCGGCGCATCAGCAGTTGCATGCCGATGAATGCGCCGAACGAATACCCGGCGATCCAAAGACCACCGTGATTCGGGTTGACCGCCTGCATCCAATCGAGTGCGGCGGCTGCGTCACCGATCTCCCCAATGCCGCCATCATAGCGACCCTGGCTGCGACCGACGCCGCGGAAATTGAACCGCATCACCGAACAGCCCAGCCGCTGAAACGACTGGTACATAGAGTATGTGATCCGGTTGTTCATCGTCCCACCGTGCAACGGGTGGGGGTGAAGGATCAATGCAACGGGTGCTCCTGACTCCTTCGAGTGGTGGTAGCGACCTTCTAGCCGGCCGTCTGGGCCGGCAAACATCACCTCGGGCATGGCAATCCGAAACCTGTTTCCTGTCGCGCTCGGCAGGCACCGACAAAGGCCCTCCTGACCTTGCCCCGCCTACCGTCCCCTGTTCCTCATGACCCGCATGACGCGGGTGACTTAACCGTTCACTGGATAGAAAGGCGTTCCCCTATCTTGGGTATGGATTCCGGTTCATGGCTAATCTTGACTCCAGGAGTCAACAATTATACGCTTTGCCATGACCTGCTGATCCGCGGGGTTGGCGCTTCCTCCTGTCCAATGAGCGGGTTTCCCCTGTTGACTGGACCTGGAGCCGGGTGACCCGTCCCAAGGCGAATGTGACTATAGGGCACGTTTACCGAATTTTCATAATGGAAATGTCGCATGGCTTTCATGTTCCTACGGGAGACGATCCGCACCTACCGGGAGCGCGACCCAGCGGCCCGGTCGTCACTGGAAGTCGTTTTGTGCTACCCAGGGTTGCATGCTGTAGTATGGCATAAACTTTCACATGCATTGTGGAATAGAAAACTCTATCTATTGGGCCGATTTTCTTCCCATATCGCCCGCTGGTTGACCGGAATCGAAATCCACCCGGCCGCCAAACTCGGCCGGCGGCTCGTGATCGACCACGGCATGGGGGTTGTCATCGGAGAGACAGCTGAGGTAGGCGATGACTGCTATTTTTATCATCAGATTACGCTCGGGACTGCCCGTTCCATGGGCGGAAAGCGGCACCCGACCATCGGCAACAACGTGATCATCGGCGCCGGCGCCAAGGTCCTGGGGCCGTTCACCGTCGGCGACAACGCCCGCATCGGCTCCAACGCCGTCGTCGTGGACCCGGTCCCACCCGACACCACGGTTGTCGGCATCCCCGCCCGCCCGGTAGACCGCAGCATCCCCCGGCGCGAGGCCCCGTTCGACCCCTACGGCATGCCGTGCGAGGACGCGCTCGATCCCTTGTTGCGTGATCTGGAAGGGCTGCGCGCTGAACTCGCGGAGCTTGAGGCGCGCGTCGGCCGCATCGGCACCGGCGATGCCCGGGGTTCGGTCAGACCACGCCAGCCGGCCGCTGAATAGACATGCAACTCTCCACGCGCGGCCGTTATGCGGTCATGGCAATGGCCGACCTGGCATCGCGCCAGACGGCCGGATGTGAATGTGGGCCGATCTGCCTTGCGGAGATCGCGGCCCGGCAGCAGCTGTCTCTTTCCTACCTTGAGCAATTATTCGGCAAGCTGCGGCGTGCCGGTCTGGTGGCCTCGGCCCGCGGCCCGGGCGGCGGATACCGGTTGGCCCGCGGCGCGGAGCTGATCGCGATCGCCGATATCGTCGCCGCCGTCGATGAGCCGATCCACGCCACGCGCTGTGAACCCGGCAGCGGCGGTTGTCTGGCCGGCGCCCATCCCGGCGGCCCTGGTGAAAAATGCCAGACGCATGACCTTTGGTTTGAGCTTGGGCGGCAGATTGAACTGTTCCTGCGCGGGATCACGCTCGCGGATGTGATCAGCCGCCGGGTGGCGGGCCGAGCGGTAGTGATGCCGATGGACGGGGTCGCGCCGCTGGCGGCGGAATAGGGATGGCCCTCGCCGCCATGGTCTATCTGGACGCGAACGCGACCGAGCCGCTCCGGCCCGAGGCGCGGGCGGCGATGCTCTCCGCGTTCGATGGCGTGGGGAACCCGTCTTCGATCCACCGCTTTGGGCGTTCGGTTCGCCGTGTGGTGGAGGATGCGCGGGAGAGCCTGGCCGCTCGGTTTGGGGGACGGCCTGGGGATCTGGTGTTCGTGTCTGGCGGGACCGAGGCGGATGCACTGGCGGTCCATGCGCTCGGCCGGGATCGCCGGCTGATTATTGGCGCGACCGAGCATGACGCGATTCGGTCAGCGGCTTCGGGCGCGTCGGTCCTGCCGGTGGACCGGGACGGGATCGCTGACCTGGACGCGCTGCGGGTGATGCTGGGCGCGGGTGGGCCGGCGTTGGTGTGCCTGATGCTGGCGAACAATGAGACCGGGACGATCCAGCCGATTCGCGATGCCGCGATGCTGTGTCGGGAGTATGGGGCACTACTGCATGTGGATGCGGTCCAGGCCGCGGGGCGGTTGGGGGGAGATCTCGACACATATCTCCCCCTCCCCTTGAGGGAGGGGGCCGGGGGGAGGGGTCGACACCCCCAGGACCGTGCCCCGACCACCCCTCCCCCGGCCCCTCCCTCAAGGGGAGGGGAGAGTGTTGGGTTGGCCATGCCTCCCCCGATCCAGCCCCCGGCCCCTGGGATGGACATGCCTCTCCCGATCCAACCCCTGACCCCTAGGTTGGCCTTGCCTCCCCCGATCAACTCCCTGGCCCCTGGGCGAACCGCACCCCCGCCATCCGGCGCCGCCCATCCCGGACCACCCCCCCCGACCGTCTCCCTCAACACCCTCCTCTGCCACTCCCTCGCCCTCTCCTCCCACAAGATCGGTGGCCCTCCGGGCGTGGGCGCCCTCCTCCTCACCCCCGAACTCAGCGCGATCCCCGCGCTGATCACTGGCGGGGGGCAGGAACGAGGCCGCCGGGGTGGCACCCTCGCCGCCCCGCTGATCGCAGGGTTCGCCGCCGCCGCGGCCGCCTCCTGCGGCAACGCCGCCGCGCTTGCCCCCCTGCGTGACACCGCCGAACAAGCCGCCATCGCCGCCGGAGCCATCGTCTGTGGCGGAGGCGCCCCACGCCTGCCCAACACCACCTGCCTCGCCTTGCCAGGCGTGCGGGCCGACGCGCAGGTCATCGCGCTCGACCTGGAAGGCATCGCCATAAGCGCCGGCGCCGCGTGCAGTTCCGGCAAGGTCGCCGCCAGCCATGTCCTGACCGCAATGGGAATGCGCGACCTCGCCGCCCAGGCCATCCGCGTCTCCCTGCCCTGGAACGCCACCGCCGCCGATATCGAGGCCTTCATCGCCGCCTATCAACGCATGGCCGATCGGCTGCGTCCCACCATGGCGCCGCGCGCGGCCTAGCCCCAAATGGATGCCATGACCGACCTGCCGCCCCGCCCGAACCGCCCCGTCTACCTCGACAACCAGGCGACCACGCGCTGCGACCCGCGCGTCCTGGCGAAGATGCTGCCGTATTTCACCGAGGAATACGGCAACCCCCACAGCGCCGAACACGTCATGGGCCACATCGCCGAAACCGCCGTGGAGGACGCCCGCGCCGAAATCGCCGCCCTGCTGGGCGCCGAACCGCGGGAAATCGTGTTCACCTCCGGCGCGACCGAGAGCAACAACATCGCCATCAAGGGCGCCGCCCGCTTCGCCGCCCGAATGGGCAACGAGCGCCGCCGCATCATCACCGCCGCAACCGAACACAAATGCGTGCTGGAAACCGTCGCCGACCTCGCGGATGAGGGCTTCGAGCCCGTCATCCTGCCCGTCGGCGCCGACGGGTTGCTCGATCCCGACGCCCTGCGCGCCGCGCTGGAAACCCCGACGCTGCTGGTCAGCGTGATGGGCGTGAACAACGAAATCGGGGTCGTGCAGGATATCCGCGCCCTCGCCGCCATCGCCAAGGAAGCCGGCGCCCTTTTTCACACCGATATCGCGCAGGCGACCGGGAAAATCCCGCTCGACCTGACCGGGTGGAAAATCGACCTCGCCTCCGTCAGCGGCCACAAGATCTATGGCCCCAAGGGCATCGGCGCCCTGTTCGTGCGCCGCCGCCCGCGCGTTCGGCTGACGCCGCTGTTCTCGGGCGGCGGGCAGGAACGCGGCTTCCGCTCCGGCACTTTGCCCACGCCGCTGATCGTCGGCCTCGGCGAGGCCTGCCGCCTGGCGCGGGAGGAAATGGCCGACGAGGCCCACCGCATTGGCACCCTCCGCGCCTCCCTGCTGGACCGGCTGCAGGGCGCGATTCCAGGCATCGCGATCAACGGCAGCCGCGATGCCCGCATCCAGGGCAACCTGAACCTCACCTTCCCCGCCCGCGCCGCCGCCGACATCATGGCCGCGGTACCGGACCTGTGTGTCTCCACCGGCTCCGCCTGCTCCTCCGCCGAAATCGAGCCCTCCTACGTCCTCAAGGCGCTCGGCCTCTCCGACGATTCGGCGGCGCGCACCTTGCGGATCGGGATCGGACGCTTTACCTCCCCCGCCGATATCGCCTACGCCGCCGCGGCGCTCGTGGCGGCCCATCGCGGACAGACCGTGGCCGAACACACGGCGCAACGCGTCCCACCCCCCTGAATGGCCGAGGCCTGATCCCTATGCCCAAGATGGTTTTCATCGAGCGTGACGGCACGCGCCGCGAGGTCGACGCGCCGAACGGCCTTTCCGTCCTGGAAATCGCGCACAAGCACGGCGTCGATATCGAGGGCGCGTGCGAGGGCTCGCTCGCCTGCTCCACCTGCCACGTCATCGTCGATGCCGGCTGGTTCAAGAAGCTGGCGACGCCGACCGAGGACGAGGAAGACATGCTCGACCTGGCGTTCGGGCTGACCGAGACTTCCCGTCTCGGCTGCCAGATCGTCATGACGGACGCGTTGGACGGGCTGACGGTGAAGCTGCCGGCCGGCACCACCAACGCGATGGGATGAGGTACGCGCCATGCGAATCGTGGTCGCCATGTCGGGCGGCGTGGACAGCAGCGTCGTCGCCGGCCTGCTGCACCAGGCGGGGCACGAGGTGATTGGCGTCACGCTGCAACTCTATGACCACGGCGCCGCGCTGGGCCGGAAGGGCGCCTGCTGCGCCGGCCAGGACATCCATGACGCCCGTCGCGTCGCCGACCGCCTGGGCATCGCGCATTACGTGATCGATTCGGAGTCGCGGTTCTCCGAGGCCGTGATCACGGACTTCGCCGATTCGTACGCGGCCGGGGAAACGCCTGTCCCCTGCGTGCGCTGCAACCAGACCGTGAAATTCGCGGACATGACGACGCTCGCCCGCGGCCTGGGGGCTGAGCGGCTGGCGACAGGGCATTACGTGCGCCGGGTCGAGGGACAAGCGGGCGCCGAACTGCACCGCGCCGCCGATCCGGACCGGGACCAGAGCTGGTTCCTGTTCGCCACCACCCAGGCGCAGCTCGACATGTGCGACTTCCCCCTGGGCGGCATGCCGGACAAGCGGGCGGTGCGCGCCATGGCTGCCGATCTGGGTCTGGCGGTGGCGGAAAAGCCCGACAGCCAGGACATCTGCTTCGTCCCCACCGGCGGCTATGCCGACATTGTCCGCCGCCTGCGGCCCGAGGCGCTGGAGCCGGGGGAGATCGTCACCCAGGACGGCCGCGTGCTGGGCCAGCATGAGGGCGTGGCGCGCTTCACCGTCGGCCAGGGCAAGCGCTTGGGGGTCGCGTCCTTCGACGGCCAGGAACGCCAGATCGTGCTGGCAACCGAGCCCGGGCGGCGCCGGGTGATCGTCGGGCCGCGCGGCTCGGGGACTCGGGATGTGACGCTGCGGGAGGTGAACTGGCTGATCCCCCCGCCGGAGGAGGGCCTGCGCTGCACCGTGAAACTGCGGGCCAGGGATGCGCTGCGCGGGGCCGTGGTGCGGGCCAATGGCAGCGGAGCGGCGGTAAGCCTGGATGAGCCGGCGCTTCCGGCCCCCGGCCAGGCCTGTGTTTTCTACGATGGCGACCGGGTTCTGGGCGGCGGCTTCATTTGCCGGACCTGAATTCCGCGCCTAAAGAAGCTTAATTCCCCGTTTACCTTGCAGAATCAGAGAGATATTCTGCATTCGTAAATCCGAAACCATCACCAACGGGGTGCGCGATGCTGGCGCAAGGTCTTCTCGGTTTCCAGTATGAATCCGACCGCT
>CAMCDA010000159.1 GCA_945873195.1 Asaia bogorensis
CTCTGGGCATCGACGCCGCTCCTGGCGGGGTGCGCAAATTCACGATGTGACCCGAGGATGACGCGGATGTAGTGCCACTCGGGCTGCAGATGGACCGTAAATATCTGATAAGACGGAGTTTATTTGAGTGGCTGTTAAATGTGGGCTAAAATACTTTGAATTCCGACCATTCCGGCATCGCGGGCAGCTTTTTTTGTCAGTGGAACGAATTGCCGATCTGTTTGCCTGCGTTTGTTCCAAACGATTGCGGGTCGCTACCATCGCCCATGAAGGCGATACATCGCTTGGGAATTGGATCAAATCATGTCATTGAGGTCTTTATTCTGCGACACAGTTCTATGAGCTAGGCAGCACCTACGCAATGATACGGTCCGGAAAATATCCCAGTCATGCCGTCAATCCGTCCGTGCAGGGCGCGCGCGGGCCGCTGGCGATGTTCGTGTTCTTTTTTTCACATCATCCGTGCCGAGGTCCCGACCTTCGACTTCGTGAGTGCCGGACCGATCAGCGCCGGACTGCAAACATTCGAATATGGCGTCGATTTGTTTTTCTGCATCAGCGGTTTCGTCATCCTGGGCTCACTGCATCGGGCGCCGAATGCCGGGACGTTCCGGATGGATCACGCGGTCCGAATTTATCCGGTGCTGTGGCCCGCGATCGCGGTTAGCCTGGCCTGGGGCTTGTTGTTCCAGCACCGAGACTTCGCCCTGCATTCCGTGGAAGCCATCTTGTGGTCCATACCAGCGAACCTTTTGGCGCTGCCGGGCGTTCTGAACATCTTTCTGATCCATCCCGTGGCCTGGTCGCTGAGCTATGAGATGGCGTTCTACACGTTCTGCGCTATCGCCTGGCTGCTGCATTGCAAATTGGGCTTTCGGCGGGCGGCGCTGATCTGGGTTCCCGTCGCGGCCGTCCTGCTGGTGCATTGTCCCCGGGCTCTGTTCTTCGTCTCGGGCGTGCTGGTGGCGAGCGGCTGGGCCGGGCGGTTTGCGTTGGCGCGTCGCCTGGCTGGCTACCCCACGGTCATGCTGATCGTCATGCTGACGGCTTGGGGCGGCATCCAGGCTCTGACCGGGCCGCGGCATATGATCTGGACGACGCTGCTGGATTGGGCCGGGGACTGGCGGTTGCCGCTTGCCGCGATCGCGGTGTTAGCGGCGATGCTGTTCCTGCAAGGCATCGTCAACGGCACCGGCGCCTTGGGATGGTTTCTGCGGCAGGCGCCGATGACCGAGCTGGGGGCAATCAGCTACAGCTTCTACCTCTGGCATGTGCCCGCGATCGCCGTGGCGCGCCGGGTGATGGTTGCGGCGGGGCTGGATGTGGCCGCCGGGCCTGCCTCTCAACTCGTGCTGGCCGCGTTGACGATGCCGCTCGCCCTGGTCCTGGCGTATGTCAGTTGGCGCGTGCTGGAGACCAGATTCTGCCCCTGGCTGCGCGCGCGCCTCACCCGGCCGAGGACCCGGATGGCGGCGGTCGTGCCTACGCGCTGACCAATCCAGCGGCTGGAACATGCGTCAGTCCGAAGGCCTCGGCGACCGCGGCATGGGTGATCTTGCCCGCGTGGATATTCAGCCCGGCCAGAAGATGGACGTCGGCCGCCATCGCCCGCCGCCAGCCCTTGTCGGCCAGCGCGAGCACGAAGGGCAGGGTCGCGTTGGTCAGCGCGAAGGTGGAGGTCCGTGCCACCGCTCCTGGCATGTTGGTCACGCAGTAATGGACGACGCCGTCCTCGACATAGGTCGGGGCGGAGTGCGTTGTCGGCCGGCTGGTTTCGAAGCAGCCGCCCTGGTCGATGGCGATGTCCACCAGAACCGAGCCATTCCGCATCCGCCGCACCATGTCCCGCGTGACCAGCTTTGGGGCGGCGGCGCCCGGCACCAGCACGGCCCCGATCACCAGGTCGGCGGCGAGGACGGCCTGCTCGATCGCCTCCGTCGTCGCGAACAAGGTGGTGGCGCGGGGGCCGAATTGCAGATCGAGTTCCTTCAGGCGCGGCAGGGACTTGTCGATGATGGTGACCGACGCCTCCAACCCCACGGCCATGCGCGCGGCATTGGTGCCGGACACGCCGCCGCCCAGGACCACGACCTTGGCGGGAGGCACCCCCGGGACGCCGCCGAGCAGGATGCCGGCCCCGCCCTGTTCGCGTTCGAGGCAATGGGCGCCGACCTGCACGGCCATGCGGCCTGCCACCTCGCTCATGGGGGAGAGCAAGGGCAGGGTGCCGGCGCGGTCGGTCACCGTCTCGTAGGCGATGCAGATGGCGCCGGAGGCCAGCAGTCCGTCGGTCTGCGCGCGGTCGGCGGCGAGATGGAGGTAGGTGAACAGAACCTGGCCTGGGCGGAGGCGGGCAATTTCCTCCGGCTGTGGTTCCTTGACCTTGATGATCAGGTCGGCGGCGGTGAAGACCGCTTCGGCGGTATCCAGGACGGTGGCGCCGGCGGCGCGGTAGGCGTTGTCGTCACAGCCGAAGCCGTTGCCGGCGTTCTGTTCGACGAACACGGAATGGCCGTGATGGATGGCTTCCCGAACCCCGGCGGGGGTCATGCCCACGCGGTATTCGTGGGTCTTGATTTCGCGCGGCACACCGATCTTCACGGGCGGTCTCCTAGAATGGCGACCGGGATATGGGGATGCGGCGGCGCGGGTTGCAGCCCCGCCGGTCAGTCCGATGTCGAGTCTTCATCCTGCAGCCACGTCCCGGCGTAGAGCGATGCGACAGGCGCGCGGAAGTCGATGCTTTCCAGCGTCAGGTCACCCTCCTCGATGCCAAGGGGTACTTCCGGCCAGGTGTTGTCCGCGCCCCGGCGCAGGACCTGCGCGCCGATCGTGGCGGTGCGGATCACCACGATCTCCCGCACGCTCGGGATCGTCGTATAGGCCCAGACATTGGCCCAGGTTTCCGCCTGGTTGCTGGGGGAGAGGATTTCGATCAGCAGGATCGGATCGCTGATCGAGCTTTCGCCCCGCGCAAGGGGGGAACAGGTCACGGCGAGGTCCGGGATCCGGAAATTGCTGTCCGAGCGGACGCGCGGGATGACACCCGGATTGGCCAGAGCTCGGCATTTGCCGCCGGTGGCCAGCAGGTGGTTGCGCAGCAGGCTGCCCAGTTCGTTCTGGATGGCGGCATGGACCGGGCTGGCCGGCGCCATCGCCCGTGGCTCTCCGTCCACAAGCTGCCAATTCCCGCCATCCGGGGCATCCCAGGCCAGGAACTCGGCGACGGTCATCGGATCGGGAATTTTGAGAGCGGCGACCATGACCCGAACGCTACCATGGTCGCGCGCCGCAGGCGAGATTTATGCCGGCAGGGGGAACCGATCCAGATACGGCTGGTATTCCGGCTCCACATCGATCTTCAGCGTGCCCAGCACCCGGACGACGGCGTTGTAGAACGCGATCGTGATGGTCAGGTCCACGGCCTGTTCGTTCCCGAAGGCGGCCTGGCAGGCGGCGAAGGTCTCGGCGGTCATTTCACCGTCGGTCGTCATCTCGCGGGCACCCTTCAGCACCAGCTTGGACACCTCATCCAGGTTGGTGGGCTTGCCCGCGGTGTCGTCGATCAGGGCGTGGATATCGGCCTCGGAAACTCCGAAGTCGAGGCCGAGCTTGACGTGGTGCGACCACTCATAGGGCGATTTGGCGAGCCAGCCGACCTGCAGGATCGCGAGTTCGCGCAGCCGCATGTCGAGCTTGCTGCCATACCGGATGTAGTTCCCCAGCCCATGGAACGCCCGGGCGGCGTTGGGGGAGTTGACCAGCGCCTTGAACAGCCAGATCGGCCGCTTCAGCAGGTCGCGGTCGGCTTCCGCGAGGTCGGACGGTTCCAGATAGGGCACGCGCGCCATGAGACTATTTCCTTCCCGAATCAGGCGCGCATCCTGCCGGGGATGGGCCGGTCGGTCCAGCCGGTCGCGCCGGATGGCTGGGGGCGGTAGAACATAAGGGACCAACACGGACCCTGCGCCATGACCCTTGATCCCTTCGCGCCGTTCCGCCTGACAGGCCGCACCGCCCTGGTGACCGGCGCCCGCCGCGAAATCGGCCGCTCCATCGCGTTGGCGCTTGCCGGCGCGGGCGCACGACTGGCTATCCACCACGCGGGCACGGACCAGGAAGCCGCCGATGCCGCGGCCGTGGTGGCTCAGATCACCGATGCCGGCGGCCAGGCCCGTGCCTTCGGGCAGGATTTCGTCCGGGATGATGCCGGTACCAGCCTCGCCGCGGCCGTCACCGCCTGGGCGCCGGTGGATATCCTGGTGCTGAACGCCTCCATCGAACTGCCGGAAACACTGGAAGAGATCACGCGGGAGCATTTCGATCGCCAGATCGCGGTCAATCTCCGCACGACATTGGAGCTGTTCCAGGCTTTGCTGCCGCCGATGGCCGAACGTGGCTGGGGCAGGGTGCTGACGATCGGCAGCGTGCAGCAGGTCCGGCCGCATCCGCGGATGCTGGTCTATGCCGGCACCAAGGCGGCGCAGCTCAACTGGGCCTGGAACCTCGCGCGTCAGTTCGGCGGGCAGGGGATCACGGTGAACAACCTGGCCCCCGGCGCGATCCGCACCGCCCGCAACCGCGACCAGATGGTCACCGAGGAGGCAATGCTGGTGGAGCGTATTCCGGTGGGTCGCCTGGGCCGTCCCGACGATCTGACAGGGGCGGCGCTGCTGCTGTGCTCGGATGCCGGGTCCTACATCAACGGGGTCAATTTGTATGTCGATGGCGGTCGGTCGGTGGGGTGAGACAAGGCGAAATTCGATGTTCGGTTTTTCTTGACACTGGTGTTCAGGCTGGCGCAGGCTCCGTCTTGCCAGAGTGGCAAGCAGGAGGGTGACTAGACATCATGACTCCACCGGATAGTCAGTATGTTGTCGGTCGGCGTGGCGCCGGCAACGTAATGTAAAGACCACGTATTTCCGTACGATCTCGCGGTTTTGGTGTTGATGCGGCCGCATCCGCCAAAGCCGAAAAAGGGGGCGCCATTCAGGATGGCATGCCCCCTTTTGTTTGCCTGAAGCAATAACATCCACCGATCCATGATTGACAACCACGCCCGCCCGCCGCGAACCTGTATCCAACAGGACGAACAAGGGGGATGGCATCCATGAAGGCACTCACGGCGGACCAACTCGCCTATTACCGGCAGAATGGCTTTGTCTCTCCGTTCCCTGGGCTGTCGCAGGCCGAGCTTGAGGCGTGTCGGGGGGGTATCGAGCGGTTGGAGGCGGATATCGGCTGTGCCATCGCCGATGGAGATCCGAAATGGCGCTCCCACGGGCATGCCCATTCGCCCTGGTTCAATGACCTGATCCGCCACCCGCGTATCCTGGATGCGGTGGAAGATGTGATCGGCCCCAACATCCTGGTCTGGACCAGCACCTTCTTCATCAAGGAACCGGACTCAAAGACCTTCGCCGCCTGGCACCAGGATGGCACCTATTTCGGCCTCACCCCGAATGAACAGGTCTGCGCCTGGGTCGCCATCACCGACGCGAGCCGGGAGGCCGGCTGCATGGAGCATGTCTCCTTCAACGGCGCCCCCCGCCAGTTGCACCACGCCGCTCTGGGGCTGAAGAACAGCATCAACCGCGCCGGCCAGACGATCATGGAGGATTTCGACAAGTCGAAGCCCGTGGCGATGGCGCTGAACGCGGGTGAATTCTCCCTGCATCACGAATTCGCGATCCATCGTTCCGCCCGCAACCACGCCAGCCATCGGCGGATCGGCATCGGGCTGAACTATATCCCGACCCATGTACGCGTAGACGGCCCGGCCCGCTGCAAGGCGATGCTGGTGCGGGGGGAGGACACCTACGGCCATTTCGACCTGATCGACCCGCCGACGGCCGAACGCGACGCGGCGGCCTTGGCGTTGCATCAATCGGTCAGCGATGCCTACCGGGCGAACTACAATATCCAGGTCAAACGGCATGAGGCCCGGTTCGCCGCCGCCTGACGCGCCGCCTCAAGGGGGAAGGGTAAGGCGCATTTCCCCCTTGAACGCATGGACCAGTTCCCGGCGCAGGAACCGCCAGCCGTCCGCCGTCCGGGTCAGCCGATCGACATAGGTGCCGCAGACGGATGGCACGGGGCCATCCTGGCCCTCGACCATCACCAGATAGTTGGATTTGGCCTCGGCCGCGTCGCCCGCGACCGTGATCAGGCTGTTCATCACGTAGTGCATGCGCCGGGGTGTGGGCGGCACCGACTGGGTCAGCCAGGCGGTGATTGCCTCTGGTCCGCGGGCGGTGCGATAGGGCGCGACCCATTCTCCCTCCGAGGCGAACAATGCCGCGAGTTCGGCGAACCGGCCGTCATCCATGCATTGGCAATAGGTGTGCAGGACGTCCCGAATGGCGTCCTTGTCCTCCAAGCTCATAGTTTGCTCCGCTTCATCGCCAGCGTGGCGGCGAGTTCCAGGGCGGCGATCAGGCTGGTCGGATTGGCGATCCCCTGGCCGGCGATGTCATAGGCGGTGCCGTGATCGGGCGACGTCCGAACGATCGGCAGCCCGAGGGTCACGTTCACCCCCCGATCCATGTCCAACGTCTTCAGCGGGATCAACGCCTGGTCATGATACATGCAGATCGCGGCGTCGTATTTCGTGCGCGCCAGCGGTGTGAACATCGTATCCGGCGGCCAGGGACCGGACAGATCCAGCCCCTCGACGCGCAGGATGTCCATGGCGGGGACAATGATCCGCGCCTCGTCATCGCCCAACGCGCCTTGCTCACCGGCATGCGGGTTCAAGCCGGCGATGCCGAGGCGCGGGTGCGGAATGCCGAAATCGCGCCGCAGTGACGCGGCGGTGGTGCGGGTGGCGGCGACGATCATCTCTGTTGACAGCATGGCGATCGCATTGCGCAGCGACGCATGCACGGTCACCGGCACAACCCGCAGCGACGGGCTGGCGAGCATCATGATCTGCTTGCCGATCGCCCCGGTCAGTTCGGCCAGGAACTCGGTATGGCCGGGATGGGCGAAGCCGGCGTCGTACAAGGCGGCCTTGTTGATGGGATTGGTGACGACGGCCCCGGCTTCTCCGGCCTGCGCCAGCCGCGTCGCGATCTCAATCGATCGCACCACCGCAATGGCATTCGCTCGGCTCGGATGACCGGGGCGGGCGGGTTCAGCCAACGGCACCGGCAGGACGGGCAGGGCGGAGGGAAAACGCGCCGTTGCCTCGGCCGCTGATTCAACGACGGCGATCGGCACGTCCAGCCCCATGCGCGTGGCGAGGTCACGCAGCCGTTCCGGGTCATCCAAGGCAACAAACGGGATTCGCCCGTTACGCAGGGCGATCCAGGCGCGAAGGGTCAACTCACCGCCGATCCCGGCGGGGTCGCCCATGGTCAGTGCCAAGGGTTGCATGCGGTTACCTTAGCGCATCCATCGCCGTCCGGTATCCCGCCCGTCCTACCTCGCGGGCACTTTCACGAGTTTCTGCAGGCATCGGATGCGCGCCGGCTTCGGCTCCTTCGGGAATGACCGGGAGAACGACGTATAGGCGACTTCCCCGACATACAGATCACCGTGGGAATCGACCGTCATCCCGTGCGGCGAAATGAACTGCCCCGGCCCGACGCCACGTGACGGATCGGCCTGCACCCGCGCCAGCAACGCCCCCTTGTGATCGAGCACGCTGATCCGCGGCCCGATATTCGGATGGTCGATGTTCACCGGCAGATGCGGCCCCAGCTCCGCCACATAGCACAGCGGACACTTCCCCCCCGTCATGAACAGCCCGCTCGGCCGGTGCAGGTTGTTCCATTGGGTTTCATACTTGCCGTTGCCGTCGAAGACCTGGACGCGGTGGTTTTCCCGGTCCGCGACATAGACCCAGCCCTCGGCGTCGGTCGTGATGTTGTGGGCGATGTTGAACTCCCCCGGGCTGGTGCCGGGCCCGCCCCAGGACAGGAGCAGCTTGCCGTCGGGGGAGAACTTATGCACCCGCGCGTTGCCATAGCCGTCCGAGACATAGACATCGCCTTGCGGTGACAGGGCGGTATGGGTGCAGCGGTTGAACGGCTCCCCGCTCATATACGGGGCTGCCTTGCCGGGCAGGCCGATGGTCAGCAGCACCTTGCCGTCCAGCGTGCATTGGCGAACCGTGTGGTCGCCATCGTCGGTCAGCCAGATCGTGTCGTCGGGGGCGACGTGGACGCCATGCGCGCGATGGAACACGCCTTCCCCCCAGGAACGGAGGAAGTTGCCGGCGCGATCGAACACGACCATCGGGTGCGGGCCGCGGTTGAAGGCATAGACATTGTCCCAGCGGTCCACGCCGACCGCGGCGACATCGGCCACGTCCCAGCCCTCCGGCCATTTCGCCCAGCCATCGGCCGCCTGGTAGGTGAAGGCGCCGCTGCCCATGGTCTTGGTCATGTTCGTTTCCCCCTCGGGTGCATCGTTTCGGGGACTATGGCGGCGGGCGGGAGCGCTGTCGATTTACCCCGGAGACGCAACGCAATCGCGGATCGCGGATATCAGACGCGCGGGTTCAGACCTGCGCGCCGTCCGCTCGATCTTGTTGGCCGGGCCGTCGAAATGCCGGACATAAAGCGAATGTCGCATTCGGATTCTCGGCTGGGGTGTTGGATCAGGTTGCCGACAGCAGCCGTTCCACAAGCGACTCGATGGCTTTCGCGACACCGGCTTCGACCAGGGCGGTCCGGATCATCGCCCGCGCGCGCTGGAATTTCACCGTCTCGGGCAGTTCGAAGGCCGCTGCCACCTTTTCCGCACGGGCGCCGGCCGCCGCGAGGTCGCGATGCAGCTTATTGGCGGGATCGAAGGCCGGAATGGGGAGATTGAACAGCACCTTGTCGAAGTCCCGCGCGCCATACTGACCGCGCGATTGATATTTCTCGGTCGCCGCCCGCGCGGTTTCACTGTTGAGAATCGCGCACAGATAATACCCCTCGCGATCATGCGCGGGTTCGGCCCAATAGAGCTTGTGATCGATTACGGCCTCCGGATCACGGACGAGGCAGGCAGCAGGTTGCATCCCGGCCTTTGCGTAAACGACGCGCAGGGGTTTGATCGGGAATTGCGCGGCCAGCTTGCCATAGTAGTTGAATTGATCGGCGAGTGTCTTCACGCGCCCATCGGCGTTCGTGTTCCAGAGGGCCTCAGCCTTTCGCATCCAGCCATGTAGGCCGCCATAGCCAAGGTAGGCGGCGCCTTTTGCGTCCAGGATAGCCCCGGCGTCGGAGACCGGTATCACTGCCTCGAACAGCTGGAACACGCGATGCGGCAGGATGCTTTCGCCGAGCAGCACTGGACGCAGGAACGTGGCCTCGACGTTGCTTTCAATGCCCGGCAGGTCCTTCCACGGGCGCTTTTCCTGAGTACTCCTGCGGCTTTCCACCGGCGGCGCGCCGCGATCGACACCCAGCCGCCCGACCGGCTTGCGCTGGATCAGACACAACATGCGTGGAAAAAGTGTCGCACCATTGTGAAAGGCCGACCGGTAGGTCGAACCTCCAATGAAACGACCCGTCGTCAGCGCCGCGGCGCCTTCCTCGACCTGGAGATACTTCGTTGCCACGCGATCTGGCGCGTCGCGCATGGGCAATGTGCCCGTATATGCCCTGACGCGGTCCGGCAGCGCCTTCGCCTCTGCCCGGCGGCGGCCGAACACCGCGCAGGATGGCACGGGAAACAATGGCTGGACCGATTCGTCCATCGTCCACACCTCGTCCCACGCGATGCTCGCGGACTGAAACTTGCCAGCCCGAAACTTCTCAAACTGCCCGCGTGTCAGCGCCGCCATGGGCAGAACCAAGCCAAGCTGGCCAGCTGAACGAAGGTAGAGGCCAACGGCTCGGACCGTGAACAGCGCGGACAGATCGTTCTGGGTGGCGAACTTGCCGCCGACATAGACTCGCTCGGCCCGTGCCATTTGCCGGAAGCGGTTCTGCAGGTCGGCGCTCATGTGGCGCAGCGCGACCCAGGGCGGGTTGCCGACCAGCACATGCGCCCAACCGCCGGACGCGGAATAAGCGAGCGGGCGGGACAGGTTGCGCGCGACATAGGCCCAGATCGTATCACGATCCTCCCGTCGTAGCCGGTCGAAGGTCACATAGGTTTTGCCCAGGTCCTTGATCGCGTGTTGCTGTTCATCCGTGACATCGGCGCGATAATGTTGCTCGGTGATCCGGAACAAGGCGAATTCGATCTGTTCGCGGGTCAGGCCTTCCTCGGACGCCGACCGCATCCGGTCGATTGCCTTGTCGAACAAGGCCGGGTCCCGGCAGAAGGTTTCCGGGAAATCAAGCTGCTCCCGCCCATTTGCATCGATTTCCCCGCTTTTGCCTTGCCCCGCGGGTGGCGGCGGCACGCGGATCGTCAGTTCCTTGCTGCCCATGAAGCCCGAGATCGACAACTGCATCGCGTCGCCGAGATAGACCGGGATCGAAATGATCCCGACGCGGGCCGCGAGCGCGGGGGCGAGGGCCAGGAGATAGGTCACCCGCGCGATGATCACGGCGACGGGATGCACATCCATCCCCGCGACCAGCGCGCATGCCTCGGCCGAACGGTCGGCCGGCGCCATGCCGCCGTCCTCGGCCTCAGCCAAAAAGCGCCGAACCGCATGGAACAGAAACGTGCCCGACCCGCAGGCGGGATCGAGAACGCGTTGTTCGGTTGGGCGCGTGACCGTGTGGCTGATGATCCGGGCTGCCAGCCAGTCGGGGGTGTAGTATTCGCCCAGGCCGTGGCGTTCGTCGCGGTCGATCAGCGATTCATAAAGCACCTTCAGGACGTCGCTCTCGACCTCCCGCAGACGGAAACGGCGGACATGCGCCATGATCCGGCGCACCAGGGCGACGCCATCGGGGTGTGCCACGACCCAATCGAAGAAATCGCTTTCGACGGCACCTTGGATGCCGGCCGCGCGGAACGCCTCTCCGGACAGCAGGCGCACCGGATCATCCTCATGCAGGCCCATGACCGCGAGGGCGATACTTTTCGCGACGACGACCAGGAACGTGTGCTGGAACCAGAGTGCGTCGCTGTCGGCATCCCGACCATAGACGGTTCGCAGCAAGTCGGCCCAAAGCTGACGCTTCAACTGGACGTTGCTGTCGTCGGACAACTTATCCCAAATCTCCCGCAGCATCGCGTTCACGCGATGATACGCAACCGATTCCTGCCCAAGCTCCGCGCGGATCGTCAGCGGGTCCGGGGGCAGGGAGGCTTTCAGCGCCAGCGCGCCATCCAACCAAGCCAGGAAAGTCCCGGCCTGATCAGGATTGAGTTCGGTGCGCCGCACAACCGTAAGCGTGCCGGCGTTCAGCTCGAACACTGCCCATTTGCGCCCATCGGACGCGATGCCAACGAATTTCTGCCGCTCCTCGCGCTCCCGGTCGGCCAGGTAATCAGGCATGCGCCGCTCGACATCGGCCCATTCGCGGTCCAGGTCGCTTTTTGCCTCGAACACCGTGCGGCCGATCAGCGCGTCAAGGCGCCCGCGCACCTCGGGGACGCGGCGTTCAAATTCGAGGGCTTCGAGCGCGACCCCGAATTCCTCGACCAGAAGCTGGCGGAAGTCGGCCTTCACCTCATCATGGCCAGGGCGACCGGCGAGATGGCGCAGCAGAGCCGCCGTTCTTTCCGACTCGGTCATGTCCCTGGCTTATCCATGCGGATGGTGATTACGCCGTCCGCATGGCGAGGTTCAACCCATGGGTCCGGGTGCGATTCAACGTTGTGGGGAGTACTTTGACGCCTCCTCGATAAG
>CAMCDA010000160.1 GCA_945873195.1 Asaia bogorensis
GTTACCTCTGGTGCTGGTGTTGGCGCACCGGTCTCTCTACTCTTTCTCATGGCGTTGCTTTCCTTTGTGGATTCGACACCCCGAGCCTATCGGCTCAAGGGAGGCAACGCCGCCAGGAAAGTTTCAACATCGCGCGGGACATCCCCGGCGGCGCTTACCATACTGGTAGTCCGCGTTCTCGCTGCGGTCGCCATTGCCGGCGGCCCAGGACACGACCTCCACCACGCGGGGGCGTTCCTGCTTCATCAATTGGTCCAGTTCGGCCCGCAAGGCGGCGTGGCCGAACGGCGTCATGTAGAACTTGCCGCCCAGGGCCAGGCGAGGCGCGTCATCGTCGTCCATGTCCGGCTGCTTACCGTCCGCCCGTCCGCCGCGCTATAGGAACCCCCATGAGCGATTATGACGTCGTGATCCTGGGCGCCGGCGCGGCCGGCCTGATGTGCGCGATCACGGCGGGCCAGAGGGGCCGGCGCGTGCTGCTGCTGGACCACGCGCCGAAGGTGGGCTCGAAGATCTTGATCTCGGGTGGCGGGCGCTGCAACTTCACGAACGTGGAGACGCGGGCCGACCGGTTCCTCTCCGAGAACCCGCATTTCTGCAAATCCGCCCTCGGCCGATACAAACCCGCCGACTTCATCGCCCTGGTACAGCGCCACGGCATCCCCTTCCATGAAAAGACCCTGGGCCAGTTGTTCTGCGACGGATCGGCCCGCGCCATCGTCGCCATGCTGGAAGCCGAGTGCGCCGCCGCCCATGTCGATATCCGCGTCGGCCACCGCGTCACCGACCTCTCCCGCGCCGACCGCTTCCGGATCGAGACGGACCACGGCGCCTTCTCGGCGGAAAGCCTGGTGCTGGCGACCGGCGGCCTGTCGATCCCCAAGATGGGCGCCACCGGCTTCGCCCTCGATGCCGCCCGCCGCTTCGGCCTGCGCCTGACGGAAACCCGCCCTGGCCTGGTGCCGCTGACCTTCGACGACCCGCCGCTGGCGATGATGGCCGGCCTGGCTGGCGTGTCCCTGGACACCGAGGCCACGGTTGGCCGCACCCGCTTCCGCGAGGCCACCCTGTTCACCCATCGCGGCCTGTCCGGCCCGGCGATCCTGCAAGTCTCCTCCTACTGGCGGGACGGCCCCGTGGTCCTGAACCTCCTGCCCGGCCAGGACGCCGCCGCCTTGCTGCTGGACCGCAAGCGCGCCCGCCCCCGCGCCACCCTGCGCGGCATCCTGGCCGAGACCCTGCCGCAACGCCTCGCCGGCGTTCTGGCAGCCGACGACGGCGAGGCCCGCATGGCCGATATCCCCGACCGCGCGCTGCGGGCGCTCGCCGAACGGCTGGGCACCTGGCGCATCACCCCGTCCG
Source organism: Asaia bogorensis (assembly GCA_945873195.1). Classification (GTDB taxonomy): domain Bacteria; phylum Pseudomonadota; class Alphaproteobacteria; order Acetobacterales; family Acetobacteraceae; genus Rhodopila; species Rhodopila bogorensis_A. The sequence continues at coordinate 1,363 of CAMCDA010000160.1, forward strand.
GCACCGAGGGCTACCCGAAGGCCGAGGTAACATGCGGGGGCGTGGACACGCGCGATCTCTCGTCCCGCACCATGGCGGCCAACAACATCCCCGGCCTCTTCGTCATCGGAGAAGCCGTCGACGTCACCGGCTGGCTCGGCGGCTACAATTTCCAGTGGGCCTGGGCCAGCGGCTGGTGCGCCGGCGGCGTCGCCTGACAAGGGCGTCCGACCACCGTCACCGAACAGATGTTTGACACCACCGGCTCGATCCCCAATGATGCCCGCTTCCCTGGAGCCGCCCCGGATGGTCGCGGGCGGGAGATCCATGGGGAAATGTCCAACCGAGGGTCGTATACCCCATGATTTCCGCGCTGCTTCCGAACTATGCCCGTGCTGACCTCGCGTTCGAGCGGGGCGAAGGTGCCTGGTTGTGGACGACGGACGGGCGACGACTTCTCGATTGCGGTTCCGGCATCGCCACCGCATCCGTTGGTCACGGCAACCCGCATCTGTCCCAGGCCATCGCCGAACAGGCGGCCAAGGTGATGCACGTGTCCAACCTGTATCGCATCCCGCAGGCCGAAAAACTGGCCCAACGGTTGGTCGACGCGACGTTTGCCGACAGCGTCTTCTTCTGCAACTCGGGCGCCGAGGCGAACGAGGGCATGATCAAGATGATGCGTCGCGCGATGTATGATTCCGGCAAGCCCGAGCGCTTCCGGTTCATCACCTTCGAAGGCGCGTTCCATGGCCGCACGCTGGCCACGCTCGCCGCGACCGGCAACCACCACTACATGGAAGGCTTCGGCCCGGCGGTGGATGGCTTCGACCAGGTGCCGTTCAACAACATGAACGCCGTCCGTGACGCGATCGGGCCGGCCACCTGCGGCATCATCGTCGAGCCCGTGCAGGGTGAAGGCGGCGTGCGTCCGGCCGACCCGCAGTTCCTCCAGGACCTGCGCGCCGTCTGCGACGAGTACGGCCTGATCCTGGGCATGGACGAAGTGCAGACCGGCATGGGCCGCACAGGCAAGCTGTACGCGCACGAATGGTCGGGCATCACGCCGGACGTCATGTCCTCGGCCAAGGGAATCGGCGGCGGCTTCCCTCTCGGCGCCGTTTTGGCCAAGGAGAAGTTCGCCAAGGCGCTGGTTCCCGGCACGCACGGCACGACCTATGGCGGCAACCCGCTGGCCTGCGCCGCCGGCAACGCCGTGCTGGATATCATCCTCGCTCCCGGATTCCTTGAATCCGTCGACCGCAAGGGCCGTTGGCTCGGCGCCCAACTCGACAAGATCGCGGCTGAGTTCCCCAGCCTGTTCGAAGTCGCGCGCGGCATGGGTCTGCTTCGTGGCATCAAATGCCGCGTGCCGGTCGGCCAGGTGCAGGCCGCTTGCCTGTCCGAAGGTCTGATGGCGATCACCGCCGGTGAGAACACGCTGCGCATCGCGCCGCCGCTGGTCATCACCGAGGGTGATCTCGACCAGGCCGTTGCCATGCTGCGTCGCGCCGCCGCCAAGGTGGCGGCCGAGGCAACAAAGGCAGCCGCACAGTGAGCGTTTCGCTCCGGCGTACACACGACGACAAGGGCCGGTCTCCCGAACGGGGGGCCGGTCCGCGTCACTTCCTGGACCTCGCGGATCACGACACGGCTACCCTGCGCCAGATGCTGGACGTCGCGTCCGGCTTCAAGCGCGCCGGTGGCGTCAGTTCCCGCCCGCTGGCCGGGAAGACGCTGGCGCTGATCTTCGAGAAACCCTCCACCCGCACCCGCGTTTCGTTTGAGGTCGGGATGCGGCAACTCGGCGGCGACGTGATCGTGCTGTCCAGCAAGGACATGCAGATCGGGCGCGGAGAGACCGTGGCGGATACGGCGCGCGTCATGTCCCGCTATGTCGACGCGATCATGCTACGGACCGATCAGGAATCGAAGCTGCACGAACTGGCGCAATACGCGACCGTGCCGGTGATCAATGGCCTGACCGACAAGTCGCACCCCTGCCAGTTGATGGCCGATATCCTGACGTTTGAGGAACACCGCGGACCGATCGCCGGCCAGATCATCGCCTGGGCCGGGGATGGCAACAACGTTGCCCGGTCCTGGATCGAAGCCGCGGTGCGGTTCAACTTCACCCTGCGTCTGGCCACGCCCGCCACGTTGCGTCCGCCCGAGGCAATCCTTGAGTGGGCCCGCGCCCAGGGCGCGAAGATCGAGGTGCTGGACGACCCGGTAGCCGCCGTCGCCGGCGCGCGATGCGTCGTGACCGATGCCTGGGTGTCGATGTCCGACGACCCGAATGAGAACCGGCACAACCAATTGGCCCCCTATCGCGTTGACCAGGCGCTGATGGACAAGGCGGCGCCGGACGCGATCTTCATGCATTGCCTGCCCGCCCATCGTGGCGAGGAAGTGACCGCCGAGGTCATCGACGGCCCACAGTCGGTTGCCTTCGATGAGGCCGAGAACCGGCTGCACGCGCAAAAGGGCGTGCTGGCCTGGGTGATGGGCGCCGCCCGTTAACCTGCGCGCGGCCCGCCGCCATCCCAGTCGGCGCGGGCCACGGCTGACGGCGCCACGCCCATGACCTTGCGGAAGGCCGCGGCGAAGGCGCTCGCGCCCCGATAGCCGTTGCGTTCGGCCACGCGCGCGACGGGTTCGCCTCGCACCAGCGCCTCCAGCGCATTATGGAACCTTGCCAACTGTCGCCAGGCGGTGAAGGTCAGCCCCACCTCCTGCTCAAACAAGCGTGCCAGGGTGCGGGCCGAGGCGCCGGAGGATGCCGCCCAGTCCTCCAGCCCGCGCGAGTCCGCCGGATCCGCCAGCAGCGCCGAACACACCCGCCGCAGCCTGGGATCGCTGGGCATCGGGACGCGCAGCGGCAGGGAACGGGCGCGGGCGATCTCCGAAAGTATCAGGCGCGCGATGGCCCCGCCTCGTCCGGCTTCGTCATACAGGACGGGTTCCTCGATCAGGGCCAGGATCAGGGCGCGCAGGAGGGGCCGGACCTCCACGACGATCGGCTGGGTTGGCAGGTCGGGGGCGGCCGATTGCGTCAGGTAGACCGTCCGCATCTCCACATCCCCACGGATGTCGATCGCGTGCTCGACGCCGGCGGGCAAATAGACGGCGCGGTCGGGTGGGACGATCCAGGCCTCGGCGCCAGTATGGACGCGCATGGTGCCGTTGACGGCATAGACGAACTGGTCCCGCCGGTGGGAATGCGGCTGGATGCGGAATCCGTCGGGGAAGCTCTTGGCCATGGCGCCGAGCGGCCGGGGGACGGATTGGTAGTCGTCAGGGTCGGTGCTGCGCATGGGGCGGACTGTCGGATACGCGACGATCTTTGGCAAGACACCGCAATCCCGCCATGGCTACCATCCCCTGAAATGACCAAGCGGCTGCCTTGCGCGGGGCCGCCCGAGGGGGGACCAATGAACCGTGACCGCCTGCACTTCCTGCTGCTGAACTCCGGCCATTTCCTGGACCATCTGTTCACCCTGATCTTCGCCACGGTCGCCGCCCTGACGCTGACCCGCGACTGGGGGCTGAGCTATGGGGAGTTGCTCGCCTATGCCACGCCGGGGTTCCTGGCGTTCGGCCTGTTCTCCCTGCCCGCCGGCTGGCTGGCGGATAAATGGAGCCGGGACGGCATGATGGTCGTGTTCTTCATCGGTATCGGGCTGGCGGCCATCGTGACCAGCTTTGCCGCGACTCCGTTCCAGATGGGGGCTGGGCTGTTCGTGATCGGCATGTTCGCCGCGATCTACCATCCGGTGGGCCTGGCGATCGTGACGGGCAAATGGCGGAACACGGGGATGCGGATCGCGGTGAACGGGGTGTTCGGCAACCTCGGTGTGGCCAGCGCGGCGTTGATCACGGGGTATTTCATCGACAATGGCGGGTGGCGGGCGGCCTTCGTGGCGCCGGGTGTCGTTTCCATCCTGATCGGCTTTGCCTACGCGGCCTTGCAGTGGGACGAAATCCGCCCCGCCGAGACCGCCGCCCGCCCCGCGCCCGCCGCGTCGGCGCCGATTTCCCCGGACCGAAGGGCGATCCTGATGCGGGTCTCGGCGATCGTGTTCGCGACGACGGCGATATCGTCGATCATCTTTCAGTCCACGACGTTTGCCCTGCCGAAGATCTTCGATGAGCGGTTGCGGGGGCTTGCCGGTGAAACGGCGGCCTGGGCCGATCGCGTGGGGTTGCCGATCAATGCCGATGTGGCGACGGCGGTGGGGGTGTTCGCGTTCGTGGTGTTCTCGGTCGCGTCCCTGGCGCAGTTGGTCGTGGGGAGCATGCTGGACAAGCATGGGCCTCGGACCGTGTTCATGACGGTGGCGGCGATCCAGTTGGTGTTCTTTGGCCTGATGCCGGGGCTGCACGACACGATCGCCTTGGCGGCAGCGTTCGGGTTCATGCTGGGGGCGTTTGGGCAGATCCCGATCAATGACTACATGATCGGCAAGATGGCCTCCGGTCCGTTCCGGGCACGTATCTACGGCGTGCGCTACGTCGTCAGCTTCACCGTGCTGGCGGCGGCGTTGCCGTTGATCGCGTTCGTGCACCAGCGCTGGGGGTTCGATGCGCTGTTCCTGATCCTGGCCGGCGCCGCGGCGGCGACGATCGCGGTGGTGGCGCTTCTGCCGCGGGAGTTGCCGGCGGCGGGGTGAGGCGGACGAAAGCATCAAGGATGCCAGCGCTTGCGTGACCGTACTAAACATAATACATATTAGCGGCGGAAGAACCTTCGGCGCGCGACCGCCCAATTGAAATTCCCCTGGTCTTTTACCGGTCCGCCAGCGGAACCGAACCGGTTCTTGATTGGTTGCGCAGCCTGCCGCCAGTTGATCGCCGCTCCATTGGCGTGGACCTGGCCACGGTGCAGTTTGGTTGGCCCGTGGGCATGCCGCTGTGTCGGTCCCTGGGCGGAGGCCTGTGGGAGGTGAGGAGTAGCCTCCCCAGCCATCGCATTGCTCGGGTGCTGTTTTTTATTCAGGAAGATCGGATCGGTTTGGTGCACGGGTTCATCAAGAAAACGCAGAAGACGCCGCCTGCCGATCTTGAACTGGCCCGTAAGCGTATGAGGGAAATGAAGGCATGAGCAGCAGGAAGAACCCGCATTGGGGATCCACTCTTGATGATTTCCTGGCGGAGGAAGGCGTTCGTGACGCCACGCGCGCCGAGGCTGTGACCCGCGCTGTCGCCTGGCAGCTTCGCCGGGAAATGGCGCTGCAAGGGCTCACCAAGACCGCGCTTGCCGAGAGAATGAAAACAAGCCGAGCGCAGGTTGACCGAATTTTGGATGCCAAGGGAAATGTGACGATTGAAAGCTTGCAGCGGGCGGCTTCCCTGATGGGCAGGGAGTTGCGGGTTGAGCTGGTTTGAGCTTGGGAGCCGACCTTCCTGTGCCTACCGCCCCCCAGGGTGAGCGCGCTCGGGAAAACCCTGCAGTCTCTTCCCAATAACCGCCCCCTCGGGAGGATAACATGACACCCACAGACGCCCTGGCCTCCATCCTGCCCGCCGTCGGCTGGCCCAAGACTCTGTCCGACAGCGTCGCCTTCCCGGGTGGCGTCGATCCCATCCTGCCCACCCCCTACCGTATCGGCGTCGCCGGCGCCGCAACCCTCGGCGCCACCGGCCTGGCCGTTGACGACCTGTGGGCGCTGCGGACCGGGCGGCGGCAGTCGATTTCGGTCGACGTCCGGCAGGCCACCGCCTCCCTCCGCAGCGGGCACTATATGAAGCTGGGGGATGGCGAGGTCTCGGCCCGCCGCAACTCCATCATGGGTGTCTACCCGACCAAGGACGGGCGCTGGTCCTATCTGCACTGCAACTTCCCCAACCACCGCGCCGCCGCCCTGTCCGTCCTGGGCGTGCCGGAGGACCGCGACGCCGTCGCCAAGGCGGTGCTGAACTGGAACGCGCAGGACCTGGAGGAAGCGATCATCGCCGCCAAGGGCGCCGGCGGCATGGTCCGCACCGCCGCCGAGTGGGCCACCCACCCCCAGGCCGCCGCCATCGCCGCCCTGCCGCTGATGGAGGTCATCAAGATTGGCGAGGCCCCGCCCGAACCCTTGCCCCCCGGCAACCGCCCCCTGTCGGGCGTCCGGGTGCTCGACCTGACCCGGGTCCTGGCCGGCCCGACCTGCGCGCGCACGCTCGCCGAACACGGGGCGGATGTCCTGAAGATCACTGGGGCGCATCTGCCGAACCTTGGGTATCAGGAGTGGGATACCGGCCACGGCAAACTGTCGGCACAGCTCGATCTGCGGCAGCCGGCGGATGTCGAGACCCTGCGCGGCCTCGTAAAAGACACCGACATCTTCAGCCAAGGCTATCGCCCAGGTTCGCTCGGCGGCCGCGGCCTGTCACCCGAGGAACTCGCGGCCCTGCGCCCCGGCCTGGTCTATGTATCGCTGTGCGCCTTTGGGCATGAGGGACCGTGGGCATCCCGCCGCGGCTTCGACACGGTGGTGCAGACCGTCAGCGGGATCACATCCCGCCAGGCGGAGGTCGTGCCCGCGAACACGCCCGGCCCGCAGTTCTACCCCGTCTCGGCCATCGACTACTGCACCGGATATCTGATGGCGTTCGGCGCCATGGTGGCGCTGGGCCGCCGCGCGCGGGAAGGCGGAAGCTGGATGGTGCGGATTTCGCTCGCCCAGGTGGGCAAGTGGATCGTTGACCTGGGCGAAGTCCCGGAAGCCGCCGCCCGCGCCGCGCCCGAGGAGTTCTCGGCCGAGGAACTGGCCGGCTGGTCGATGGTGTCGCAAACACCCTCCGGCCCGCTCCGCCACCTCGGCCCGGTCGTCGCGCTGTCGGAGACGAAGCCGAATTGGGCGCGCCCGTCCGTGCCGTTGGGCTACAACAAGCCGGAATGGGTCCCGCGCGGTCAGTAGCGCTTGAGCCCGCCCTTGACGGGATCGACCCAGAAGACCGACTGCGCGAGGAACGGCAGCTCCTCGACAAACGGATGGGCCGCGACCGCCGCGGCCTGTTCGGTTCTGGCCCCTGCCCGGTCCGCAATCGGCCCTTCCAGATTCGGCTCCGCCGCCTTGGCGTCGAGAAGCATCGCCAGGTAGGTGTGGGAGCGTTCATCCGTCGGCATGGCGAGAATCGCGGCGCGCAGCAGGCGTTCCGCCTCGGCGCGGTCACCGGCGGACCAGGCGACCAGGCCATTCAGCATCGTGATGCGCGCGGCGAATTCCGGCAGGTCGATGCCCTCGGCCAGCTTCTCGCCCGTGGCGAACAGCGCCCGCGCTTCCTCCGGCTGCTTGTTGGCGACGGCGAGGAACGCGCGGTTGAAGGCAACGACCGCCCGGGCTTCCGGCAGGACGCCGGGGATCGGATCAACCAACCGCAGCATGTGCTCCGCCAGGGGAATGCGGCCATCAATCAGTGCCAGCAATGCCACCAGATTATGCAGCATTGCCCGCTCGGACGCGCGGGCTGGTTCCCAGGGATGCGCCAGATAATGCGTGGCGGTGTCCGCGGCGTCCTTCAGCGCGGAAGGATCGTTTTCCAGCCCCCGGATGTAGTTGGCCTGCGCGACGCGATAGGGCGACACACGCTCCATCGTCGCGCCGGCGCCGCGGCGGACCAGCGTGGCCGGATCGCCATCGAGCTGCGTCAGCACGATCTGGTCCGGAACCTGCCGGGGTTGCTCCACAACGATCACCATACGGAGCGCGTTTTCCGGCGTGGAGACCACGGCGGCGCTGACCACGAGCCGGTCATAGCCGAACTGGTCCTGCAACGCGCCCACGACACGATCCAACTTCAATGGCGTCGCCAGGGCGCTGATGACGGTCGGGCGTGAACTGACGCGCAGGGTTGGTGCCGGGATGACCGACGCGCCCCGGACGATGCGGGCTGATTCCGCGAGAAAGATCTTCTCGGCCATGCCCGCGTCGAAGCCCGTTTGCTGGACCTTCGGCGCAACGTTCATGTGCAGTGTCAGCGTATCACCGTTCACCGCGGCTTCGCCGGCAACGATGCTGAGCATCATGCCGACAAAGAGAAGCATCGTCGTCAGGTCGAAGGGGAGCACGTCGGCCTCCGGATCTGGTCTGGACGGTCAGAGGCGGCCGGTCAGGAGCAAGACGACGACAACAACCAGAAGGATGCCCAAGCCGCCGCTGGGGAGGTAGCCCCAGTCCGCGCTGTGGGACCAGGTCGGGAACACGCCGATCAGAAGAAGGACGAGGATAACGAGCAGAACGGTCGACATGGCGGTATCCTCCTTATTTGCGCAGGGCGTCCTTCACGCTGCCCGCGGCGTTTTGCAGCTTGCCCTCGGTTTCCTTGAGCTTGCCGTCAGCCTGAAGCTTGGCATCCCCGACAAGGCGTCCGATGGCTTGTTGAATGTTGCCGGCAACTTGCTTGCCGGCTCCGATGACACGGTCTTTGTCCATGGGTGCGGTTCTCCGTTATGCGGCCTGGGCGGCGCGTGCCCGGGCCGGATGTTGTTACGTGATGTATTGATCCCGGGGCGGGCCCGAGCGCTCAGCGCCAAGCGGGACGGCCGAGGTTGACGTTGTCGGGGCTGGTGATTGCCCCGCCCACGGCGCCCACGCCGCCGCCGATCAGTGCCCCGGTCAGGGGGCTGCCACCGGTGACCGCACCGATGGCGGCGCCGGTGCCGGCCCCGATCAGGCCGCCGGAGACGGCTCGGTCGCCGGTGTTGTAGCCGCAGGCTGTCAGGCCGAGCGCGAGAGTGCCGAGGAGAATGGTGGTGGCGGTGAGATGGGTCATTTGAATGCCTTTATGAAACGAGGACGCGCCAGCCTTTTCCGCTGGGTCGAAAGGCTTCGCCGGGACGATGGAACGGGTTGATTCTCGTCAGCGGACCGGGAGGAAGCGGAAATCAGGCGCAAACCGCGCCGGATTTTGATGCGCCGACGGTTCGGTTGGTTACGGGGATATAGGGATGATCGGGGGCAATGTTAGGGGCAGGCGTTGGGATTTACGAATAGAATGGGCATTTTTCAGTATGATCGCGTGCGTGGTTCGAAATGGATAAATATAGGTACAAGTACCGTATTCGGACCTAGGTATAAGTACTATGCATAATATTTGCGCATGCACACGGCGTCCCGAATGGCGGGTTGAAGTGGTGCGATCCGCAGCCGCTCCTTTTCGACCATGGAGGCATTCCATGCCCGCACGGGATATGTGCCATTGATGGGACAGAGCCTTGAGCAGGTCACTGGCATGATTTCAGTTGGCTGGAATACCACGTTTCAATTGAGACGATTACGGCCGCGATCGAGATGCGGACGCCTTTGACAAAATGGCCGGGTCATACGAATTTGATATTAGTTCCACGATGGCAATAAGAAACGAATGCCAATGTTGAATCAGAGCGCATCGTTTTGCGGGAGGGAGGAGGCTACCAAAATGGGTTTGTTCGATCTCAATTTCGATTATTTTGTCTCCCATCTCATCTCCTCCAACGAGGACAACACTGTTACTTCGGAATCATTCAACCTCGCCCGCGAAGGCAATCTGCGTGTCCAGTGGGCGCCCATCGAATATGTGCCTCCGTCCGCACGTCTGGCGATCGTGGGAATCACTCCGGGTCGCCAACAAGCGAACAATGCCTTGCGCGCCTTCCAAGATTCGATCGCCGAGGGACACCCCCGCGAAGAGGCACTGCGACGAGCCAAATCCATCGCGAGCTTCAGTGGGGGAATGCGCAACAATTTGGTGGAAATGCTCGATAGTGTGGGTGTCAACGACCTTTTTGCCGTTCCAAGCTGCCATGCGTTGTTCGAACCGGAGCGCGAGTCGGTTCACTTCACCTCCGCCCTACGCTACCCCGTATTTCGCGACGGAAAGAACTACCACGGAACGCCGCGCATTTTGGGCACCCCGATCCTGCGACAGATGGTCGAAACATTCCTGGCGGAGGAGGCACGGACGCTACATGATTCGTTCTGGCTTCCCCTCGGAAGCCATCCGGCAGAGGCACTCCATCATCTCGTAGCGATGGGAGTTATCCCCGCACATCGTGTGCTGCCTGCTTTACCACATCCAAGCGGCGCCAATATCGAACGCATCCATTATTTTATCGGAAAAAAGCAAAAATCCGCTCTCTCCAAAAAGACCAATCCAGACAAAGTTGATGCCGCCAGGATGAATTTCTTATCGCACGTGCATAACCTGAAATACTCCATTCAACCCTGAAATAATAAATGGTGCCATACACCTCACGAATCCCCTCATTTTCTACTATGATATCACTGCGACCGGACAAGTCTAAACTCTCCGGGACAGCGCGATTTGTTCAGGACTGGGGCGAGCGACTCGGCGCATGATCGGGCCGGTTGGCGCGGTTATCCGCTGTCGGGGTGATG
>CAMCDA010000161.1 GCA_945873195.1 Asaia bogorensis
CCTCCGGGCGCTTGGGTTGCCGTGCATAGATTCGGACATTGTGCCGCGCCGGAAGCCATCCGCCCCGCGCGTCGATACGATTTTCCCATTGTGTTGCGGCGCAGACTCACTCTTTCAGCACCGAGGCATAGAGAATTCAACAGCCCTGCCATGGAGGCCCACATGACGGACCGTCCGCGTATCGCCATAGCCTGCTCCGGTGTCGGACATATCCGGCGCGGCATCGAAGCCTGGGCCGAGGACCTTACCCGGGCGTTGCGCCGTCGCGGTAAGATGGCTGATCTGTTCGGTGGTGCTCCTGGTTCGGGCGAGGCATTGGGTTGCTTTCGGCGAACGGGTTTCATGGCCAAGACGCTTGCCGGAGCTGGTCGTCATTTTGGCGGGTGGCGCTACGGAATGGGCTCGCCCTATGAAGTTGAGCAGTTAAGTTTTGCGCTCAGTCTTTGGCGGCGTATTCGGTCTGACTATGACATCCTGCATGTGCAGGATCCGCTGATCGGCCGCCTGATGGACCAGGCCAACCGCCGCGGTCTCTCCCGACCCAAGGTCATTCTTGCCAACGGGACGGGCGAGAAACCAGTGGTCCTGAGCCGGTTTACCCATCTACAGGAACTGACGCCGCAGGCTGAGGAGATTTGGCGGGCGCCAGGGTCTGGCGCGGATGGGCCACGGCCGAACACGATCCACATGGTCCCAAATTTTATCGACGTGGACAGCTTTACACCCGGTGACCAACGCGCGGCTCGACGCAGCCTTGATCTACCAGAAAATGGGATCATCATCCTCTGTTCGGCGGCCATTCGTGCCTACCACAAAAGAATTGACCACCTGTTGCGGGAATTCTTGGTTCTTGTCGGCCGCTCCGACCTGCCGGTCACGCTGGTCTGCGCTGGCGGCCGTGAGTCCGACACCGACGCGATTGTCGCGGAGGGTGAACGCCTGCTGGGCGACAAGGTCCGATTTTTTGTGAGCCTCCCGCGAGAGCGGATGGTTGATCTGTATCGGTCCGCCGATATCTTTGTCCTCCCGTCTCTGTTTGAGACATTCGGTATCGTGCTGCTGGAAGCCATGGCGACCGGATTGCCCGTGGCCTGCCACGACGGTCCCGGGTTCCGTTTTGTCGTCGGACCGGCCGGCCTGTTCGGGCCGTTTGACAAGGACGGTGGCATTGGCATGTCGCTCGAAGCGCTGCTGGATACCGATCGCCGCCAGCGCCTTGCCCGATTGGCCCGCCCGCACGTGATCGCGACATTCGGAGAGGCGGCCGTCACCGACCAGATCATCCGAATGTACGACGATGTTCTTGCGTCCTGAACACCTGTCTCCTCCGTATGGACAAGGCGCATGCCGGCACAGATGATAGCTGCATCAACAAACTCGGTTCGTGCCAGCGGGGTACGGGCCCATTGGAAGGGACTATGATGTTGAGGAAGATTTTCGGCGCGGCACTGTCCGCCGCCGCGCTGCTCGCGACAACCACGTTGGCGACAGCCGCCTATCCTGAAAAGCCCGTCAAACTCGTCGTCCCCTATCCCGCCGGTGGCGCCGCCGATCTCCCCGCCCGCATCGTCTCCGAAGGCCTCCAACGCAAGCTCGGCAAGCCCTTCATCATCGAGAATAAATCCGGTGCCGCCGGCGCCATCGGCACGGAATCCGTGGTCCGCTCCGCGCCCGACGGCTACACAATGTATATCGGCCCCAACAGCCCGATCCTGCTGCTGCCGCTGCTGCGCCCGGTCGGCTACAAGCCCACCGATCTCGTGCCGGTCGGCGCCTATGGCGAACTGGTCTATGGTTTCGGCGTGCTCTCCACGGTGAAGGCCAACAACCTCAAGGAACTCGTGGCACTCGCCAAGGCCAACCCGGGCAAGATGTCCATTTCCTCCCCTGGCGTCGGCAGCGCCACCCATCTGCGGGATGAGGCGTTCAAGATCATCGCCGATGTCGACATCATCCACGTCCCCTACCGCACCGGGGCCGAGGCGCTGCCCGATCTGCTCGGCGGTCGGTTGGACATCATGAACGACAACATCTTCTTCCCGCAGGCCCGTATGGGCACGGTGAAGATTCTGGGCGTGCTCAGCGGCCGCCGCCATCCAGAATTCCCCGACGTGCCGACCTTCGCCGAACAGGGCTACGACATCAAACTGCCGGTCTGGGGCGGCATCCACGCCCCTGTCGGCACGCCCAAGGAAGCGACCGACACGATCGCCAAGACGATGGCCGAATTGAACCAGGAACCCGAGGTCATCGCCCGGATGCTCAAGATCGGCCAGGTCACCTTCACCGCGACGCCCGAGGAACTGAAGAAGCGGATGGCGGACGACGTCGAGTCCTATTCAGACTGGATCAAGAAAACCAACTTCAAGCTGGACTGATCCCGGCCTGTTCGGCGCGCGTTCGGCCGTTGCGAAACCGCCGGACGCGCACCATGGTACAGGACCCATGCGCCGCCTGATTCCGTCCGTGCCGCTGATCGCGGTGCTGCTGTCGATCCTGCTGCACGGCGCCATCCTGGTGCCGGCGATTGGCTTGTTCGAGGCTGATCCGCCTGAACAGGGCGAATCGACCGAACAGGGCGGGATCGAACTGCTGCCGGTGGAAATGGTCGGTCAGGAGGCACCTGATCAACCCGCCGAACATCAAGCCGAGGCACGGCCCCCGACGGAACCCCAATCAGCTGAACCCCAATCAGCTGAACCCCAAGCTGAACCCCAAGCGGCCGAACCCCAAGCGGCCGAACCCACCGAATCCCAATCCCCCGACATCCAGCAGGCCGAGGCCGAACCACAGCCCCCACCCCCCGCCCCGCCCCAGAAGACGGTTGACCTGACCTTCTCCCTCTCGGGCACCGACAGCGCGTCAAACGCGATGGTGACGGGTCCGAACGTCATCCCGGCCAGCCCGGACGACCGCACGCGCAACCGCCCGCCGATCTATCCCTCGGAAGCCGCCCGGTACGGCCAGCAGGGAACGGTGGTCGTCCTGATCCATGTCTCGCCGATGGGCCTCGCCGCCGGGGCTGCAATCATGCGCGGCTCGGGCTACCCCATGCTCGATAAGGCCGCGCTCGACGCCGTCCTGACTTGGCGGTTTCGCCCCGCGATCCGGGATGGGCGGGCGATCGCGTTCGACATGCCGATGGAATTCGTTTTCTCGTCAAGATGAAGGAACAGATCATGGTACGGATCGACCGAGTGGTGACACGGGGCGGCGATGGCGGGCAGACCTCCCTCGGCGATGGCAGCCGGGTGGCCAAGACCGACCCCCGCATCCACGCCATCGGCGAAATCGACGAAGCCAACGCCACGCTCGGCCTGCTGCGTCTGCACACCCATACCCGCCCGGTCGAGGACGCCATGCTCGCCCGCATCCAGAACGACCTGTTCGACCTCGGCGCCGATCTGTGCGTGCCGGGGCAGGGCGGGGACCGGCTGCGCCTGCACGAAGACCAGGTCCTGCGGCTGGAGCGGGAGGTGGAGGCGATGAATGAAGCGCTGCCCCCGCTGTCCAGCTTTGTCCTGCCCGGCGGCCTGCCCGGTGCCGCCCAGGCCCACATGGCGCGCGTGACCATCCGCCGAGCAGAGCGCGCCTTGGCCGGGGTCGCCGACCTGAACCCGGTTTTGCAGCGCTATATGAACCGGTTATCCGACCATCTCTTCGTGCTCGCCCGTGTTCTGAACGACAACGGCGCCGCAGACGTACCCTGGGTTCCGGGCGCGCATCGCTGAGCCTTGCGGCGCCCAAGTGACAACAACATGCGATCGCGACTTGTTCCGGACCGGCCGGCGCCCTAACTGATCGGCGCTATGAGCAACGAACCTGATACCCAATCTCCTTCCCAGGACCGGTCCTCGGCCGCCAGCGCGTCCGCGGCGAACGAGGACACTCCCATGACACCGGAACAGGTGATGCATGCCGCCTCGGCTCGGATCGCCGAACTGGAGGCCGAATTGGCCGAAATGAAGGACCGGTGGATCCGATCCGAGGCGGAAACCGCCAATGTGCGGGCCCGCGCCAAGCGGGAAGTCGATGAGACCCGGCAATACGCCGTGCAGAAATTCGCCACCGACGTGGTCGAGTCCGCTGAAAACCTCAAGCGCGGCATCGACGCCCTGCCGCCGGCCTCCGACGGAGAGCCGGAGATCCTGGGCAAGGTGCGGGAGGGTCTGGACGGCATCCAGCGCGCCTTCGCGGGCATGCTGGAACGCAACGGCGTCAAGCAGACCGACCCGGTTGGCCAGCCCTTCGACCCAAATCTGCACCAGGCGATGGCCGAACAGGAATCCCTCGAACACAAGGCCGGCACCATCATGCAGGCCTGGACCCATGCCTGGACCCTGAACGGGCGGTTATTGAAGCCCGCCATGGTTGTGGTCGCCAAGGCGCCGCCGGTGGAAATCCAGGGCTGATGGCCGGTTTCGTGGGTCGTCGCAAAAAAGACCTCCCGCGCTCTTGCCGCCAGCCTGTCAGCCTCATACATCCTGAACATTACAGACCCTCCCAACCGGGAGGACCCATGGGGACAATCACGGTGCTTCGGGCCGCGTTCGTCCGCTGACAAGGAGCCTATCATGAGTAAAGTTATCGGTATTGACCTCGGCACCACGAACTCCTGCGTCGCCGTTCTGGAAGGCAAGGACGTTCGGGTCATTGAAAACAGTGAAGGCGGGCGCACCACGCCCAGCATGGTCGCCTTCAGCGACTCCGGCGAACGCCTGGTCGGTCAGGCCGCCAAGCGCCAGGCCGTCACCAACCCGACCAATACCTTGTTCGCCATCAAGCGCCTGATCGGCCGTCGCTACGACGATCCGCTGGTGGCCAAGGACAAGGGCATGGTCCCTTACGAGATCGTGCGCGGCGACAACGGCGATGCCCATGTCGAATCGCGCGGCGAGAAATACGCCCCCAGCCAGATCAGCGCCTTCATCCTCATGAAGATGAAGGAGACCGCCGAGGCGTTCCTCGGCGAGACCGTGACCCAGGCGGTCATCACCGTTCCGGCCTACTTCAACGACAGCCAGCGTCAGGCCACCAAGGACGCCGGCCGCATCGCCGGCCTCGACGTGCTCCGCATCATCAACGAGCCGACGGCCGCCGCGCTCGCCTACGGCATGGATAAGAAGTCCGCCGGCACGATCGCGGTCTATGACCTCGGCGGCGGCACGTTCGACATCTCGATCCTGGAGATCGGCGATGGCGTGTTCGAGGTGAAGTCGACCAACGGCGACACGTTCCTGGGCGGTGAGGACTTCGACCTTCGCATCATCGAGTACATGGCGGAGGAATTCCGCAAGGACAGCGGCATCGACCTCCGCAAGGACAAGCTCGCGCTGCAACGGCTGAAGGAAGCCGCTGAAAAGGCGAAGATCGAGCTGTCTTCGGCGCGGGAGACCGAGATCAACCTGCCCTTCATCACCGCCGACGCCTCCGGGCCGAAGCATCTCGTGATGAAGATGACGCGGTCCAAGCTGGAGTCCCTGGTCGATGAGCTGATCGACCGGACCCTTGGCCCGTGCAAGGCGGCGCTCAAGGATGCCGGCGTGACGGCGGGCCAGATCGACGAAGTGATCCTGGTCGGCGGCATGACCCGCATGCCCAAGGTGATCGAGGCGGTGAAGGCCTTCTTCGGCAAGGAACCCGCCCGCAACGTGAACCCGGATGAGGTCGTGGCGATCGGCGCTGCGGTGCAGGGCGGCGTGCTGGCCGGCGACGTCAAGGACGTGCTGCTGCTGGACGTGACGCCGCTGTCGCTGGGCATCGAGACGCTGGGCGGCGTGTTCACCCGCCTGATCGACCGCAACACGACGATCCCGACGAAGAAGAGCCAGGTCTTCTCGACCGCCGACGACAACCAGGGCGCGGTGACCATCAAGGTCTACCAGGGCGAGCGCGAAATGGCCGCCGACAACAAGCTGCTCGGCAATTTCGACCTGCAGGGCATCCCGCCCGCCCCGCGCGGCGTTCCGCAGATCGAGGTGACCTTCGACATCGACGCCAATGGCATCGTATCCGTCCAGGCGAAGGACAAGGCGACCGGCAAGGAACAGCAGATCCGCATCCAAGCCTCGGGTGGCCTGAATGAGGCCGACATCCAGCGCATGGTCAAGGAAGCCGAGGCCAACGCCGAAGCCGACAAGGCACGCCGGGAAGCGGTGGAAGCCCGCAACCACGCCGAGGGCCTGGTCCATCAGGTTGAAAAGAACCTCAAGGAGCATGGCGACAAGCTGGGCGACCAGGACAAGGGCGAGGCGGAAGCCGCGATCGCCGCAGCGAAATCGGCGCTGGAAGGCACCGATACCGAGGCGGTCAAGCAGGCGACCGAACGACTGTCCCAGGCCGCGATGAAGATCGGTGAGGCGATGTACAAGGCCGAACAGGCCCAGCCCGGTGCCGAAGGGCCGCAGGCCGGTCCGGGCGCCAAGCCGGATGACAAGGTCGTCGACGCCGAGTTCGAGGAAGTCGACGACAAGAAGAAGAAGCAGGGCTGACCGGCTCGGTCAGCTTGATGTGTCTATCGCGCCCGTGCTTCCCCGAAGCCGGGCGCGAACCATGTGGGGTGTATCGGCGGCGCAGGGGCCATCCATGCCCGCCGATGCCAAAGCCAAGAGGCTGAGATGGCCAAGGAAGACTACTACGCGACGCTCGGCGTCGCCCGCGAAGCCAGCGCCGATGACCTGAAAAAGGCCTACCGTAAGCTCGCGATGAAGTACCACCCCGACCGCAATCCGGGTGACGCGACGGCCGAGGCGAAGTTCAAGGAAGCCTCGGAAGCCTACGAAGTGCTCAAGGACGACCAGAAGCGCGCCGCCTATGACCGGTTCGGCCATGCGGCGTTCGAACAGGGTGGCCCGGGCGGCGGTGGTGGCGGAGGCTTCGATTTCTCCGGTGCTGGCGATCTTGGCGGCATCTTCGATCAGATGTTCGGCGAGTTCATGGGACGCTCAGGCGGCCGCGGCCGCACCCGCGGCGGGGCCGATATCCGCCAGCAGGTCGAGATCGACCTGACCGAGGCGTTCAGCGGCACCAAGGTGAACCTGCGCGTTCCCACCCGTGTGAAATGCGACGCCTGCGAGGGCACCGGGTCCGAGGACAAGACGCGCGGCAACGATACCTGCGGCACCTGCCAGGGCAGCGGCAAGGTGCGCGCCCAGCAGGGTTTCTTCCTGATCGAGCGCACCTGCCCGACCTGCGGCGGCCAGGGCCGCGTGATTCGCAATCCCTGCCGCGTCTGCCGTGGCGCGGGCACGCAGCAGCGCGAACGCACGCTTCAGGTCGCGATCCCCGCCGGGGTTGAGGACGGCACGCGCATCCGCCTGCAGGGCGAGGGTGAGGCCGGTGGCGCCGGCGCGCCCAATGGCGACCTGTACGTCCATGTCGCCATCAGGCAGCACGAGATGTTCCAGCGTGAGCAGGCGCATCTGCTGATGCAGGTGCCGCTGCGGATGACCCAGGCGTCCCTCGGCGGCGATGTCGAGGTCCCGGTGATCGATGGCACCAAGGCGAAGGTGAAGATCCCCGCGGGCACGCAGACCGGCGATCAGTTCAGGTTGCGCGGCAAGGGGTTCTCGGTCCTGCGCAGCACCGCGCGCGGCGACATGATCATCCAGGTGCTGGTGGAAACCCCCCGCGACCTGACGGCGCGCCAGCGGGAATTGCTGGAGCAGTTCGAAGCGGAATACGCCAAGGACGCGAAAGGCAGCCCCGAGAACGAAGGTTTTTTTGCCCGCATGCGTGATTTCTTCGAGGGTGGGCGCGGGTAGGCAAGGGATCGGCGCCGCACTCGAGCGGCGTCACTCCGCCCGCGGTGGTAGGCCGGTATCGCGCCGATACTGGTCGTACAAGGCAAGCAATGCCTTCGCCACGACCGGTGCTTGCACCCGCGACGGGGCGATGAACCGCAATTCCCGCGTCCGAGGTTCAAAGAACCGGTCTCCCGATCGCGGTTCCACCAGCCGGTCGCCCCATTCCTGGAACAACGCCGCATGCAAGGCGCGCAGCCGCGGCGCATCGTCATCCACGGTAATCACCCGACCGGCTGACTCGAGCATCCGGTGGAAGCGGTCGACGTCGTCCTTCTCGGCGGTCCGCATCAGCCACACGCCCGGGCCCGCGCCCCGCTTTTCCCCATGCTTGCGCGCCAGTATGTTCAGGGCGCGTATCATTTCGATGTTCACCGTCGAGAACGACATGTTGCTGGCCAGTTCGGAGGCCTTCGGGTTGGCGTCGAAAACGGCCCGATGCGCCGGCAGGAACGCCTCGAAGAAATGATGCGCCAGGTTTCCGCCAGCATCGATGATGTTGCTGTAAGACACGACTGAAACCCGGTCCCGCCCGAAGATGCGCGCGTAATGATTGAGCTTGATCCCGAAATTAACCGCCGATTGAAGCCGCGGCTCCCGCAGGAATGGGTGTAGGTTCTCGGGGAGCGTATCGTAGATCCCGCCCCGCACCGCGGTCTGCCAGTGCGAGGGGAAATAGTCCGACCAGCGGCGGCAATGGAACACGAACGAGGCATCCACGCCCTTGAGCAGGGAGGCAAGCAACGCGACGTGCTGATCGCGCATGACGCTCAGGCCCTCGGCCGAAACGATCACTTCGGAACAGCCCGAGTCCATCATGCCCTCGACATCGCGCCGGAGGCTGGGGAGCGATCCGGCCATCAGGTCGATCGGCAACTGGTGATGCCCCGGCTGGTGCGGCAAGCGATGCCAGACGGCCGGCACCAGGACACCCCGTTTGGCCAGCGCCGGCGTCAGGGTATGGAACACGGCCTGCAGGAAGGTGGTCCCGGTCTTGTGCCCGCCAATGTGGAAGATGAACCGGGGAACAGCCATAAGTATGTATCCTGAAACGCTGCGGGTCGCCGTGACTGAACGGTTGCATCCTACCGAAACCGTTCGCCCGGAGGAATGGCGACGTGACCGTCTTCCCCCGCCCGCCCCGGTGGACTCCCACCGGCTTTCGCGCAAACAGTATCACAACATCATGCGACCGGAGGAAACCACATGACCCGCCAGGAACTGCGCGCCAAGGGCGCGGCCACGCTCAAGGAGCTGTTCGGATCGGCTGACCAGACCAAAGGCTTGGCCAACCTGCTCACGGAACCGGTGTTCGGCGGCGTCTGGAACCGCCCGGGTCTCGCCCGCGCCGACCGCATGCTCTGCACGATCGCCGCGCTCTCCACCGGCCCCCGCCTCCGCGCCCTGCGCCGGCATCTGGCGGCTGGGCTGGACCTTGGCCTCGACGCCGCCGCCATCAAGGAAATCCTGGTCCAGGCATCGCTTTATGCCGGGTTCTCGGCGGCCGAGGACACCTTGGCGCTGGCAGCCGAGGTCTTTGCCGAACGCGGCATCCCGTTCCCCGCCGACCCGCCCGAGGATGTGTCGCTGGAAGAACTGACCCGCCGCGGCAGCGAACTGATGGGCGCCCTGCATGGCGACCGCGCGCGCCAGGGCTATGCCTCCACCGACAATCCGATCACCGGGGCGCTGTACCCAACGGCGATCCAATACGGCTATGGCGAAATCTGGTACCGCCCGGGCCTGGAACGCCGCCAGCGCGCGCTGGTCGCGGTCGCGGGCTTCACCGCGTTGCGCCTGCCCGAGCAGGTCGCCAAGTTCGGCCAATCGGCGCTGAACATGGGCCTGTCCCAGACCGAGGTGGTCGAGGCGATCATCCAAACCGCCCCCTACACCGGCTTTCCCCCCGCCCTGAACGCGCTCGGCGCGATCAGCGCGGTGTTCAAGTAACGGAGCGCGACACATGACAGAGATCGCCGTCGTCGGCGCCGGCCTGATGGGCCATGCCCTCGCTTTGGTCTTCGCACTCGGCGGGCACAAGGTGCGCCTGACCGACAACAACCCGGATACGCTCGCCAAGGCGCCGGGGCTGATGGGCATGGCGCTGGGAACCCTGGCGGAAGCGGGCGAGGTCGATGCCGGCAAGGACCGGCAATGGCTCTCGGCGGCAGTGCGCTGCGTGCCGTCGCTGGCCGATACGGTCCGGGGCGCGGAAGTGGTGATCGAGGCGGTGGTGGAACGCCCCGACATCAAGCGCGCGGTCTATGCCCAGTTGGAACACCTGATGGAGCCGGACGCGATCCTGGCCTCCAACACCTCCAACCTCGACATCTTCCCGCTGGTGCCGGCCGGCCTGCAAAAGCGGACGATCATCGCGCATTGGTACACGCCGCCCTATCTGTGCGACCTCGTGGACCTGTGCCCTGGGCCGGAGACGGATCCCGCCGCCGTGACCACCGTGCGCGACATCGTGGCCGCGATGGGCAAGGCGCCGGTCGTGTTCAAGCAGATGGTGCAGGGCTATGTCGCCAACCGGTTGCAGGCGGCGATGCAGTTGGAGGTCTACCGGCTGCTCGACGAAGGCCTGGTGACACCCAAGGACATCGATGATTCGGTCCTGCACGGGCTGGCGCTGCGCATTCCGATCCTGGGCATCATGGCGAAGGCCGACTTCACCGGCCTGTTGCTGATGCAGCAGGGGCTGAAGAACGGCAGCTACACGCCCCCGGCGCCGCGTCCCAGCAGCCCAACGCTCGACAAGCTGATCGAGGAAGGGCGGACCGGTGTCATGGCCGGGAAGGGGTATTTCGACTGGGGCGATCGCTCGCCCGAGGACCTGTTTCGTGAACGCGACCGCAAGCTGCTGGCCTTGAAGCAGGCGTTGCGGACAATTGGACCGATGGAGGGAACAACATGATCAGCTACGACCTGGCCGGCAAGACGGCCCTCGTGACCGGCGGCGCCTCGGGCATCGGCTTCGCCACCTGCCAGATGCTGGCGAAATTCGGCTGCACCGTCGCCGTCAACTTCCTGGCCGACGACCCGCGCGGGCCGGAGGCCGTCGACAAGCTGATCGACGCCGGCGGCAAGGCGATCATGGCACCCGGCAACGTGGGCGACCCCGATGACGCGCCGCGTATGGTGCGACAGGCGGTGGCCGATCTGGGGCGGCTCGATCTGCTGTTCGCCAATGCCGGCACGCCCGGGACCAGCCGCCGCATCCCGCCCGCCGACCTCGACCGCATCACCGAGGAGCTTTGGCAGCAATTGATCGCCGTGAACCTGATCGGCGTGTTCCGTTGCGCCAAGGCCGCGGCGCCGGCGTTGAAGGCGTCGCATGGGGCGATCGTCTCCACCGCCTCGATCGCCGGGCTGGGGCGGGCGGGCAGCAGCCTCGCCTATGGCGCGACCAAGGCGGGCGTTGTCAGCCTGACCCAGAACCTCGCCCGTGCCCTGGCGCCGGAGGTGCGGGTGAACGCCATCGCCCCCGGCGCGGTGGACAGTTCCTGGATGGTGGAATGGACCAACGAGGAACGCCAGCAGTCGATCGAGAAGGCGCTCCTGAAACGCCGCTGCACGACGGACGACCTGGCCGAGGTCGTGCTGTTCCTGGGCTTCGGCGCTGCAATGGTAACCGGGCAGACGATCACGGTTGATGGGGGGTTAACGCTGTAGGGCGTACTGCTGTCGGTGTTTACCTACTGGTAGGAAGGGTTAGTAATAGGGGCACAACCACGGGCACGCAGGTGGCGGGTTCTCCGAACGCCGGCGGTCAAACGGGCGACGGAAACAACCGTGCTTGCGCCAATCAGGCAGGGCGCAGGCGAGCTCTGACGTAATGGTCGAGCGGTTCGATGATCGCGTG
>CAMCDA010000162.1 GCA_945873195.1 Asaia bogorensis
CTCGACCGCATCACTCACCACTGCGACATCCTGGAAACCGGGAACGACTCCTTCCGCTTCAAGCAGCGCAAAAAACAGCCGAAACCGGCCTGAATAACTGGAAACTTTTGGGCGCTGTTACCTGGAAACTATTCAACGCTGATTGACAAGTCTGCGCGTCGTAAACAATCACCGACCAGAACGTCTTGACCGGAATGTTCGGCGGCAGATGCAGCTTGTAGGTCTTGCCGCCATCGAGCGGATTGTTGTCGGCATCCGATGCCGTCCACGGATAGGTCGAGCCCTCACCGACGATCTGCGTATCCATCGCCGGCGTGACGCCCGTTGCCGCGAAGAAGTACATCGCGCTGCCGGTCAGGTTGGCGACGCCCGGCTGCCACTCGAACTTGTAGCCGCCGATGAATGGCCGCTTCCAGTTCCGGTTCTCGAAGAACAGCGCCTCTTTCTCGCGGTTACGGTAGAACAGCGTCCGCCCTGTCGCGTCGCCCACAGCCGCTGCTTCGGTCAGGATCTTCTTCATCCGCTCATCCGGCGCGAACGGCTTGCCCTTCTGGATACCGATCGAGGCCCAGAACCCGAGCGTGGTGGGATCGAGCGCGCCTGTCGGCTCGGTCTGCACCGCCTCGTTCAGCAATTCCCAGAAGCGGAAATCCCCAGGACCGACCATGTTGAGCGGTTTGCCCGACATGTTCACGAAATTCATCTTCGGCGCCGCGCCGGACTGGCCGAGCGGGTAGATTTTGGTGGCTTTCTTGACGAGTTCGACGCCCGGGGCGGGGCTGCCATCGACGACGAAGCTGCGCCAGACGACCCAGACGCTCAGGCTACCTGGACGGATCACGTTATAGCCGGCGGGCACCGAGCCCTTGTACCCGGGCGGCAGGACCAGGTACTTGCCGCCCTTGCCGCGGTCCGGCCCGGTAAAGCCGATATCGCCGGCCCAGCGGTACCAAAGGTCGTTGACCGTGCCGAGAACCTTCGGCGGCGCCTCGATCACCAGCGGGCCCTTGCGCAGGTCGATCCAGAACCACGTATAGGGGGTGTTGTCGTTGGCGGTCAGCTCGACGGTGCGCGAGTCCACCATCTGCTCCCAGATCGGGATGGTGGTGTTCGCCGGCCCCATCGAGAGGGTCCCCGCGCGGTTGGCCATCTGGTTGACCACCGGAAGCGCCAGCAGATAGGCCTGCACCGCCCGCTGGAAGTCGAGGTTGTCGTAAATCTTGTCCGTGCTGGCCTGATCCGGCACGCCGCCCTGGAAGCGCAACGGACCGAACCGCGTCTCCACGCTGTCGGGCGAAAGGACGCCTGGCGGCATCGGCGTGGTGAACTTGTGGACAGGGGGCGTCGGCGTCCCGGTCAATGGCTGCGCGACAAGACTCCCTGCGTTCAATGCCATTGCGACACTCGCCGCCAGCATCGTGCGAAGGCATGCATGAGTCTTCATTGCGCCACTCCCGAGAAAAATCCGGGCCCGTCTGCCATGGCGTTATTCACCTGACAAGATTGGGGGGGCGGCGGTGACGTTTGCCGAACAGGCACCCCCGGATCACGAACACGCGGCAATGTTCCCGCCAGCTTCCACCTTGACCCGCCCCCGCCCCGGCGCGACGATTGGGGCAGGAAACGGAGGAAACACATGACCACCTCGGAAGACCGCGGCGAAAGCCTGCGTATGATCCGCGACAGCGCGGCGGGCATCGCCCCGCGCACCGGCGACTTCAAGCGGATCCGTGCCCTGCGGTTCACCGAACCCGGATTCGACCGCGCCATCTGGCGTGACATGTGCGACATGGGTTGGCTCGGCCTTCTCGTCTCCGAAGACCACGGCGGCTCCGGCCTCGGCGTGCAGGAATTGTGCGCGGTGACCGAGGAACTCGGCGCATCCCTGATCCCGGAACCCCTGATCGCCGCCGCCATGGCCGCCCGCCTGCTGCCGGTCGATCACCTGAGCAGCGTCCTGTCCGGCGAACGCATCATCCTGCCGGCCTGGCAGGACAAGCCCCACAGCATCGAAACCACCGGCGGCGCGACCGTCGGCAACGGTCGGGTCAGCGGCAAGAAGCTGTTCATCCCGATGGCCGCCGGCGCCGATGCCTTCCTGGTAACCACCACGCATGGCTTGGCCCTGGTCGACCGCAACGCCGCGGGTGTGCATCTGGACCTCACTGGCACCCAGGACGGCGGCAACCAGGGCACCCTGACCCTGGACAACGCCCCCTGCGAGGAAATCGCCGGCAACGCCGGCGCGGAACTGGAAGTCGCCGCCATGGCCACCAGCGCCTATTTGCTGGGCGTGATGGACCGCGTCTTCGGGATCACGATGGAATACCTCAAGACCCGTGAGCAGTTCGGCCGCAAGATCGGCAGCTTCCAGGCCTTGCAGCACCGCTCCGCCGACCTGAAGATCCAGCTCGAACTGACCCGCGCCACCGTCAACGCCTGCGCCCGCGCGATGGACGCGGCGGCCGACGCCGACGCCCGCAAGGTCGCCGCCAGCCGAGCCAAGGCCCGCGCGTCCGAGTCCTCCAGCATCCTGACCCGCGGCTGCATCCAGCTCCATGGCGGCATCGGCTACACCGACGCGGCCGATCCGGGGCTGTTCCTGCGCAAGATGATGGTCCTCGCGCCGCAATACGGTTCCGCCGCGCTGCACCGCGCCCGGTTCCAGCAGCTCGCGCCGCAGACCGACGAGGATTGATCCGTTGCAGATCAGCGGCACCACGCGCGTCATCGGGTTGATCGGCACGCCCATCGTGCAGGTCAAGATGCCCGGTGTGATGAACAAGTACTGCCAGGAGAACGGGATCGATCTCGTATTGATCCCGATGGACGTCGCGCCCGACGGCGTCCCCCTCCTCATGCAGACAATCCGTCGGTGGAACAATCTGCTCGGCATCGTCATCACGGTGCCGTTCAAGCAGGTAACGGCCGCTTTGTGCGACAAGCTGACCGACCGCGCGGGGCGGCTGGTTACCGCCAACGTGGTGCGCCGCGACGCGGACGGCACGCTGACCGGGGATATCCTGGATGGCGTGGGCTTCGTCGCGGCCGCCCGCGCCAATGGCTGCGCGCCCGAGGGCAAGCGCGCCGCCGTCATTGGGGCAGGTGGCGTGGCCTCCGCCATCGCCAATTCCCTGTGTGAGAATGGTGTCATACATATGTCTATACAAGACGTGGATACCGCCAAACAGGACAAGCTGGTCGCCACCCTGGCCGCCGCGTTTCCGGCGATCAGGGTCTCGGCGGGGATCGGCCGGGTCGACGACCTGGACATTCTGGCGAATGGCACGCCGGTCGGCATGAACGGCGATCCGTCCTTGCCTCTGCATGCTGATCTGCTGAACACACTGCCGGCGTCGTGCTATGTCGCCGACGTGGTCACCGCCCCGCTGATGACGCCGTTCCTGACACTGGCTCAGGGTCGCGGCTGCCGCATCCAGACCGGGATCGAGATGACCACGCCGCAATTGATGCCCATGGCCCGCTTCCTCGGAGTCACCGCATGAGCGACCTGCTGAACGCAATGGAAGACGACGATTTCCGCATGCTGGTGCGGGAATGGATCGAGGCCAACTACCCGCCGGAAATCCGCAACCCCGCCAAGCGCCTGCATTGGTCCGAATGCAGCGTCTGGTACATGAAGCTGGCCGAGAAAGGCTGGCTGTGCCCCTCCTGGCCGCAGGAATATGGCGGCATGGGCCTGACGCCTGCCAAGCAGATCATCATGCTGGATGAGATGGAGCGCCACGGCTGCGCCCGCACCGTCGACCAGGGCGTGCTGATGATCGGGCCGCTGATCATCGCCCATGGCTCCCAGAAGCAGAAGGACACCTATCTGCCGAAGATCCTGTCCGGAGAGCATGTCTGGTGCCAGGGCTACAGTGAGCCGAACGCGGGTTCCGACCTCGCGTCGCTGCGCACCCGGGCTGATCTGGACGGCGATCACTACGTCATCAACGGCCAGAAGATCTGGACCTCGATGGCGATGGACGCAAACATGATCTACGTCCTCGCCCGCACCAATTCGCAGGCGAAGAAGCAGGAAGGCATCAGCTTCTTCCTCGTGCCGATGGACACGCCCGGCATCACCGTGCGTCCGTTGGTGAACCTCGATCTGAATGAGGAATTCTGCGAGGTCTTCTTCGACGACGTCCGCGTCCCCGCCGTCAATCTGGTGGGCCAGCCGAACAAGGGCTGGTCGATGGCCAAGGACCTGCTGGGGTTCGAGCGTATCTTCGTCGGCGCCCCCAAGCAGGCCGCCTATGCCCTCAGCACGATGGAAGCCGTGGTCGATCGCCTGGACCTGGACGACGAGGCCGGCGTCGACGGCAGCCTGACGCGCCACCGCATGGACATCGCCGATCTGGCGGACCTGTATGAGGTCTATCTGGACCAGATGCGGCGCGGAGAGGTCCCGGGCCCCGACGTGTCGATGCTGAAAATCTACCAGACGGAACTGTTCCAGCGGATCACCGAGGACGCCCTGGCGCTCGCCGGTGATCACGCCGCCAGCCTGGAACCGATGGACGGCAACCGCGCGCTGAATCCGTCGGCGCAGTTCCTGCAATCCCGCCCGGCCTCGATCTACTCGGGGACGAACGAGATCCAGCGGAACATCCTGTCGAAGAACGTGCTGGAGTTGCCGGGTTAAAAATAGGTCGGAAGCATGCAGACCGGCCCGATTGAACGGTCCGCCCTTTCGCTTGTGGTCCTGTTCGGTGCGGCGACAGCTTTGTCGCTGCACACGCTTGATCGGCTGAAATACGCCTTTATCGGCAACCAGCCCTCGCGTGACTGGAAGGCGCTGATCGGGCCTCAGGACGGCGCGCTGCTGCTCGTGTTGGCGGGGGTCGGTCTCTACCTGCTGTGGATGGAGTGGCGGACCGGCGCCGTCCACCGCCTGCTGTCCGCCGAACGCCCCGGCTGGCTGATCCTGGTCACCGCGGCCGCCTTGGTCTGGCTGTCGCATGCGATCCTGGGCCGAGGCCTGCTGGTGACCGGCGACGCCGGCGCCCATGTCGCCCGTATCAGCCATTTGTTCCAGTCGCTGCGCCTGGGCGAGTCCGTCTACTGGGATAACTGGTTCTTCGGCGGCTCCACCTTGCTGCAATTCACCGGCCCGGTGTTTCACTGGCTGGCCGCGGCACTGGCCTTCCTGACCGGCGATCCCACCGAGGGCACCAAATGGGCCGCGTTCGCCTCCCGCCTGGTAGCCGGCGGGTTCATGTATGCGCTGGCCCGCCAGTTCGGCGCGAACCATCCCATCGCGGCCCTGACCGCCCTGGTCTACGCGGGCGGGTTCTTCATGTCGTACATGGCCAGCGTCCGATCATCCTTCCCGCAGCTTGTGAACTTCGCCGCGATGCCGGCGATCCTGCTGGCGATCGAGCGTATTCTGGCCAATCCGCCCCGTCTGGCGCGGCCAGTGACCGGTCTGGCGCTGGCCACAATCGTGTTCATCGGGAACCACCCGCCGACCGTGATACTGTTCGCGGCGGCTGTGGCCATCCATGTCGCGGTCCGGCTGTGGATGAACGGTGTCCGTGCTCGGGTACTGGTGGCACTGGGGATCGCGGGCGCGCTGACCGTCCTGGGCAGCGCATTCTTCCTGATCCCCTTCGCGCTGGAGCGTGGCGCGACGGCGGACAACTTCGCGGTCGGCTCCCTGCTGTCGATCGGCCCGCCGTCGCTGGTCACCCTGACCAACATCCCGGTCTGGGGACGCACTGGATCGGGCGCGGAGTATTCGACCTATTTCGGCGTTCCGCTGCTCGTCTTCGCCCTGGCAGGCGGCGCTGTCGCTTGGCGATCGGGAGGGGAACGGCGGTGGCTTTGGCTGTTGGCGCTCGGCCTCGCCGTCCAGGCGCTATTTGTACAGTTCCTCTATGTTCGGCACATCACCTTCCCGTTCTTCTGGCTGTCCGTCGCGGCGTCGCTGGGGCTGATGGCCGCCTGGACCCATCTTCCCCGGCTGCGCGGCTGGGTCGCCGCTGTCTTCGCCGTGGTGCTGCTTGATCTCTCCCCGCTGGCGATCCAGCCGTGGACCCGCGTCGACATGCTGCCGGTGCTGGCGGCCGGCCAATCCCTGGCCGACCGCGCCGAGGAACAACGCATCCTGGAAGTCACCCAACGCGACGGCCGGCCCTTTGTGTCGGTTACGCCCAATGCCTCGCCTTTGCTCTATTCCCGCATAGGCACGCTGGCCGGTCCGCACAAACAGGATGCGACGCCGACTCACAACGCTTTCATGGCCCTGCTGAAACGCGCCGAGGCCGACCTCGTCGCCACGAGTGTGCTGGATCCGGTGACGCGGGATATGCTCGCACTGCTCAATGTCGGCTGGGTTGTGGGCCTCAGTGAGGGGCGGTTCGGCCTGCCGCCAGGAGTGTCCGCGCCTGTCTCGGACCCCGTTCTCGGCCGCCACGCGCGCATCGACACGGCCACGCCCTTCGTGGTCGCACCGCGGCTGGAGGCATTCCCCCGTCCCGCGGGCTTCAACGTGGGCCCGTTCTGGGATGAGGCCTTTGCCCCGCCGACTCCGGCCGCGACCGGGGCCCTCGCCGCCATCCCGGCGATCCACGCCCGGATGCAACCCGATCCGGGCACATTTCGGGCCGAGGCGATCCTGGTCCCGGCACTCCCCCCCGGCCTCGCCGGGACCCAGGCGCCGCCCCCCGGCCTCGCCGGGACCCAGGCGCCGACCGTGCGCCTGCTCGCCTATGAGGTCCGCGCGGCCCGCGTACGATTGGACATCGAGTCTTCCGGCGATGGCTACGTCCGCCTCGCCCACCCCTTGGCGCTGGGGACAAAGGTCACGGTCAACGGCCAGGCGGTCCAGCCCGTAGCGGATGTAATGTCGCTGATCGTGCTGCCTCTGGCGGCTGGGACCAGCGAGATCGTGGTGACGGTCCAGCCGTCGACGTTGCGGGTTGTATGCTTCTGGCTCACCGTCGGGACGGTCTGCGCCCTGTCAGTTGTCGGAATCGGCGGCCTGGGCCGTGGCCGCCGATCCGCTTCGGTTCAGCCCTCGCGCACGTAGCGCCGGGACAGAATCCGCAGATGGTCGCGGAAATGCGGTCGCAGCTTCGCCGACCAGGGCGTGCCGGCGCCGGTTTTCCAGGCATCGCTGAACGTCACTTCCGGCGATGTCAGATGATACAGCGCCAGATACCGGTGCGAACCCGTCAGGTCCTTGTAGCGACGGGCGGATATCGTGCCCGGCACGGCCTGCAACGCCGGCAGATGCTCATTGTCATACCAGTCGTTGAACTCGGCCTCATGCGCCGGATCGACGTTCATGGCGTTGACCAGCAACCCGCCGCAGCCGGCCGGCGCCACCGCGTCACCGGGGTTGGATTGCGTGCCGTCGAACCGGATCAGCCGCTGCGCCATCTTGCCGACGCGCTTTGACCAGACCGACAGGTTGTCATACGCGATTGCCTTGTAGGCATCGCTTTGCAGCACGGCCAGGCTGTCGAGCTCATACGACGCCACCGCGTGCTTCGGGTTGGCGACGCTGATCCAACGCTCGCACGTGCCGAAGCCGGGCACGCGCTCGCGTTCCGGGATGTGTTCGGTGTCGTACCAGTCGTGGAACTCGTCCTCATGCGCGTTCGTGTAGTCGAACGCGACCAGCAGCAATCCCTTGGCCATGTTTTCCTCCCTCGGATCAGTGCCCGATTGTCGCGCGGGGCGGCCCGCAACGCCAGCCTCCCCACCAGGCGCGTACGCTGGCATGATGGGGGCCGCATCCGAGTCGACCCATGCTGCACCTCACCAAACTCGCCGTCGGCGTCCGCGATATCGACCACCTCCGAGACCTCCAGGCCGTCCGGCTGGCGGCCGACCCGCCGCTGCGCCACCGCACCCGTAACTTCCCCCGCCGGCGCGATGAAATCCTGGAAGGCGGGTCGATGTACTGGGTGATCAGCGGCAGCATGCTGGTCCGGCAGCGCATCGTCGATATCATCGAGGACCATTGGGACGACGGGTCCCACTGCGCCGGCCTGCTGCTGGACCCGACCCTGGTGCCGCTCGAAGGCCGCCCGACCAAGCCGTTCCAGGGCTGGCGCTACCTGACGCCCGAGGCCGCGCCCGCCGACCGCTCCGGGTCCGGCCCCGCCTTGGGAATTGACGACCTGCCCCCCGCCATGCGCCGGGAACTTGCCAGCCTCTGCCTGCTCTGATCGCAAAAACACGTCTGCCGATCACGCTCCCCCGCCTCGCGCGCGCGGAACGGGCATGCTAAACGCCCAGGCCGATCGTTCCGGATGATCTGATGAGCCATGTCCATGTCATCGGCGCCGGCCTCGCCGGTTTGGCCGCAGCTCTGACGCTGACCAACGGCGGCCGCCAGGTCACGGTGCATGAGGCCGGACCGGTCGGCGGCGGCCGCTGCCGCTCCTACTTCGACCGTGAACTCGATCTGAAGGTGGACAACGGCAACCACCTCCTGCTCTCCGGCAACAAATCCGCCTTCGCCTTCATCGACGAAATCGGCACCCGCGACCGGTTCCCGCTGGCCCACCACCCCGTCTTCCCCTTCGTCGATATCATGAGCGGCGAGCGCTGGGCCGTGCGCCCCAATCGCGGCCGCTTCCCCTGGTGGATCTTCGCCCCCGGCCGGCGCGTGCCGGACTCCCGCCTGACCGATTACCTGTCGATGGCGCGCATCGCCCTGATCCGCGACGACACCGTGGTGGCCGAGGCGATGCGGCGCGGCCGGCTGTACTGGCGGCTGCTCGACCCGCTCTCGGTCGCGGCCCTCAACACGCGTTCCGGCGCCTCGCTCGCCCGCCTCCTCGGCCGCGTGATGCGGGAGACATTGTTGAAAGGCGGCAAGGCCTGCATTCCGACCTTCCCGCGCGAAGGCCTGTCGGCGGCCTTGATCGAGCCCGCCATCGCCCTGCTGGGATCCCGCGGCGCCACCGTCCATTTCAACCATCGGGTCGCTGAACTGCGCACGGACTACGGCCGTGTCGCGGGCTTTCGCCTCGGCGATGACTGGGTGACGCTCGATCCCACCGACTCCGTCGTCCTGGCCGTGCCGCCATGGGTCGCGGGCGACCTGCTGCCCGATCTGGTCGTGCCCAACGAATTCGAGTCCATCGTCAACCTGCACTTCGCCACCGAGGCCTCTCCCCAGGCCGATGTCGGCAAGACCGGCTTCATCGGTGTGCTGGAAGGCACGGCGGAGTGGGTGTTCGTAAAGCCGGGCCATGTCTCGGTGACCATCAGCGCCGCCAACCGGCTGGTGGACGACTCCCCGCGCGACCTGGCGGCCCTGGTCTGGCCGAATGTCTGCTTCGCCCTGGGCATCCCGCGCCAGGCGGGCGACGAGGTCCCGAAATTCCGCGTGGTGAAGGAACGGCGGGCGACCTTCGCCGCCACCGCGACGCAGGAACTCCGCCGCCCCGCGGCGAAGACCACGCTGGCCAACCTGGTCCTGGCCGGCGACTGGACCGCGACCGGCTTGCCCGCGACCATCGAAGGTGCGATCAGGTCCGGCCGAACGGCGGGCCAGCTGGTGCTGGCCGCCTGACCCTTGCATGAGCGCGTGACCGCGGTGACGGACGAATTTCTGACCGATGCGATCGACCGGGCGCGCGGTGCGCTCGAACGGCGCCAGAATCCCGACGGACACTGGGTGTTCGAGCTTGAGGCCGACGCGACGATCCCGGCCGAATACGTCCTGCTGGAGCATTTCCTCGACCGCATCGACGAACCGTTGGAACAGAAGATCGGCGTCTACTTGCGCGCCATCCAAGGCGACCATGGCGGCTGGCCCCTGTTCCATGACGGCGCGCTCAACCTGTCATGCAGCGTGAAGGCCTATTTCGCGCTGAAGGCGATCGGCGACGACCCCGATGCCCCGCACATGCAAAAGGCGCGGGCGGCGATCCTGGAGGCCGGCGGGGCGGAGCGGTCGAACGTCTTCACCCGGGCGCAGCTGGCGCTGTTCGGCGCGGTGCCCTGGCGCGCGGTGCCGGTCATGCCGCTGGAAATCATGCATCTGCCGCTGTGGTTCCCATTCCATTTGTCCAAGGTGTCCTACTGGTCCCGCACCGTCATCGTGCCCTTGCTGGTGCTGATGGCGAAGCGCCCCATCGCCCGGAACCCGCGCCAAATCGGCATCGCCGAGCTGTTCCGCATCCCCCCGGATCAGATCACCGACTGGATCCGCGGTCCCTACCGCTCCGCCTGGGGGCATTTCTTCAAGCACGTCGACAGCGTTCTGCGACTGGCCGAACCGCTGTTCCCGAAGCGCAGCCATGATCGCGCCGTGGACAAGGCGGTCGCGTTCGCCTCCGAACGGCTGAACGGCGATGACGGCCTGGGCGGCATCTACCCGGCCATCGCCAACACCGTGATGATGTACGACACGCTCGGCTATCCGCCCGATCACCCCGACGCCGCCATCGCCTGGGCCGCCGTCCGCAAGCTGCTGGTGATCGAGGACGACCGCGCCTACTGCCAGCCCTGCTTCTCCCCCATCTGGGACACCGGCCTGGCCGGCCACGCGATGGCCGAGGCCGGCGCCGATGTCTCCACCGCCTGCGACTGGCTGAAACCCCGCCAGATCAATGATGTCGTGGGAGACTGGGCCGTCCGCCGCCCCGATCTGCGCCCCGGCGGCTGGGCCTTTCAATATGCCAACCCGCATTACCCCGATGTCGACGACACCGCCGTCGTCGGCATGCTGCTGCACCGCCAGGGCGATCCCGCCCACGCCGAGTCCATCGACCGCGCGCGAGAGTGGATCATCGGCATGCAGTCCTCGGACGGCGGTTGGGGCGCGTTCGAGCCGGAGAACACCCATCACTACCTGAACCACATCCCCTTCGCCGATCATGGTGCGTTGCTCGATCCGCCCACCGCCGATGTGACGGCCCGCTGCGTGTCCTTCCTCGCGCAGATTGGGATGGGGAACGACGATCCGGTGATGGCCAAGGCGCTGGCCTATCTGCGGCGGGAGCAGGAAAAGGACGGAAGCTGGTTCGGCCGCTGGGGCACGAACTACATCTACGGCACCTGGTCGGTGCTGTGCGCCCTGAACGCCGCGGGCCTCGGACCCGACGACCCGGCGGTGAAGCGCGCCGCGGACTGGCTGGTCTCGGTCCAGCGCGAGGACGGCGGCTGGGGCGAGGATGAGGAAAGCTACGCCGACGCGCCCCCTGGAAGGCACAAGGAAAGCACCGCCAGCCAGACCGCCTGGGCCGTCCTGGGTCTGATGGCCGCCGGCGCTGTGGATCATCCTGCGGTTGCGCGGGGGATCGCATACTTGTCCCAGACCCAGCGCCAGGATGGGGAGTGGACGGAACTGCCCTATACCGCCGTGGGTTTCCCGCGCGTATTCTACCTGCGCTACCACGGCTATCGGCTGTACTTCCCGCTGCTGGCGATGGCGCGGTTCCGCAATTTGAAGCGCGGCAACACCCGCCAGGTCGCCTTCGGGTTCTGATCCGATGCCGGCGGACTATTCGGCGGTTCCACGCGTCACGCTAACCCATCTTATTCATCGCATGCCAGGGATTCGCTGGCGGGCGTAGCGTAATCATCTGATTTGACGCAGAGATTTGGGTGTCGAAACCAATTCCTGCCGAATCGGACGGTGCCACACCCGCCATGGTCGAAAATACTCCGCTGCC
>CAMCDA010000163.1 GCA_945873195.1 Asaia bogorensis
AGATCGAGATCACTCTGTCGCGTAAATTCGGATGGGAGTGGAAGAACGCCAAAAGTGCTTCGTCGCTGAGGCTCGCCGTCGCCATGGGTCCGATTCCCTTATCGAGGAGGCGTCAAAGTACTCCCCACAACGTTGAATCGCACCCGACCACGCCTGCACGGTGGACCTGCCCGCGCAACCCGGGTATAGCGTTGCCCATGAATATCGGAACCTGGCTCCACACCAAGCTCAAAGGCCGTCAGGTCGGCACCGACATGATGGGCAATGCCTATTATGAGGAACGGAAGCCGACCCCAGGCTATGGCCGCACCCGCCGTTGGGTGATCTACGCCGGCGCCGTGGAAGCAACCGAGGTTCCGCCGGAATGGCATTCCTGGCTGCACTACACCACGGACGCGCCCTTGGCCGTGACCGGACGCAAGCCGTGGCAGAAGCCGCATCTGGCCAACGCGACCGGCACGCCGTCCAGCTATCGTCCGCCCGGACATGACTATAAGGGCGGTCAGCGCGACCGCGCGACGGGCGATTACGAAGCCTGGACCCCCGGCGCCTAGGCCCCATCGCCATGGCGCAGCGCCGCGGCGTCGCGGAGATTCTGACCGGCGCGGCCGTGCTGGTCGTTTCAGTCGGGTTCCTGTTCTACGCGGTCTCCCATTCCGGGCAGACGACCGCCGCCGGCTACCCGCTGCAGGCGCGGTTTGAGCGGATTGATGGTCTCGCCATCGGCTCCGACGTCCGCATTGCCGGAGTCAAGGTCGGCACCGTCACCGATGCAAGGATCGACCCCAAGGACTTCATCGCCACCGTCTCCATGACCGTGCGGCCGGACATCCTGCTTCCCAAGGACAGTTCCGCCGAGATCACCAGCGAAAGCCTGCTCGGCGGCAAGTATCTCTCGCTCTCGCCTGGCGGGGACGACGCCGTGCTCAAGCCCGGGCAGACGATCACGATCACCCAGTCCTCGATCAGCCTTGAACAACTCCTGGGCAAATTCATCTTCAACCTCACCAATGTCAGCAAACCCACGGAGGGCGCGCCGGCGGCGGACGGAGGCCTGAAATGATACCGCCCCCCCCTTCGGCCTGGCCGGGCCTGGATGGCAACGGCGTCGGGTGCCGGGAAAAAATCCGTGTCCTCAACGAAAACCACGCCGAGATCGCCCAGGTCCTGCGCGACGCCTTCGACGACGCCATCCTGATGGGCGTGGATGAGGTGGCGATGCGCGAGATTCTCATCGGCATGGTCCAAGGCCTCGATTCGCCCAAGCGTTCGGGGCAATGAGGCGACGGGCCGCGCTGGGCTTGGCAGGGCTGATCGCCCTGGCGTCCGCCGCGTCAGCCCAGGGGCCGATCGTGGCCACGCCCCTGCCGCCGCTTGATGGCCAGGCAACGCCCGAGGCGCCCGCCCCCGTGCCGCCGCCCGCCAAGCCGGCTAGATTTCCCGATGTGTGGCAGCCGCGCCAGGGGGCGACGATCCAGGCTCTGGACAAGGTAAATGCCCGCACAACCGCCCTGACCCTGCGCCTGGGCGTGCCGGTGACGTTTCAGACCCTGACGATCATGCTCAAGGCCTGCGTCGTGCGCCCGCCCGACCAACCCGCCGACGCCGCGGCCTTCATTACCGTGAGCGACAGGACCGGCGACGCGGCGCCGCTCAGCCTGTGGCTGGTGCGGTCGGCGCCGGCGGCGTCCATGCTGCAACATCCGATGTATGACGTGCGGGTGAACGCGTGCCTGCCCTGATCCTGCCGCCCCTGGAGCGTTCGGCGTTGCTGCTGGACCTGGATGGCACGCTGATCGATTTCGCGCCGACTCCGGATGCCGTCGTCGTGCCGCCGGGTCTGGTGCCGGCGCTGCGCACGCTGCGTGACCGGCTGGGCGGGGCGCTGGCGGTCGTGTCTGGCCGCACGGTGGCGGAGGTCGATCGGCTGCTGGAGGACGCCCCGCGCGCGGTGGCCGGCGAACACGGGGTCGGTATCCGCCATGCCCCCGACGCCCTGATCGAACGCGCCAACCTGCCGCCTCCGCCCGACGCCTGGCTGCGGGAAGCGGAAGCCCTGATCGCCGCTTGGCCGGGCGCCCTGATGGAGCGCAAGGCGCGCGGCTTCACGATGCACTTCCGCATGAACCCACCGGCTGGCCCGATCTTCCACGCCCTCCTGGTCCGGCTGCTGGCGGATCAGTCCGCGTTTCAGTTGCTGGAAGGCAACATGGTGTGGGAAGTCCGACCGGTCGGCGCCGACAAGGGTCACGCGGTCGCCGCCCTCATGGCGCGCGCCCCCTTCGCCGGCCGTGTGCCTATCTTCATCGGCGATGACGTGACGGATGAGGACGGGATGCGCGTCGCCCGCGCCATGGGCGGTGTGGGCCTGCGGGTCGATGCGGCGTTCGGCTCCGCCGCTGGCGTCCGGACCTGGATTGCCAAGGCGGCTGAAACAGGTGTCTGGCCCGAGGAGTGATCCATGCGGTTGCGTGATTTCGACGTCCTGACCTTTGACTGCTACGGCACGCTGATTGACTGGGAGAGCGGGATTGCCACCGCCCTGATGCCCCTGGTCGCCCGCGCCGGGATCACCGCCGATCGCGACGCGGTGCTGGGTACCTTTGCGCGGGAAGAAGTCGCGCAGCAGGCCGAAACCCCCGACATGGCCTACTCCGATGTGCTGACCGCGGTGCATAGGCGCCTGGCGCGGGTATGGGGCGTGGCGGCGGATGACGCGGCGGATCGACGATTTGGCGCCTCGGTGCCCGATTGGCCGGCGTTTCCCGATACGGCGGGGGCGCTGGCGTATCTCAAGCGGCATTTTCGGCTGATCATTCTTTCGAACGTGGACCATGCCAGTTTCGCCGGGTCCCTGCCGCGCCTCGGTGTCGCTTTCGACGCGGTGTACACGGCGCAGGATATCGGGTCCTACAAGCCGGATCCGCGTAATTTCCGCTATCTGCTCGATCGGCTGGCGGAACAGGGCATCGCCCCATCGCGGGTGCTGCATGTGGCGCAGAGCCTGTTCCACGACCATGCGCCGGCCAACGCGGTGGGGCTGGCCTCGGCCTGGATCGACCGACGGCATGACCAGACCGGCTGGGGTGCCACGGCAGCTCCGCCCGCTGACGTGCGCTGGGATGTCCGGTTTCAATCACTGGAAGAACTGGCCGAGGCGCATCGCCAATTGGCCTGATGGGGAGCGTTCCGTTCATGACCCAATCACCTCGTATTCCCCCGATCCGCGGCAAGGCGGACATGGCGCCCGAGCATCACGCCATCGCCGATCGGGTGCAGGCCTTCTTCGGCGCGATCGGCGGCCCGTTCGGCATGATGCTGCACAGCCCCGTGCTGGCGAACCAGGTGCTGGATGTGGTCGAGGATATGCGCATCCATACGACCGTGGAGGCGCCGTTGCGGGCGCTTGCGATCATGGCGACGGTGCGCGAACGCCGGATGGGCTATGTCTGGGCGGCTCAGGTCGCCTATGCGCGCCGCGTCGGCGTGCGGGAGGAGGTGATCGACGTCATCCGCGCCCAGGGCGATACGGCGGGCCTGCCTGAGGCGGAACGCGAGATCATCGACTACGCGCGGGAACTGGCGCGGGACGAAAAAGTGTCCCCGGCGCGGTTTGATGCGTTGCGGGCGCGTTATGGAGAGCGTTGGTTGGTGGAACTGACGACCTCGGCCCAGTTCTACACGTTCCTTTGCGGCGTGGTGAACGCGTTCGAGGTCCCGATCCCCGAGGGTGGGGACCGTTTCTGATGCAATGAAACTGGGTGGGTTGGAATCTGTCGGTAGTTGAGTTGGAGCCGGGTCGATACCCACCGTCATGGTCGGGCTTGACCCGACCATCGCCCAGAAGACAAGCGTTTGAAATGGGGCAGGCATTCCCGCCGCCAGGAATCCCTGGCGATGGTCGGGTCAAGTCCGACCATGACGTTGATGTCACGGTACAGCCCGACCGGGGCGTTCATATCTTGGTTGCGCCAACCACGACGGTACGGGTCGCTCCGCACCAAACCGGACCCCCCGACAACTACCCCCGCGCTTCCCGCCACAGCCCAAGCACATCCTGCACCGGTCGATCTGAGAAACTGAACAACACCGTCTCGGATCCCGCGCGGTGGTAGTGCCGATGCCACGCCGGCACCACGAACAGGTCACGCGGCTTCCAGCGTATCACCGTATCGCCGATGATCGTTTCGCCCTCACCCTCCACCACCGAATAGACCGTGCCATCCGTGGAACGATAGGGAGCCGTCGCGAACCCCGCGGGCAGCAGCGCCATGAACGCCCCGATCGTCGGCATCGGAGACCCTCCGGTGCCAGGATTGATGTAGCGCAATTTGTATCCATGGCAGGCATCGGGATCACCATTCCGCGCCAGGGTCGCCAAAGCCTCCCGCGAGCGCGCATAGGGGTAATTGAACACCGGGGAGGACTTGCGTTCCGGCTTCCAGTCCACCGGCACCATGTTGGACCCATAGCGCGCCAGGCTGTCACCGGCGGGGCGAGCAACCTCCTGGCTGTCAGCCGGCAAAGGTTCGGCAAAGCTCGCATCGAACAGCCCGACGATCGGGATATCCAACCCATCCAGCCACACCATCGGCTGGTCGGTTTCGTTGCCGTGATCGTGCCAGGTCCAGCTTGGGGTGATCACGAAATCCCCAGGCTCCATCATAGTCCGCTCACCCTCGACGGCGGTATAGGCGCCGTGTCCCTCGATCACGAAGCGCAGCGCGGATTGGGCATGGCGATGGGCCGGCGCGACTTCCCCCGGCATGATCAACTGCAAGCCGGCGAACAGGGAGTGGGTGACTCGGGTCTGGCCCTTGAAGCCGGGGTTCTCCAGGATCAGCACCCGGCGTTCGGCTTCCTTGGCGGTGATCAGGCCGCCGGCCCGCATGATCAGCGGGCGGACGATGTTGTCGTAATCCCAATGGGCGGGCAGGGCCTTGGTCGCGGGCTCCCGCGTGACCATCGCATGCAGGCGTTCCCAAAGAGGAGCCAGACTATGCGGCGCGATGGCGTCGTAGAAATCCTGCCGGTCGGGCGACACGGCGGCTGCATCGTTCATGGGACGTCCCCTGTTGACCGGGTCCGTCCGGGTTAGGCAGAGGGCCGGAAGCTGTCAACCAAAACACGCCACCCGCTACGCCGGCAGCTTCGACCCCTTCTTCACCGGCGCCGGGCTCGGCACCTCGACGTCGATTTCCAGGGTGGAGAAACTGTCGCCACGCTCCAGCTTGATCTGTACCGCGTCGCGGTCGACCTTGATGTGCTTGGCGATGACGGCCAGGATTTCTTCCTGCAAGGTCGCGATCAGATCGGATTTCCCGATGACCGCGCGCTCATGTGACAGCAGGACCTGCAACCGGTCACGCGCGACCGGCGCGGTGCTGGCCCTGCGGAACAGCCCGAAAAAGCTCATGCCACCCTCCGGCCGAACAGCCGGCTCATGAAGCCCTTGCGTTCCAACGGCACGACGACTTCGACATCCTCGCCGTTCAGGCGGCGGGCGGCGTCGAAATAGGCGCGGGAAGGGGCGCTGGTAGGGGCATTCAGCGTGACCGGCATGCCGAGGTTGGACGCCTTCAGCACTTCCTCACTTTCCGGGATGATGCCGAGCAGCGGGATGGAGAGGATTTCCAGGATATCCTCGGTCTTCAGCATCTCGCCCCGGGCGGCGCGGGCGGTGTCGAAGCGGGTCAGCAGCAGATGCTTCTCCATCCGCTCCCCGTTCTCGGCCTTCAGGGTCTTGGAATCGAGCATCCCGATGATGCGGTCGGAGTCACGCACCGAGGAGACCTCGGGGTTGGTCACGACCACGGCGACATCGGCATGGCGCATCGCGAGCAGGGCACCGCGCTCGATCCCGGCGGGGCTGTCGCAGATGACCCAGTCGAACTTTTCCCGCAATTCCCCGATCACCCGTTCCACACCGGCTTCGGTCAGCGCGTCCTTGTCGCGGGTCTGGGAGGCGGGCAGGAGGGACAGGGTTTCCAGCCGCTTGTCGCGGATCAGCGCCTGGTTGAGCTTGGCATCGCCCTGCACGACGTTGATCAGATCGAACACCACGCGGCGTTCGGCACCCATCACCAGATCGAGGTTGCGCAGGCCGACGTCGAAATCGACCACCACCACGTTCTGCCCGGACTGTGCCAGGGCCGCGCCGAGCGCCGCGGTGGAAGTGGTCTTGCCGACGCCGCCCTTGCCGGATGTCACGACCAGAACCTTGGCCATCTTCGTCTCCCTGTTGCCCTAATCAGTCGAGCGTGGTGATCCGCATGGTGTCGCCATCGAGCCAGGCCTGCGCCGGCTTGCCGATGGCGGCGGCGGGCATGTCGTCCGCGGTCTGGTAGACACCGTCGATGGCCACCAGCTCCGCGTGCATCTTGCGGCAGAATATCCGGGCCTTGCCATTCCCCGCGAGACCGGCGATCGCCCGTCCGCGCAGCGCGCCATAGATATGGACGGACCCGCCGGCCATCACCTCCGCCCCCGAGGCGACGGAGCCGAGGATGGTCACGTCGCCGCGCTCGAACACGATGGACTGGCCCGAGCGGACCGGTTGATCGATGACCAGCGTCCCGGGTTCGGCCGAGGCGGGTTCCGGTACGACCGGTTCCGGCGTGGCGGCCGGCGCAGCGACGGGGGTCGGTTCGTCCGGGATTTCGATCGGGCGGCCGGGCTTGCCACCGCTGGCGAGCGGGCGGCCCCAGCGTTCCACGCCTTCCCAGGCGGGATGCGCGCCCTCGGTCCCGATGATCCGGATACCCTTGGTTTCGAGCATTTGCAGGAAGGCCGCGACCCCCTGGCTTTCCTGCGGCAGCGCGCCGAGGTCCACCACCACAGGGCGGCCATCGAAAAAACTGGGAGAGCGGGTGATCTGGGCATCCAATGCCAGGAGCCAGTCCGCCAGCGGCAGCTCAGGCGCCAGCACGAGCGCCATGATCGAGCGGCCACGTAGGCGTATGAAGGGGCGTGTCTCGATGGTTGTCACGGTTTCGAGGTATCCCCTGGCGTCGCGCTGGTCAACGGGAAAGCGAATCGGGACCACAAAATACTGTGGATAACGGGAGGTGGCACCCCCTAGGTCTAGCAATTTGCCCTTTTCCTCGCAAAACCGCGCGCCCCTTGAAACGCTGGGGTTCCAATCCACCTAATTACAACCATTGATAGAAATACTGTGGATATGGAACTCCATTGGTTGCCGATACTCCAGGATTGGCGTCAGCGCCTGCGGACCCTGCCGGAGGACCCCGAGGCAGCCTGGCGGGCGGCTGTCGGTCTCGCCCAGGCGCGGCTGGATTTCGTCGCGACCAACGCGCTGGATGAAGCCGTGCGGCGTTTGGAGCCAAACGGACCGACGGCAGTGCGCCTGGCCGTCCTGGGGTCCTGCACGATCACACATCTGCTGCCGGCGATCCGGGTGGGTGCTCTGCGGCGTGGCCTCCGGGTCGAGGTATTCGAGCCGGATTACGGCGGCTGGTTCCAGGCGTTGTCGGACCCGCATTCGGACCTGCATCGCTTCGCCCCGACTGCGATCCTGTTCTGCCTCGATGCCCATGACCTGACCGCGGGCGTGCGGGCCGACATGGACGACGCGGCGGCAACGGCCGAACTGGCCGCCGTGGTGGCGCGCATCCAGGCCGGGTGGCGGCTGGCCCGGGCGGCTTTCCGCTGCCCGATCCTGCACCAAGCCGCTCTCCCGGTGCATCCGCCGCTGCTCGGCTGCAATGAGCATCGCCTGCCTGGTTCGCGCGCCCACTTCATCAACCGGCTGAACGTGCGCCTGCGCGAGATGGCCGATGCCGAGGGCGTTGATATCCTGGCCGCCGATGTCCGGGCCGCGCGCGATGGCATCACGCGCTGGCACGATCCCGGCCTGTGGCACCGCGCAAAACAGGAGATCGCGGTGCCGGCCGCCCCGCTGTTCGGCGATCTGGTCGGCCGCTGGCTCGCCGCGATCCGGGGGCGGTCGTTCAAATGCCTGGTGCTGGACCTCGACAACACGCTCTGGGGCGGGGTGATCGGCGATGACGGGATGGAGGGCATCGCGATCGGGCAGGGCAGCCCGCTGGGCGAGGCGCATGCCGCCTTCCAGGAATATGCCAGGGACCTGGCGCGGCGTGGCGTGATCCTGGCGGTCTGTTCGAAGAATGACCTCGCCAACGCCCTGGAACCGTTCGGGAAGCACCCCGACATGGTGCTGCGGCGCGACGACATCGCCTGCTTCGTCGCCAACTGGACCGACAAGCCAGCCAATCTGCGCGCCATCGCGGAGGCGTTGAATATCGGCCTGGATGCGCTGGTCTTCGCCGATGACAACCCGTTCGAGCGGGAGCTGGTCCGCCGCGAACTGCCGATGGTCGCGGTGCCGGAACTGGGGGACGATCCGGCGCTGTATGTGACGATCATAGCCGAGGCCGGATATTTCGACACGGTCGCGGTGACGGCCGAGGACCGGGAGCGCACGGGGCTGTATCGCGCCAACCAGGCGCGGGAGGCATCAAGGGAGGCGACGACCGATCTGGACGCCTATCTGCGGGACCTGGAGATGCGTCTGGTCTGGCGCCGCTTCGATGCGATTGGCGTGCCTCGGATCGCGCAGCTGATCAACAAGTCCAACCAGTTCAACCTCACCACCCGTCGCTATGCCGAACAGGACGTGCGGGCGGTGATGGCGGATGAACGGGCGTTTGGTCTGCAACTGCGCCTGCTCGACCGCTTCGGCGACAATGGCGTGATCGCCATCGTGAT
Source organism: Asaia bogorensis (assembly GCA_945873195.1). Lineage (GTDB taxonomy): Bacteria > Pseudomonadota > Alphaproteobacteria > Acetobacterales > Acetobacteraceae > Rhodopila > Rhodopila bogorensis_A. Next base: position 8,749 of record CAMCDA010000163.1, read on the forward strand.
CGGGCGGCTGGCCGGGCCAGGGGATGGGGCAGGGGATCTGGAGATCGACACCTGGCTCATGAGCTGCCGCGTCCTGGGGCGGCGGGTCGAGGCGGCGACCCTGGCCGTGATCGCCGAACAGGCCCGTGCCCTGGGCGCGCGTCGGCTGGTGGGGGTCTATGTGCCCTCCGCCAAGAACGGGATGGTGCGGGACCATTACGGCCGGCTGGGGTTCCAGGTCGCGGCTGCGAACCCGGATGGCGGCCATCGTGCAATGATGGACATTCCTTCCCACGTGCCGCCACCAGATTTTGTCACAATTGTCGCGGGATAGGAAAAATGCCGAGTGAAACCGAAATATATTCTGGGTTGACGGAAATTTTTCATGATTTGTTTTTGCGCGATACCATCACGCTCAAGTCCACAAGTTCCGCGGCCGACATCGATGGGTGGGATTCATTCAAGCAGATTGAGATTGTTCTTGCCGCCGAAAGCCGTTGGGCCATCCGGTTCAGCACGCGCGAACTGGATGGCCTGGGCTGTGTCGGCGATCTGGTCCGCGTGATCGCGGCGAAGGCGGCTTAGGTTTCCAGCAGCCGGCGGAGCAGTTCGACGTCCTCGGCGAAGGCGCCGTCGCGTTCCATCAACTCACCGACGCGGGAGACCGCATGCAGGACCGTCGTGTGGTCGCGGTTGCCGAACTTCCGGCCGATTTCCGGCAGGCTGCGGCTGGTCAACTGCTTGGCCAGGTACATCGCGATCTGGCGCGGCCGAGCGATGGCGCGCGAGCGGCGGGCGGAGGACATATCGGTGAGGCGCAGGCTGTAATGTTCGGCCACCTTGCGCTGGATTTCCTCGATCGTCACCCGGCGTTCGTGGGAGCGGAGGATGTCGTGCAGCACTTCCTGGGTGGATTCCAGGGTGATCGGGCGGTTGAACAGATTGGCGTGGGCGATCAGGCGGTTGAGCGCGCCTTCCAGCTCCCGCACGTTCGACGTGATGCGGGTCGCGAGGAATTCCAGGACCTTGGAGGAGACCTGGATGGTGGCCCGCATGGCCTTCGCCTCCAGGATCGACACCCGGAGTTCGAACGTCGTGGCGTGCAGGTCGGCGACCATGCCGCAGCCGAGACGGGTCCGCAGGCGGTCTTCAAGCCCGTTCAGGTCGGAGGGCGACTTGTCGGCCGAGACGATGATCTGCTTGCCGGCTTCGACCAGGTAGTTGAACGTATGAAAGAATTCCTCCTGCGTGTTGTCCTTGCCGATCAGGAACTGCAGGTCGTCCACCATCAGCACGTCGGAGCCGCGCAGCTGCTCCTTGAACTCCATCGTGGAGTGGGTGCGGATGGCGGTGATGAAGCGGTACATGAACTTCTCGGCCGACATATAGGAGACGGTCGCTGGCCGCCGGCCCGCCTGGATCGCGCCCTCGGTCAGTTCCCAGGCGATGGCGTGCATCAGATGGGTCTTGCCGAGGCCGACGCCGCCATAGAGGAACAGCGGATTGAACCCGGGGCTGGACGGGCTTTCCGCGACGCGGCGGGCGCAGGCATGGGCGAATTCGTTGGGCTTGCCCACCACGAACCCGTCGAATGTGTAGCGTGGATCAAGGCCGGCGGTCAGGTCGCCGCGCGTTTCGGGATCGGGGGTCGGTTCCGCGGTTTCCTCGGGCGTGGTGGCTGCGGCCGACGGCATCGTGATCTCGGTGCCGGAACCCACGCGGAAATCCACGCGCCGCACCTCGGACCCTTCGGCCTGCCACAGGGCATTGATGCGGTCGCCGTAGCGTCCGCGCACCCAGTCGCGCAGGAAGCGCGTGGGAAGGTTGATGGTGACCTCATCCCCGTCGAGACCGGCCAGCGTCATCTGGCGCAGCCAGGTGCGGTATTCGACGTCACCCACCTCGGCTTGCAGGCGGCCGCGGATCCGGGCCCAGAGAGCGGCGAGTTGCGGTTTTTCCACGGTCCTCCCCCACTCAGTGATAGCGGTCATACAAGCCCCCTGTGGCCGGCGGCGCCGGCAGTCCACGTTTCTTCTCGGCCTGCCACGCCAAGCGGCGCGCGGGCTGTCGTATCAGCGATTGATGGCCGGCACGCCCAACGGGTGTCAAGTAAACCACCGCCACCCGATGGCGTCGATGAACTATTTGTTAGGCGCTTATCGGGGGATTGGCAATGCTGATTCAGCGCTGCGAGGTTAATGTAACTAAACGAAAGATAGTTACTTTTTTGGCTGTTTCAGATTACTTCGCTATATGGGTCCTGCCTTTTACAAAGGCAGGGCGAAAAGCCGCCAGCACGGCTGCAACCAGCAATTTGACTGGGAGCCACTCCGAAGAACCAATTATGCGATGAGACGCCGATCGGGTCAACTACCCGATCGGCATCAATCGTCATTTAGGCGGAGGCAAGCGCCTTGATGCGCGCCGAGAGGCGCGACAGCTTCCGCGACACCGTGTTCAGGTGTGTGATGCCCTTCCCAGCGGCCCGCTGCATTTCGGGCTGCGCTGCGCGCAGAGCGTCGACCGCGGCGGTCTGGTCACCACTGGCAATCGCCGTCTCCACCTTCTTCACAAAGGTCCGCATCCGGGACTTCCGGGCCTGGTTGCGGGCGGTGCGCTTCAGCGTCTGACGGATGCGCTTTCGCGCGGATGCGGTGTTCGCCATGGTCTCTTTCGGGTCTGTCTACAAAAGCGCCGGATCAGGAATCGCCACCAGCACGGGAGCGTGGGCTTCTAAGCAGGGGGGACGCCGAAGTCAAGAATACCGGCGCGCCAGGATTCCCGAACAAAATCCCGGCAGCGTCGCCGGGCCGGTAGTCTGAGGCATAAATCGGAGATCCGGGCTGGCTATCGCATGGTGTTCACCGGTTTTTTCGCTGGCGTCGCACGGATCGCGAGTCGCCCCGGGGTGTTGTGCAAC
>CAMCDA010000164.1 GCA_945873195.1 Asaia bogorensis
CCACCGCCCGGAAACAAGGTTGGAATCTTCTCACGGCCCTCTCGACCACGCCGGCTTCACTCATCCTCGCTTTATCCGGATAACGCTGGCCCCGCCGTACCTCCACGAGCGCCTTTCTTGCTCACGGTGGGGGGCTTGGGAGTTACGATATGTTTACCAAAATTCCTACCACTTTGGCCGACGGAACGGCATCAACGAAGAACAAGCCGGACGCTATCGTTGGCGGCTCATTTCCCGAATCAGGCTGGGACCCCAATCTGCGGGCCGCGACATTTGCGGCGGCTTTCGCAACAATCCCGAGTTGGGCCACCATAACCGACCCTGGTCACTGGTATGGTGCTGGCTATGGAGTTTCCGAAGGTGCTGTTGAGGCCCCTAAGAAAGGGGAAGATGGCAAATATGTCCCTAATGAAGCGGATGCCGCATTGACGGCCGAGCGCCTCAAGACGGAGCTGCAGGACCTCTGGAACTACGTCTACAAGGAACGGCAGATACGAGACGCGGAGATCTCCGCGCAGGCGGATGACTTCAGTGCTTATTGGGGGAACCTTCTGGTCTGCTCCGCTACGATCCGTCCTTCCCTCTGGCTGCTGATCCTCTCCGGGGTGCAGATCGGCGGTCTGGTCGCCGCGTATCACAAGAGCAACTATAAGCGCCCGCGGCCGGCACAAGCGTGGCTGCCGATCGCACCTTCCATTGCGACGCCAGGGCATCCCGCTTACCCAAGCGGACATGCAACCCAAGCGCATCTGATTAGTCTGTTCATGCAACTGGTGGCTCCGGAGTTGTCGGAGGCCTGTGATGCGTTGGCGCGCCGGATTGCGGGGAACCGAGAGATTGCCGGTGTTCACTATCGCAGTGATACCTTGGCGGGAGAGTGGTCAGCCCGGAAGATATTCGACCTGCTATGCGGCCATTCTCCCGTTACAATTGATCAGGACACCGTGGTGTCTGGTCTGGTTGCGGCTTTCAACGATCTGGTGGCGGCTGCTCGTAGCGAATGGCGCCCGGATTTCGTCCGGCCGCAGGTAATAGAGACGGATTTTGACGCGGCGCTGAAAGTCGCCAACCATATCGATGGGGACGTCTTCAAGGATCCGCCGAGAACACTTGCGAACAAGTGATCCACGGGCTGCGATCTGCCACACTGGATGGCCTAGGTTGGGCCATCCAGTGCATGTGTTCATTGAAATTGGAATGATTTACGAAACATTCCTATTTGCTATGTTGAGATGAACATTGGTCGTTTGCAAGCCGTTAGAACATAGCCCGGTGTAGCTATTGGATATTAAACGCGCCCGCCCCGGGGGGCTGTGTCAGAACAGTATGGGTCCACACTCCAACTCTGCGCTGGAGAGCATTATAGCTTTCGATTCGGATCCCCATGGCCGGATCCCAAAGAGCGATGCTAGGGACATCCGAATCGTAGCCAATGATCGCCAAAAGATGATACGATGCGTCGGCATTTTTGGTCCTGATGATTATCGGGCGGTCATGATTGATTTCGTTACAAATCATATCCCATTCGATCGGACGGTCGAGTATATCGCCGAACACCTGTATTGTGTCATCATCTAACGCGGCCCTGGCGCGGCCGATTTCGGGATTGTCGTGAATGGAGCACCCATTCTCGAAGCAATCAATTTCGCCGTGAGGATGCGGACTATCCTTGGATTTTGAATGCCGGCATGCCGGCCCTGGATGCTGTAATCCAACGAAATAGCATTGTGGATAGGACCTCGTCTGTCCTTGTTGCTCCCGATAATACCGAACCACGCTTGATGCGACTGCAGCCCAGCACCAAGTGCCTTGCGCCTGATAGTACCCACGAAAGCCTTCCAAGGCGTCTCGGGTTGGTCGGATTGACGAAGGGTCTTTCTCGGGTGCGATGGCCATACCGAACCTCATGCTAGCGAATAGGGCAGCCTGTGATGCGTCGCCCCCAGAACAAGCGGCAATCTATCCTAAAATAGGTAACTTGCAAACTCAATTGGATCGAGGCGTGCCATTATTTACGCAAAATGACCCTCTGGGCGGGATATTTTAACAGCCCTCTACATCCAAGAAGGCCCCACCAACCCCTTCTCCTTCAAAAACGCCGGATTGAACAACTTCGACTGATACCGTGACCCCCCATCACAAAGGATCGTAACCACCGTATGCCCAGGCCCCATCTGCTTCGCCACCCGCACCGCCGCGGCGATGTTGATGCCGGCCGAGGTCCCAACCGACAGCCCCTCATGGATCAGCACGTCGTAGATATAGTGCAGCGCCTCGGCATCCGTGATCCGCACCGAGTCATCGATCGGCGCCCCTTCCAGGTTCGCCGGCACGCGTGACTGCCCGATCCCTTCGGTGATGGAAGACCCCGTCACCGTCATGTCCCCGTTCTGCACCCAACCGTAAAGCGAGCTTCCCTCCGGATCCGCCAGCACGATCCGCACATCCGCCCGCCGCTCTTTCAGCGCCATCGCCGTCCCCGCCAGCGTGCCGCCGGTCCCGCAGGCGCAGGTGAAGGCATCGATGCGCCCGCCCGTCTGCGCCCAGATCTCCGGCCCGGTGGACAAACGATGCCCCTCCCGGTTCGCCAGATTATCGAACTGGTTCGCCCAGACCGCGCCGGTTTCCTCGGCCAGGCGGCGGGAGACATGGACATAGTTGCCCGGATCGCGGAACGGCTTGGCCGGCACCAGGCGCAGATCGGCGCCGATCATGCGCAGGAAGTCGATCTTCTCCTGGCTCTGCGTCTCCGGCATCACGATCACGCAGCGATAGCCGAGCGCGTTGCCGACCAACGTCAACCCGATGCCGGTGTTACCGGCGGTGCCCTCGACGATCGTGCCGCCGGGCTTCAGCACGCCGCGCGCCTCGGCGTCGCGGATGATGTAGAGGCCGGCGCGATCCTTGACCGAGCCGCCGGGGTTCATGAATTCCGCCTTGCCCAGGATGGTGCAGCCGGTTTCCTCCGACGCGCCTTTCAGGCGGATCAGCGGCGTATTGCCGATCGCGGCGCAAAGGTCGCTTGCCACACTCGAACCGTGATACATCTCGGTCATCTCATTCCCCGCGAAGGCAACTCATCAATGGTAGACAATGTGCCACCCAGGCAGACCTGGGAAGCCCTGCAAAGCGATCCGGCGGCCCAGTTGGTCGATGTCCGGACGGATGCCGAGTGGAATTTCGTGGGCATTCCCGATCTTGCCAGTGCCGGCAAGCAGGTTGTCCTGATTCCGTGGCAGGTTTATCCGGCGATGGCGGTGAACACGGCCTTCGTCGACAGCCTGAAGGAAGCCGGGTTCACCCCTGACCACCACATCCACTTCCTCTGCCGCAGTGGAGTCCGCAGCCTGGCCGCAGCGCAGGCTGCCAGGGCAGCGGGATTCGCCAACGTCTACAACGTGGCGGATGGGTTTGAAGGTCCGATCAACGCCGACGGCCACCGCGGACAGGCCGCCGGCTGGAAAGCCGACGGCCTGCCGTGGCGGCAGAAGTAGGCCTTACTGCATCGGAGAGCGCGGCGTCGGCACCACGCGGTTCACGTTGATCGCGGCCCGGTCGAGGTATTCCGGCACGCGCGGCGCGATCTTGGTCTTCCAGTAGTCGGACTCGTAGACGGCCTTGTACTGGGCGACGCGCTGCTCCTCGCTCTCGAACCGGCGGATCCAGAAGTAGACGGATTCGTCGGTTTCGTGGCGGTAGCTGCCGCAGATGATCATGCCCTGGGACACCTGGAAGGGGATGATTTCCTCCTCCATGACCTTGACCCAGCCGTCCATCTTGCCGGGATGCACCTTGTATTGGCGGATTTCGAAGAATGCCATGTGTTGTCTCCTCCTTTAAGAAACCGTTGCGACCATAACCCGACCAGGCTCAGGCGAACAACAGCGCGGGTGGCTCGCCTTTCGGGTGGGCGTGATCGAACACGACCCAGGCGTGGTGGTGCTGGGCGCGCTTGGTGGCCTCACCCATGTCGAACCACTGGATACGTTCCTTCAGCATGATCACCGCCGAGAACGGGGCCGCCGACATGATCCCCGCGGCGCGCTGGCCGGGGATCCATTGCAGCCGCACCAGCAGCGCCAGTTGCCCCTGCATCGATGCCGTCAGCGCCAGGGAATGGCGGAGAAACCGAAGCATGGCGGATGGGGAGCGTGTTTGCGCGGCCTGCGTCCCGGTCTCCCCATAGGGTGGATTGGTGATGATTGACTGGCAGCCGGCTGGCACGGTCTTGCACGCCAGGAAATTCACGCCGGTCTGGCCATAGCCGCGGTCGGCGATATCGGTGGAATGGACCTGGTATCCGGCGGCCTCGATCACCTTGGACATCGCGCCGGTGCCGCAGCAGGGCTCCCACACCGGGCCGCGCAGCTTGACGTGAGCCAGCAGCGCCTCGGTCACCCAGGCGGGTGTCGCGTAGAAATCCCGTCCTTCGCGTGCATAGCCGGACACATGGACCGGGCGCGCCAGGACGGCTTGTTCAACCCGGGGCAGCGTGGGGCTGTCGAAAAGCTGCTGGTCCATCGTTGGAACCTCCCGATTATCGCGCGTTCCCTGGCGCATCCAACGGCCAGAGCGCATCCCGCCACCAAAGCGCGATCGCCAGAGTCGCGACAATCCCGAAAACGCAATAGCTGGCGGCGGTCAGAAGGTAGCCGTACCATTCGATCAGGAAGCCGGAGGCCATCAGCCCGACCGGCAGCCCGTAGATCGCCAGCATCCGCACGCCCATGATGCGGCCTCGGTACTGCTCTCCGGACACGCGCAGCAGCATCACGGCGAGGGGGACCATGCTGAAACTCTGCGCGAAGCCCGAGGCAATCAGCATGGCGCCGCCGCTGATCGCGTCCGGCATCAGCACGAACACCAGCACCAGGGCGTACCAGATTACCGAGGCAACAATCATCGTCCGCCCGGTCGGCCAATGCTGCCCGATCAGGCTCAGGACGATGGAGCCGAGAAGGGCGCCGATCGCGAAGCAGGCGGTCAGCATCCCCAGGCCGGTCTGGTCGGTCTGGTAGATCTCCCGCGCGATATACGGCAGCAGGTTCCCGGTGATCGGAAAGGCGGTCATGTTCACCAGGAAGGCCAGCCACATCCCGGCATGCAGGCAGGGGGTGCGCCAGACGAAGACCAGGCCCTCGAACACCTCTCGCGTGAAGGAGGCCTGGCCGACCTTGGCGGAGCGCCGATGCGCGAGGCCGGCGCCGCCCATCGCGGTCAGGATCAGGCCGAGCCCGTAGACGATGGTGACCGACAGGTAGACCGGCCCCATCCCCATGGTCGCGATCATCGCAGCCCCCGTGACGGGGCCGAAGATGCGGGCGAAATCGGCGGTGGTGCGGGCGACTCCCATCGAGCCCATCAGCAGATGCGGCGGCATGATCGCGGCGATCAGCGCGTTCCGCATCGCGAGGTCCGACGGCCGCACCAGCCCCGACAGCGTGGACACCACGAAGACATGCCAGGGCACCAGCGTATCGGTGAAGGCCAGCACGGTCATGACCACCGACAGCGCGGTATAGACCGCGCGCATCCCGCACAGTACGCCGCGATGGCCGTACTTGTCGCCCGACATGCCGAAGATCGGCGCGATCAGCGTCCCCAGGTATCGCAGCGACCCAAACAACGCCAGCAGCAGCACCGACTGCGTTTCCACCAGCACGTACCAGCCGAGGATCAGGATCTCCATCTCGATCCCCCAGTTGGTCAGCAGGTCCGCTGGCCACTGGAACACGAACCCGCGCACCTTGAAGGGGGCGAAGAACTTCGTGCGGGGAGCGCGGGGAGGTGACTCGCCGGAAGCGCGTTCGGTCATCGCCGGTTCCCCGCGGCGTCGGCCGGCCAAAGCTCCGTCCGCCACCACACCGCGATCGCCACCGTCAGCACCAGCCCCACAATGCAATAGGTGGTCGCGGTGGCGACGAAGCCGATCCACTCCATGATGCCGCCATAGGCCATCAGTCCGATCGGCAACCCATAGATCGCCAGCATGCGAACCCCCATGACCCGGCCGCGATACCGTTCCTCCGACACGCGCATCAGCATCGCGGCCAGCGGCACCATGCTGAGGCTCTGGCAGAACCCGGCCGCGGCCAGCACGATGCGCCCGGTGGTGGGGTCGGGCATGTACACGAACAGCAGCACCATCAGATACCAAACGACCGCGGTCACCATCATCACCCGGGCGGGTTGCAACCGGTTGGCGACAAACCCGACGGTCAGCGATCCCATCAGCGCCCCCAGGCTGAACGCCGCGATCAGCGTACCCAGGCCAGTCTGGCCAATGTGATAAACCTCCCGCGCTACATAAGGCAGCAAACCAAGCGTGGTGGGGAACGCGGTGAGGTTCACCAGGAACGCGAGCGCCATGGCCGCCAACAACACGGGCGTCCTCCGCACATACCTCATCCCCTCCACCACTTCCCGCAGGAAGCTCGGCTTGACTGCCCCGGTATGCCCAAACCGTATCCCAGCCGGCACGAAGAACAGGTTCAGCGCCAGCCCCGCCAGATAGAAGGCCGTGATCGCCACATAGGCGACCGCCATGCCCAGCGCGGCGAAGATAGCGGCCCCCGCCAGCGCGCCGATCACCCGCGCGGAATCAGAGGTCGTGCGCGATACCCCCATCGCGCCCATCAGCCGATCCGGGGGCACGATCTGGCTGACCAGGGCGCTCCGCATCGCCAGGTCCGACGGTCGCACCATCCCCGCCACCGCCGTGATCATCAGCGCGTGCAGCGGTTCCAGCACACCCATGAAGGCCAGCACGGCGATGAACGCCGCCAGAGCCGCATAGCTCGCGCGCATCACGCACAACACATTGCGATGCCCGAACCGATCCCCCGCCATGCCGAACAGGGGGGAGATCAACGTGCCGAAATACTGCAAGGAGCCGAACAGCGTCAGCAGCAGGACCGATCCCGTCTCCACCAGGATGAACCACCCGAGGATCAGGACCTCCATCTCGATCGCCCAGGAGGTCAGGAGGTCCGCCAACCATTGGTAGCGGAACGATCGCACCTGGAACGGTGCCAGGAAGGCAGAACGGGCCCCGGTGCTCACGTATGCACCATCACGGGTGGCGCACCGCATTCGTACCGATGGCTCGCGACCGGGCGCGTTCGGCGCCGGCGGCGATAGGACGTCCACCCCAAAATCCGTTCCTCGATCTCTTTTTGGCCGCGGACGGCCTTCGGGCAAAGCCTAGAGCATATCCCGGGGAACGGGAACCGCGCCGAGCGCTAGCCTGGATTGAGCGGGGGGCGCCGGCCACCCGGCGCCGCGGTTCAGACCAGGGCGCGCATCGCTTCCAACTGTGCCGGGTCGCCATCCGGGCACACCAGCAGCACGTCGTCGAAGCCGAAATCCTCGATCCGCTTGATCCGGTCTTTCGCCTCGGCCGGGCTGCAATACAGCGTGATCTTGGCATGGTCGTTGACCGGGCCGCGCTTGTCCTCGGGCCGCATGTCCACGAACACGTTCGCCAGGATGGAGCGCTTGCCCTTCGCTTCCCGGAACATCTTCACGCCCAGCGTCAAATCCTCCGGCGAGCCATGGATGCCGGAGGCGATCCAGCCGTCGATCTTGGCCGACAGGTTGATCCAGCGCTGGCTGCGCCAGGCACCCAGGAACACCTCCGGCCCGCCTTCCGTGCCCGGCCAGACGGAAATCGCTGGCCCATAGACCGGTTCGCCGTTCCAGACCTTCTTCATGACGTCCAGATGCGCGGTCAGGGTCTTGAACCGCCGCTCGTAATCCTGCTGCACCGCGTCGAAGTCATGCTTGGTGGAGCCGCTGCCGATCCCGAACCGCAGCCGGCCATTGGCCAGCAGGTTGAGGCCTTGCACGCGATGGGCATGTTCGACGGGGTGGCGCAGCGGAAGCTGGACGACGCAGGTGCCGAGCTCGATCGTCTTCGTCACGGCGGCGGCGGCGCTCAGGGCGATCAGCGGATCGAGCGTGGTCCAGCCGCGCGCGAAGGCATCGGTCGTCCACAGGCCGTGAAAACCGAGCTTCTCGATGGTCTGGGCGGTTTCGACGAATTGTTCGATGAAGGGGCGCTTGTCGGTTTCCGACAGGCGCCGCGGGATAACGACGACTCCAAGCCTCATGGCACATCCCCTCGGGTTTTTTTCGGCGTTTGGACGGCTGGGGCGCGTGCCCCGATCCTGTTGCTGTTAGCGGTAACGCGGTCCGGTCCGGGGTGCAACCACGGGGGGGCCGTGCGGGGGGAGGTGATCACACCAGCGCCCCTTTCGTCCTGGCCGGCACGACCCAACCTTCGCACCGGCGCCCCTTTCGTCTTGGCCGGGCTCGACCCGGCCAAGACGGATGCACGCGCACGCGGGCCGGAGGCGAAGGCCTCGCAAGCGCGCGTCTCCCCAAAGACCAGCAAACTGCAACGGAATTGCCGCTGATCATCCGGCTGTCGATCTGATATAGCCCGTGAGTCCCAAGCACGGTCCCGATCGCCCCATGAAGCGTCATGATTTCATCGTTATCGGCAGCGGTCCCGCGGGCCGGCGGGCCGCCATCCAGGCCGCGAAGACCGGCGGCTCCGTCCTCGTGATCGAAAAGGGGCGCCGCGTCGGCGGGGTCTCGGTCCATACCGGCACCATTCCGTCCAAGACACTGCGGGAAACCGTGCTCAACCTGACCGGCTGGCGCGAACGCGGGTTCTACGGCAGCGCCTACCGCGTGAAGCAGAACATCTCCGTCACCGATCTGATGTCGCGCATGCACAAGACGCTCGATTACGAGGTCGACGTGCTGGAACACCAGTTCGTCCGCAACGGCGTCGAACGGATGCACGGTTCGGCGCGCTTCCTCGACCCGCACCGGATCGAGGTCCGGCTGGAAAACGGCGACACCCGCGTGGCCGAGGCCGAGAAGATCATGATCGCCGTCGGCACGAGGCCGTATCATCCCGCCGAGGTACCGTTCAACGGCCGAAACATTCTCGACAGCGACAGCATCCTCGAAATCCCCGACCTGCCGCGCAGCCTGACCGTGGTCGGCGGCGGCGTGATCGGCGTCGAATACGCGACGATCTTCAGCGCTTTGGATGTCGCCGTCACGCTGGTGGAATCACGGGAAAGCATGCTGGACTTCATCGATCATGAACTGGTCGAGGATTTCCTCCACCAGCTGCGCGATCGCGGCATAGCCATCCGCCTGGGATCGAAGGTCGTCGGGATCGAATTCAATCACGACTGGCCGGTGACCGTCCTGGAAAGCGGCCGCCGCATCCGGTCGGAAATGCTGCTGTACACCGCCGGACGGGTGGGCGCGACCGATGTGCTGGACCTCGCGAATTGCGGCCTCTCGGCGGATGATCGCGGCCGGCTCAAGGTCGATCCGGTGACGTTCCAGACCGCCGTGCCGCATATCTACGCCGCCGGCGACGCAATCGGGTTCCCCAGCCTCGCGTCAACCTCGATGGAGCAAGGGCGCATCGCCGCCTGCCACGCCTTTGGGATCAAGATGCCCCCGGCGCCCGAATTCTTTCCCTATGGCATCTACGCCGTGCCGGAAATCTCCACGGTCGGCATGAGCGAGGAAGAAGTCCGCCGCCGCGGCATCCCCTACGAATGCGGCGTGGCGCGGTTCCGGGAGACGTCGCGCGGCCACATCATGGGGCTGTCCACCGGCATGATGAAGCTGATCTTCTCCCTCAAGACCCGCCGTCTGCTCGGCGCGCATATCGTGGGCGAAGGCGCGACCGAGCTTGTGCATATCGGGCAGGCGGTGCTGAACCTGCGCGGCACGCTGGATTATTTTATCGAGAACACCTTCAACTATCCGACCCTGGCCGAGGCGTACAAGATCGCCGCGCTGGATGCCTGGAACCGGATGCCGCAGGCGATGGTCGAGGGGTAGGCCTTATCTGTTCGCCTCGACCTGCGACTTCATCGCCGCCAGCAGCGCGTCGATGTTGTTGCCGTTGCGCTGCAGATAGGCCGCATAGTCGCTGCGCTGGGTGATCCGCAATGACGTGCCCTCGGCGATCACATCGACGATGCGAGGCGTGGCCGCGGGCTGGGTGACGACCCATTCCACCGTGGCGGGGGCGCTGTTCGGCCGATCCACCACCGTCGAAACAACCTGGTCCTCGTCCTGCGGGCGCGTGCGTCCCATCGTGAACCGCACGCCCTGGTATTCGCCGAGCTTGGCGGTGATGTTGGAAATGAGGACTTCCTGGAAGAGGGCGAGGTAGGTCTTCTGCTGCTCGGGCGTCGCCTGGCGCCAGAACCGGCCCAGGCAGAAGCGTCCGACGGCGTCCACATCGACGGCGCCGATGATGATCTTGCCGATGTCACGCCGCTTGTCGGCGGCCGACCCGGGCGCGTTCACCACGGCCACCAGGCGCTCTCCGGTTGACTTGATGAAGGCGGTGGCCTTTTCCGCAGCCTGCGCGTGGGCGGCCCCGGGGGCCACGACGGGGGCCACGGCCACCAGGAAGGTGGCGGCGGCCAGCTTCAGGAAATCGCGTCGATCGGTCATGTGTCGCAAGCTCCGTCAGCGCGGCGGCGGGTTGATTTGTTCCCCGGCGCGCGCGGGAAACCAAACGGGGATGGTGGCGCGATTGTCCTCGGCCAGCTTCTTGATCCCCGCCGCGCGGAACTGGCGGTAAAGGCTGCGGAAGGTGGCATAGGGATCGAGCGCGGTCTTCTTTATCTGGTCCACCGGGTCCAGGACCCTGTCGCGCGTGGAAACGGCGCTGATGCCGAAGCGGGACCACCGCAGAGCCATGACCGCGGTGCCCTGGCCAACCCAGGAGAACGGGTCGGTGGTCTGATCGACGATGTAACCGGTAAAATCGCGCGGGCTGGACGGGCCAAGGATCGGCAGGAACAGGAACGGTCCCTCCTCCACCCCCCAACTGGCCAGGGTCAGGCCGAAATCCGAGTCGGTCTTCACGAAGCCCATACCGGCGGCGACATCGAAGAAGCCCAGCACCCCTGCCGTCGAATTAATAAAAAACCGCATCGTGGTATCGCCTGCTCGGCGCGGCTTGCCGGACAGGATGTCGTTGGTCAGGCGGATCGGCGTGCCGATGTTGAACAGCACATTGCTGATCCCGGTCCGCACGCCATCCGGAACGACGGCGCGATAGCCGCGGGCCACGGGTGCCAGCACGGCTTCATCGACGAACGTATTGCCGGCAAAGAAGACGCGGTTCGCCGGCTCCATCGGGTCGTTGAGTTCCTTGAACTCGGCGACCGCTTCGGGATCATCGGCCGGCGGCGGTGTCGCGCAGCCGGTCAGCCCGGTCAGGGACAGGCAGGCCAGCATCGAGCCGACAACGGCGAGCGAGCGGAGCGACCCGGCCGCGGGAGAGCGGGAAAAGAATAGAGCGCGCATCATATTCCTCAGGCCAGGACGGCGGACGACCGCATCGAAACGGCCTTGGCCCGCCAGTGCGGCGCGCGGGTCGTGAAACGGTATTGGGGTATTTAGCACAGGGCACCCGGGTTGCAACGAAACCAGGATTCCCGAACAAAATCCCGGCAGCGTCGCCGGGCCGGTAGTCTGAGGCATAAATCGGAGATCCGGGCTGGCTATCGCATGGTGTTCACCGGTTTTTTCGCTGGCGTCGCACGGATCGCGAGTCGCCCCGGGGTGTTGTGCAA
>CAMCDA010000165.1 GCA_945873195.1 Asaia bogorensis
GGGGCGATGTGCCTCAAAACCAGTCCGATCCCGTCAACCCTTACGCCCAACAGATACGATCCGCATGAGCGATGGAATTGCGCACCGCGATACCGCGTCCGCAGGTCAGGCCATCGATCACGCGATGGAGCGATGAATAGGATGGGTTAGGCGTTCCAAATGTGTCGCGTCCCGGTGTATAGCCGGGACGCGAATGGAGACGATGACACGATGACTCAGCTCTTGATCTACAAGACAGCCGTTCCGGTTTCACGCGCGCGCCATGGCGATAGCCATGTCGAGTCGGATGGCGACTACGCCTTCACCGGTGAAGTGAACTCGGTGCCCCTGATGGCCGTGGAATTCCCGCAGGCGGCGTCCGAATACGCCATCGTGTTTGCCGGCCCGGACGGTGAGATGATGCCCGCCGTGATCCTGGGCATCCGCGGGAACGAAAACCTGTTCGTGTCCCATGCCAGCAAGTCCTGGGAAGCCAAGTACATCCCGGCGTTCATCCGCCGCTATCCCTTCGTTTTCTCCCGCGACAACGACCGCTTCGTGCTCTGCATCGATGAGGAATTTCCGGGCCTGAACCGGGAAGGCCGCGGCCAGCCGCTGTTCGATGCCGACGGCAAGCAAAGTGGGTATGTGGATAACGTTCTGAAGTTCCTGCAGGAATATCAGAACCAGTTCCTCCGCACCCAGGCGTTCTGCAACAAGCTCAAGGAGCTTGATCTGCTGGAGCCGATGCAGGCCCAGGTTGTCATGGGCACCGGCGGGCGCGTGGCGCTGGGCGGGTTCCAGGCTGTCAGCCGAGCGAAACTGAAGGCGCTGCCGGGCGAGAAGCTTGCGGAACTGGCTGCGACCGACGAACTCGAACTGCTGTATCTGCACCTGCAGTCCATGCGCAATTTCGAGGGTCTGAAGGATCGGCTGGAGCATGCTTTGGTCGATGCCAAGGAGGCGGAGGCTGAAGCCCCCTCGGCTGAAGCGGACGCCGCTCCGGTTCACTGATGCCCCAACGGGCTGAACCACCCCGCCCTATCGCGGCCCGGGCTTCGCGGCCCGAGCCAGCGTGGGGCAAGATGCAAGTCGGGTAGGGCGCCTCCATGGCTATACCTGCTTCCATCTATTCCCTGGCCGTTGAGGATCGGGTCCGCGCGGAATCCATCGCGTGGGCACGCTTCTCCTCGGCCCGGGACCGGAATGAGTTTTATTCGAGCTGGCTCGCGGTCTTGTGCTCGCAGATCGACCGGGTCGGCGGCGCGCTTCTGATCCTCGGCCCTGACAAGGACGGCGCCTATAGCCCCGCCGCGGTCTGGCCCGACGCCACGCGCGATCTGCAATATCTGACCACCGCCGCCCAGCGTGTGCTGAGCGAACGGCGCGGCGTCGTGGTCGCGACCGATGGCGTCTCGCCACCCGCCCGCGATCAGGCGGCCCATGTCGGCTACCCGATCGAGGTTTCGGGTACGCTGTTTGGCGTCGTCGTCCTCGACATGGCGGCGGGCCCGGAAGCCGGCCTGCAACGCGCATTGCGGCTGCTGCATTGGTCCAGCGTGTGGCTGGTGGATGATTTCCGCCAGCGCTCCCTGACCGAGCGGGATCAGCGCCTGTCCCGCCTGAGCCTTGCGATGGACATGGTCGCCACCGCGTCCCAGGAACGGCGTTTCGCGCCCTCGGCCCTCGCGGTCGCCAATGAACTCGCCGCTCGCCTGGACTGCGACCGGGTCAGCATCGGGCTGGAGAAATCAGGCAGCGTGGAGGTCAAGGCGATCTCCCACACCGCCACGTTTGACACCAAAATGAGTCTGGTGCGCCGCATCGCGGATGCCATGGATGAGGTGCTGGACCTCGACGCCACCCTGGTCTGGCCGTCTCCGACAGGGGGCGAAAAAGGCGACGATCTGGGCGCGGTCGCGCATGCCGAACTGGCGCGGGAATTCCGCGACATCGCCATCTGCTCCGTGCCGCTGTCGGTGGATGGGCATACGGTCGGCGTCATCACGCTGGAACGATCCACCGGCAAGACGTTTGACGCGGAGACGGTCGAGCTTTGTACCACGATCGGTGGCCTCGTCGGCCCCACCTTCGATCTGAAGCGGGACAATGAACGCGGCCTGATCCGGCGCGCGGGGCACAGCGCCCATGGCCTGATGCTGGCGCTGTTCGGACCGCGCCACCCGGGCGTCAAACTGATCGCGCTGGTTGTCGTGGCGCTGGGGCTGTTCTTCTCCTTCGCCACGGACCAATACCGCGTCGCGGCCAAGACGGTGGTGGAGGGCTCGGTACAACGGGCCATCGTGTCTCCCTTTGATGGCCACATCGCCCAGGCGGACGCGCGGGCCGGTGATACCGTCCGCGCCGGCCAGGTCCTCGCGCGTCTCGATGATCGCGACCTGCGGCTGGAATACACAAGGCTGTCCGCCGAACGCGACCAGTTGGCCCGCAAGCACCGCCAGTCGATGGCCGGGCAGGACCGGTCGGCGATGGTCGTCATCGCGGCCCAGATCGCGCAGACCGAGGCACAGCTCGCGCTGGTCACCGACAAACTGTCCCGCGCGTTGCTGACCGCGCCCTTCGACGGTGTCGTCGTCTCCGGCGACCTGACCCAGTTGCTCGGCGCGCCGATCGAGCAGGGGAAGATCCTGTACCAGATCGCGCCGCTGGATGCCTATCGCGTGGTGCTGGAAGTCGATGAGCGGGAGATTAACTTCGTCGAGGTCGGGCAGACCGGCACGCTGACCCTTTCGGGCCTGACATCCCAGTCCCTCGGGTTTGCGGTGCGCCAGATCACCCCGGTCTCCATCCCCCAGGAAGGGCGCAACTTCTTCCGGGTGGAGGCGACCCTCACGACGCCGCCCGATCGCCTGCGCCCCGGCATGGAAGGCGTCGGCAAGATCGTCGTTGGCGACCGCAACCTGTTCTGGATCTGGACCCACAGCCTGACCGATTGGGTACGCTGGTGGATCTGGAAGGAACTGCCATGAGGGCGCGCGGACCCGGCCGATGAACGACGCACCGGTTCTCAGCAGTCTTTGGTACCGGGTTGAGAATCTTCGGCCGCGCCTGCGCTCGCACGCCCGCCTGCACCGCCATCGCTACCGGGGCGAGGTCTGGTACCTGTTGCAGGACCCGGCCTCGGGCCGCGTCCAACGGTTTTCTGCCGGCGCCCGTCTGATCATCGCGCTGATGGACGGCAAGCGTACGGTGGCCGACCTTTGGGAGAGCGCCAATAAGCAGTTGATCGAATCCGCGCCGACCCAGGATGAGATGATCCAGCTTCTGGGCCAGCTGCACGCGGCCGATCTGCTGCAAAGCGACGTCACCCCCGATGTCGCCGAGTTGTTCGCGCGCCACGAAAAGGAAATCAGCGCCCGCACTCGCCGCTCCCTCGGCAATCCGATGTCGATCCGTATTCCGATGCTGGACCCGGACCGGATGCTGAACCGGATGCAGGGTCTGATCAGGCTGCTCTGGGGACCGGTCGGCGCGGTGATCTGGCTCGTCGTGGTGGTGCCGGCGCTGTTCCTGATCCCGCCGCACTGGACCGAGATGACCAACGGGTTCACCGACCGGGTGCTGTCGGTCGATAACCTCGTGGTGCTGTATCTCGCCTTTCCCATCATCAAGGCGTTGCACGAATTTGGGCACGCCATGGCGATCAAGGCCCGTGGCGGAGAGGTCCATGAAATGGGCGTCCTGCTGCTGGTGCTTCTGCCGGTGCCGTATGTGGAGGCCTCGGCCGCGACCACCTTCCGCTCCAAGTACCACCGCGCGCTGGTCGGTTCGGCCGGGGTGATCGTGGAGCTTTTTATCGCCGCGCTCGCCTTCTATCTGTGGCTGCTGGTGGAACCGGGCGTGACGCGCGCGGTGCTGTTCAATGTGATGCTGATCGCGGGCGTTTCGACGTTGATCTTCAACGGCAATCCGCTGCTCCGCTACGACGCCTACTACATCATGGCCGACCTGCTGGAGATTCCGAACCTGGCGGGCCGGTCCACCCGCTATTGGTCGTACCTTTTGGAACGCTATCTGCTGCGCGCGCGGGACCTCGATCCGCCGCACACCACGGTGGCGGAGCGGGCGTGGCTGATCTTCTACGGCTTCGCGTCCTCGGTCTATCGCGTCTTCATCACGGTGCTGATCGCGCTGTTCATCGCCGGGAAGTTCTTCTTCATCGGCGTGCTGCTGGCGATCTGGGCGATGGGCGCGATGGTCGGCATGCCGCTGTTCAAGGGCATCAAGCACCTGGTGACCAACCCGCGCCTGCGCGGCCGGCGGCGGCGGGCGGCCGTTGTCCTGGGGGGGCTGATCACTGCCTGCACGCTGTTCATCACTGTGGTGCCAATCCCGTACCACTCCCACGCCGAGGGCGTTGTCTGGCTGCCTGAACAGGCGCTGGTCCGCGCCGGCACCGGCGGGTTCGTGGATGAATTCCTGGCGGCCGGCAAACGGGTCACGACCGGCGACCCGTTGGTGCGTCTGGCCGAACCCTCATTGAGCGCGCAGTTCCGCGTGGCCCAGGCCAAGGTGACCGAACTGGAGGCGCTGCATGTGCTGGAAGCCTCGGCCGATCGTGTCCGGGCGGCGGTGATCCGGGAGAAGCTGCGTCAGGAACGCGCCAGCCTCGCGATCACCACGGCACGGGCCGACGATCTCCTTATTCGCGCCAAGACGGATGGCGTGTTCATGGTGCCCAACCTCGATGACATGCCGGGCCGGTTCTTCCGCAAGGGCGAACTGATCGGCCACGTCATTGGTGAGACCCCGCCGCTGATCCGGGTGGTCGTGCCGCAGGACGCCACCCATCAGGTGCGGATGGAAACCGATCGGGTCCGGGTGCGGATCATGAACCGCACCCACACCATCCATAACGCCCACATCGTCCGCGAAGTCCCCGCCGGAGACGAGTACCTGCCGAGCAAGGCTCTGGCGATGGAGGGGGGCGGCGCGATCGCGACGGATCCGCGCGATACGAAAGGGCCTCGGACCCTGCAGCGGATGTTCCAGTTCGACATCATCCTGGAGGACGCACCCCACTTCGCCGCCTTCGGCCAACGCGCCCTGGTCCGGTTTGAACACGCGCCGCAACCGCTGGGCGTTCAGTGGTACCGCTCAATCCGGCTGCTCTTCCTCTCTCGCTTCAGTGTCTAAGCTCGGCATTCTCACGGACCCGGAACTGCTCGCGCCCGGGCGGCCGTATTTTGAGCGGTCGGAGGAGGAACCCGGCTGGCACGACCGCCTCGCGGAGGGGATTCTGGCGCGGGTGATACGCCCGGTTGTGACCACCTTGCGCGACCCGGCGCGGGGCCTGCGGCCGATCGTCGCCGCGACCGACACGCATGAGGCCGCGATGCGGCTGCTGTCGGATGACGAACTCCGCGCGCTGGCCCGTGGCATGCGGGGGCGGCTGCGGCAGGAGGGGTTCACGACGTCGCTTGTCGGCGAAGCCTTCGCCCTCATTCGTGAAGCCGCCGACCGCACCCTCGGCAAGCGGCACTACCCGTCGCAGTTGATGGCGGGATGGGGGCTGCTGCAAGGCAAGCTGGTGGAAATGGCAACCGGGGAGGGCAAGACCTTCGCCGCCACGCTGCCGGTCTGCACGGTGGGCCTCAGCGGCTATCCGGTGCATGTGATCACGGTGAACGACTACCTTGCTACGCGTGACGCGGAGGAAATGGCGCCGCTGTACCGGTTCCTCGGCCTGTCGGTCGGCGTGGTGATCCAGGGCATGCAGCGGCCCGAGCGACGGGAGGCCTATGCCGCCTCCATCACCTATTGCACCAACAAGGAACTCGCCTTCGACTATCTGCGCGATGGCATAACCCGCGGGCAGGGCGGCAGCCGCCTGCATCTGGCGCTGAGCCGCATGCGCGGAGAGGTTGAGGCCGAGGACGGGTTGGTGCTGCGGGGCTTGTATTTCGCAATCGTGGATGAGGCCGACAGCGTCTTCATCGATGAGGCAAGGACGCCGCTGATCCTGTCGGCCTCCAACGGGCCAGCGGATGAGGCGGCGCATTGCGCGCGGGCGCTGGCGATCGCGCGGACGCTGAACGCGGATGAACACTACGAGATCGAGTGGGCCGACCGGATGGTGCGGCTGACCGATGAAGGCCGGTCGGCGGTCACCCGGCAATGCCCGCCGGGGGAGACGGCGATCTGGGCGTCCGTCCGCGGGCGGGAGGAACTGGTCACCCAGGCCCTGGTCGCGCTGCTGCTGTTCCATCGGGATGAGCATTACGTTGTGGCCGAGGGCAGGGTGCAGATCGTGGACGAGTCCACCGGGCGCGTGATGCCGGATCGATCCTGGGAACGCGGGCTGCATCAGCTGATCGAGGTGAAGGAAGACTGCGAGACCACCGAACGCCGGGAAACCCTGGCGCGCCTGACGTATCAACGGCTGTTCCGCCGCTATCTGCGGCTGGCCGGCATGACCGGCACGGCGCGGGAGGTCGCGCGGGAAATCCGCTCGATCTACGGGCTGGATGTGGTCCGCATCCCGCTGCATCGGCCGTCGCGCCGCGTGTGGGATCCCGACCAGATGCTGGCCACGCGGGACGAGAAATGGGCGGCCGTCGCGGATCGGGTGGAATACATGATCGCCGAGGGAAGGCCGGTCCTGGTCGGCACGCGATCGGTTGGCGCGTCGGAGGAGATCAGCGCGATCCTGACCGCGCGCGGCATCGCCCATGCGCTGCTGAACGCCAAGCAGGACGGGATCGAGGCCGAGGTCGTTGCCGTCGCCGGCCAGCCCTCCACCGTCACGGTTGCCACGAACATGGCCGGCCGCGGCACCGATATCCGCCTGGAAGGCGCGGTGGCCGAACGCGGCGGGCTGTATGTGATCCTGACCGAGTATCATGACTCGCGGCGGGTCGATCGGCAGTTGTTCGGCCGTTGCGCGCGCCAGGGCGATCCGGGCGGATGCGGTGCCATCGTGTCCCTGGAAGACGAGATCTTCATGGTGCACGCGCCGCGGGCGCTTGAACTGGTGGAGCGGTTGGGCGGGGCGGATGCCGGGTTTGGCGGCGCGCTGCACCGGTGGATGCGGCGCGTCGCGCAGGGCGCGGCGGAGCGGCGTAGCGCGGAAATCCGCATGATCAACCTGAAGCAGGATCGCCAGTTGGAGCGGCTGCTGGCGTTCTCGGGCCGTGGAGAGTGACGGGGCGGCGCGGTGGCGCTGATTGATCCAGGCTTGCTGCAACACGCTGATTTCCAGCGTTGCCTGACCGCCCTGCGATCCGGGCAACTGCACCAGGCCGAGGGGTTGGCCCGACAACTGCCCCCATCCGCCGATGTGCTGCATCTGCTGGGCGTCATCATGATGCGCGGTGGCCGCGTGCAGGAGGCGTCGGCGCATCTCGCCCAGGCCTTGGGGCTGGCGCCAGACGCGCCGGGGATCCTGTTCGACGCGGCGCTCGTGGATGGAAAGTTGGGGCGGCATGACCTCGCGCTGAGCCGGCTGGACCAGGTGCTGCGCGCGCAGCACGATCACGTCGGGGCGATGGTCAACCGGGGCTTCGCGCTGCGGTCGCTGGAACGGCACGCCGAGGCGCTGGCCAGTTTCGACCACGCGCTGGCGCTGCAACCGACCTTGCTGGAAGCCTTGCACGGCCGGGGTCACGCCCTGGCGGCCTTGCAGCGGCCCGAGGAAGCGATGCAAGGCTACGACAAGGCCCTCGCGGTGGCGCCGGATATGGTCGATGCCCTAGTCGGCAAGGGCAATGTGCTGATCTCCCTGGATCGGCGGGACGCGGCCCTGGCTTGTTTCGACCGCGCGCTCGGGATCATTTCGGATCCTCGACAGACGCGCGTATCGGATGAAACGCGCTGCCATGTGCATTTCTTCCGGGGGGACGCCCTGCGGCTGCTGGAGCGGCGGGATGAGGCGCTGGAAAGCTATGATCGCGCGCTGGCGATCCGTCCCGGCGATCCGGATGCGTTGATC
Organism: Asaia bogorensis; assembly: GCA_945873195.1. Taxonomy (GTDB): domain Bacteria; phylum Pseudomonadota; class Alphaproteobacteria; order Acetobacterales; family Acetobacteraceae; genus Rhodopila; species Rhodopila bogorensis_A. Next base: position 7,931 of record CAMCDA010000165.1, read on the forward strand.
GGGCGGGGCCGGGTCTTGCTGGGGCTCCGCGCGTTCGAGGAGGCGCTGGCGTGCTACGATCAGGTGATCGGCGTTCGTGACGATGACGAACGCGCCCATGACCACAGAAGCCGAGCCCTGCGGGAGCTTGGCCGATATCAGGAGGCGTTGGAGGCGGCGGAGAGATCATTGCAGGTTAAACCGGGTAATACCGGTGGATTGAACAGTCGCGCGAATGTTGTGCGCATGCTGGGGCGGACAGCGGCGGCCGAGGTCGATTATCGGCGCGCGATCTCGGCCGCGGCCGAACCTGGGCCCTTGCGCTTCAACCTCGCGGTCTGCCTGTTGCTGGCGGGTGATTTCGCGCGTGGCTGGCCGGAATACGAATATCGCTGGACGCTCGAAAACCTCGGCCGGCGCAAGCCCCGGTTTCACCAGCCGATGTGGACGGGGCGGGAGGATATCGCCGGGCGGCGGATATTGTTGCATGCGGAACAAGGCCTGGGCGATACGATCCAGTTCTGCCGCTACGCGCCGTTGGTGGCGGCGAGGGGTGCCACCGTGATCCTGGGCGCGCAGCCCGAGCTGCGGCCCTTGCTCTCGGGTCTGCCGGGGGTGGCGGATGTGGTGGACCGCACGGAGGCGCCGCCGATCTTCGAATTCTATTGCCCGTTGTTGAGCCTGCCGCTGGCGCTCGGAACGGTGCTGGAAAACGTGCCGGCCGAGGTGCCGTATCTGACCGTTCCGGTCGGCCATCAGGTGACGTGGCGGGCGCGTCTCGGCGCCAAGGCGGGGCCCCGGATCGGCATTGCCTGGTCGGGCAACAAGGATCATCTGAACGACCACAACCGGTCGATCCCGTTGCATATGTTGCAACCCCTGTTGTCGCTGGGATTGAAACCATACTGCCTGCAACGCGATTTGCGGCCCGAGGATGTGACGGCCTTCGCGCTTGCCGGCAATATCCGGTTCTTCGGTCCGGACCTGCGGGATTTCGCCGATACGGCGGCTCTGATCCAGCAGATGGATGTCGTGATCACCGTCGATACGGCCGTCGCGCATCTGGCCGGCGCGCTGGGCAAGACCGTGTGGCTGCTGCTGCCCTATGCGCCGGACTGGCGGTGGATGCTGAACACCGACCGCAGCCCCTGGTATCCGACGATGCGGTTGTTTCGGCAGGCGGCGCCGCTGGACTGGGAACCGGTGATCGCGCGGGTGCGGGATGAACTGGCCAGGTTCATCGCGACGTTCGGCGAAACCCCAGCATCTGATACGTAAGCCCGCCATTTTCGTGCAGCCAGCGGAACACCGCGCCCGCCCCCGGGTTGGGATCGCGCTCCGGCGCGGGATCTGGGGCGATGACGCGATAGCTGGGCAGGGTCGCGACGGTCCAGTCGTCCTGGGCGATGGGTTCAAGACCGGCGGCGCGCGCGGCCTGGATGATGGTCGGGAGGGCGCACCACGGGTCGGGCCAGGGGCCGTAGTCGCGCCGGAGGATCGCCGCGATCCGCTCCGCGCTCCAGGGCGCGTTGTCGGCGCGTAGCAGGATATCCGTCAGCAGCAGGCAGCCATCGGGACGCAGCACGCGCGCGGCCTCCCGCAGGAAGCCGGCGCGGGAGGGAAAGTGGAACAGGGCCTCGACGCAGGTAACGTGGTCGCGGGATGCGGCGGGCAGCGGCAGGGCGCAGGCATCGGCGGCGATCAGGGCGAGCCGGTTGCCGAACCGAGGCGGGATCGTGCGGCAGATGGCCAACTGGCGGGTGTCGATATTGATCCCGGTCAGCGCGGTGCTGGATGCCGCGGCGTTCAACGCGGCCAGGGTGCCGCCGAAACCACAGGCCACATCCAGGATGTCCTGGCCGGGAAACAGAGGCAGTTGGTCGATGATCCGTTCGGTCAGGCGGGCCTGCGCGGCGGCGAAGTCGCGGGGGGAGCAGGGGGCCGAAAGGGCAGGGGGCGTGTCCCAATAGCCCAGATGGACGTCACGGCCGGTGAGGCCCGCCTGCCAGGCGGCGATCAGACGGTCGAAATACGGGGGCAGCATGGCTCAGCCCCAGCAATGGACCCGGTCGCCCGACCGGCTTTCGGCCATGAACCCGCAGGCGGTCCATCGCGTGGCGCGGCCGATGACCGGCGTGACCCGATGCAGGAAACGGCCGGAGTTGAACAGGATCATCTCGCCCGGCGCCAAGCGGAACCGCATGCTTTCCACATCCTCCAGCCGCAGATGGGACGCATCGTCCGGTCCATCCGCCATCCGGAACATCCGCCCGCCATGGTGCATGTTGAACACTTCCAGCGCGCCGCCGTCCTCGGCCCGGGAAAAGGCCAGCACGAAGGAAAACAGATCGGCGCCGATCAGCGGCGTGATGTAGCGGTAGCTGTCGCGGAAGGCCTGTTCATTGTCGAAATGGGGCGGGATGAAGCCGCCGGTCAGATGGGCGCGCAGCGTCGCGAACATGTGGTCGGCGCCAAGGCCGGGCGCGGCGCCATAGGGGCGGCCCTGGTCCAGCGCCGAGAGCAGCCTCGTCACGGTTGTTTCCAGATCGGGATCATCGCCGAACAGGGCGCGCAGGCGTGCATGGAAGCGCGGCGCCTCCTGGAAATACCGACCGAGGTCGGGGTTGGCGAGATTGAGGTTGATGCCCAGGAAGAAGGCGCGCATCGCCGCCGGGAACCCCATGCGGATCAGGCCATGATCGCCGGCCTGCAGGCGGGCGCAGACGCGGGCGCAGGCGTCCTGGCTGTAGACGTCTTCGACGATCAGGCCCTCGAAGGCGCCGGCGCGCATCTGGCGGATGGCGTCCGGCATTTGCGCCGCGTCCCCGGCCCGGATCACGCGCGTGCGGAAGAAGGATGCTGGCATCGGCCTCTCCTGGGTCTCGGGGTTTCCTCTATCACGCGGCGGCGGCAGACCCTAGGATGCGCCGCCCCGCGGCCAGCACCCGGAAAGATCATGTCATGACCCGTCGGATTGCCCTGGTCTGCCTGACGCCCCGCTCGGATGGGGATGAGCACGGGCGACTGGACCTGCCGAGTTTTGGCGTGCGGCGGATTCAGGCGGCGGTTGTGGCGGACCCGGAACGGCCCGATCATGTCGTGACGCTGATCGACTTCGCGCGGGAAGATGTCGCGGCCTATGTCGAAGCAATCCTGACATTCGAACCGGATATCGTTGGTTTCTCGATCTATGTCTGGTCGGCCGACTGCCTGGTGGCGGTGGCGCGGGAGATCAGGCGGCGCCGGCCGGCCACGCTGATCGTGTTCGGCGGGGCCTCGGCGCGGGCGTCGCTGTTCGACCTGGATTATTACCACGACCCCGCGATCTACATGGACGCGCTGGTGGAGGGAGAAGGGGAGACGATCTTCCGCGATATCGCCCGCCTGCCGGACCTGACCAAAGCGGGTCTGGCCACGGTGCCGGGGCTGACGATGCCGGTGGCGGGTGGATGGCATCGGACGGCGGCAGTGGTGCAACCGGGTGCGATTCAACGTTGTGGGGAGTACTTTGACGCCTCCTCGATAAGGGAATCGGACCCATGGCGACGGCGAGCCTCAGCGACGAAGCACTTTTGGCGTTCTTCCACTCCCATCCGAATTTACGCGACAGAGTGATCTCGATCT